>NZ_JAWJEJ010000002.1:0-327229 GCF_032911445.1 Sphingomonas sp. HF-S4 | reverse complement strand
AAGAGGCGCGGACCAAGCCGATCGCGACGTTGCGGGTGGGGCGGTAGGGCTGTCCCCGCCCGCCGGGTGCGACAATTTGTCCTCTCGCCCGCCGGCGCACCGCGCCCTAGCTGCAGCGTGCCATGACCCCGCCGCTCAGCGAAGACGATCTCACGCGCCTGGTCGATACCTTCTATGCGCGCGTCCGCGACGACGCGATGCTGGGGCCGATCTTCAACGGTGCGATCCAGGACTGGCCCGTGCACCTCGCCCGGCTCCAGGCCTTCTGGTCGTCGGTGATGCGGACCAGCGGGCGCTACAAGGGCCGGCCGATGCCCGCGCATATCCGCCACGCCGAGACGATCACGCCCGAGACCTTCGTGCGCTGGCTCGCGCTGTGGAAGGAGACGACAGAGGCGTTGTTTCCTCCTGAAACGGCGGCAGCGCTGCAGACCAAGGCCCGCCATATCGGCGAGAGCCTGTCGCTGGGGATCGAATTCTACCGCGACCGGCTGCGCGAAATGGAGGCGGCGGGGGAGTAACCGTCAAACCTCCTTCTCCCCTTGTGGGAGAAGGAAGGGGCCCGCTCGATGAAATCGAGTGGGAAGGATGAGGGGGACGTAGAGGAGACACACTCCCCCTCACCCTTCCGCCGATTTCATCGGCTCCCTCCCTCTCCCACAAGGGGAGAGGGGTTTAAACTTGCTCAACGCCTAAGAAGCGGCATCGGGTTTCCCGACGCCGCAAATCCCGGTAGAGGGGCAGCCCCCAATCCTCCTACTTATCCACCACGGAGCCGATGGCCACCGCCCCACCTGCCGAAGCCAAGCCCAAGCGCGTGCGGCGACGCCCGCCGCGGCCGCGCTCGCTGCGGCTG
Source organism: Sphingomonas sp. HF-S4 (assembly GCF_032911445.1). Taxonomy (NCBI): domain Bacteria; kingdom Pseudomonadati; phylum Pseudomonadota; class Alphaproteobacteria; order Sphingomonadales; family Sphingomonadaceae; genus Sphingomonas; species Sphingomonas agrestis. The sequence continues at coordinate 326,373 of NZ_JAWJEJ010000002.1, read as the reverse complement.
CACGGAACGGTGGCGCGCGAGCTCGGCACGCGGATCGTCTCGGGTGTGCTCGAGCCCGGCGAGATCCTCGAGGGCGAGATCGCCGCGAGCGTCCAGTTCAACGTCTCGCGCACCGCCTATCGCGAGGCGATCCGCATCCTTGCCGCCAAGGGCCTGGTCCATTCGCGGCCCAAGATCGGCACCCAGGTGTCGCCACGGAAAGAATGGCATCTGCTCGATCCCGACGTACTTGGCTGGATCTTCGCGGGCGAGCCCGACGCGGGGCTGATCGCCAGCCTGTTCGAGCTGCGCCGGATCGTCGAGCCCGATGCCGCGCGCCTCGCCGCCAGCCGCCGTACGCCCGAGCAGCTCGCGCGGATGAAGGCCGGGCTCGACGGCGTCGCGCAGCACGGCTTCGCCACCGAGGCGGGGCGGCGCTGCGACGAGGCGTTCCATTCGGCATTGCTCGAAGCCTCGGCCAACGACTTCATCGTCTCGCTGACCAGCGGAGTCGCCGCGGCGATCGCGATCACCACTGCGTTCAAGCAGCACCGCCTGCCCGCCCCCCACGACGCGCTGCCCATCCATCTCGAGGTGTTCGAGGCGATCGAGGCGCAGGATGCCGAGCGCGCGCACGACGCGATGGCGCGGCTCGTCGAGCGCGGGCTGAGCGACACGATGGAAGCGCGCGGCGGGGCCTGCTGCTGATGCGCAGGATTGAACCGGGGGCCGGGCATGCCTAAGTCGCCCCTGACGCATTGTTACCGCTAACTTCATTATGACATCGGGAGAGTTCGCATGGCGCTGACTGGAGAATTGTTCGTGGCTTCGAAGCGCGTGTCGCGCGACGGCCCGGGCTTCAAGGCCGTTGCCGCGGCGACCGGCACGGAGATCGAGCCGAGCTTCAGCATCGCGACCACCGAGGACGTCGAAACCGCCGCAGCCGCTGCCGAAGCCGCCTTCCCGATCTATTCGGGGCTGCCGCGTGAGGACCGCGCCAAGTTCCTCGAAGCGATCGCCGACGAGATCGAAGCGCTGGGCGACGAACTGGTCGAGCGCGCGATGCAGGAAAGCGGGCTGCCCCAGGCGCGGCTGACCGGCGAGCGTGGCCGCACCGCCGGCCAGCTCCGCCTGTTCGCCAAGGAGCTGCGGCTCGGCGAGTATCTGCGCGCGCGCATCGATCATGCCATTCCCGATCGTGCACCGGCGCCCAAGCCCGATCTGCGGCTCCGCCATGTGCCGCTGGGCCCGGTCACGGTGTTCGGCGCGAGCAACTTCCCGCTCGCATTCTCGGTCGCGGGCGGCGACACCGCCTCGGCGCTCGCCGCAGGCTGCCCGGTGATCGTCAAGGGCCACTCGGCGCATCCGGGCACGTCGGAGCTGGTGGCCGGCGCGATCACCCGCGCCGCCGAGAAGACCGGCATGCCGGCCGGCGTATTCTCGCTGATCAACGGCGCGGGCAACACGGTGGGCCAGGCGCTGGTCACCGATCCGCGGATCAAGGCGGTCGGCTTCACCGGATCGCGCGGCGGCGGCACCGCATTGATGAAATTGGCGCAAAACCGGCCGATTCCGATCCCGGTCTATGCCGAAATGAGCAGCATCAACCCCGTTTTCCTGCTCCCCGGCGCGCTGGCGGCGCGCGCGGAGGCGCTCGGCAAGGGCTATATCGCCTCGCTGACGATGGGCGCGGGGCAGTTCTGCACCAACCCGGGGCTCGTCCTGGCGCTCGAGGGCCCCGATCTCGACACCTTCGTGACGTCGGCCTCCGACGCCATGTGCGGCGCGCCGTCGCAGGTGATGCTCACCCCGGGCATCCACAAGGCCTATGAGAGCGGCGTCGCGCGCTGGGCTTCGGCCCCCGCGCTCAAGCTGGTCGCTAAGGGCCAGGAAGCGTCGGGCCCGACTTCGGGCCGCGGCGCGCTGTTCACGATGACCGGCGCCGACTTCATCGCGGACCCCAGCCATGCCGAGGAAGTGTTCGGCGCCGCCTCGCTGCTGGTGCGCTGCGCCGACATTGCCGAGCTCCAGAAAGTCGTTACGCTCCTGGAAGGACAGCTCACCGCGACGCTGCATCTGGCCGAATCGGATACCGAACTCGCCCGCCAGTTGCTCCCTTCGCTCGAACGCCTCGCCGGCCGCATCCTCGCAAACGGCTGGCCGACCGGCGTCGAGGTGACCGACGCGCAGGTCCATGGCGGCCCCTTCCCCTCGACCTCGGACGGGCGCAGCACCTCGGTCGGCACGCTGGCGATCGATCGCTTCCTGCGTCCGGTGGCGTATCAGGACCTGCCCGAAGCGCTGCTGCCCGCCGAGCTTCGCGAGGATTCGAGCGTCCCCCGCCGCATCGACGGCAAGCCGACGCTCTGACCGTTCGTCCCGCCGGCGCGACATTGGCCCCTGGCCGATGTTGCGCCGGCTACCGGCCACGCTAGGCTGGGCGCCTCAATCGCGAGGAACCAGCCGATGCGCATGTTGCTGCTTGCCGCCCTGATCGTAGCCGCCCCCGCTTATGCCCAGGAGAAGGACGAGGTCGGGGCGCGCGCCGCCGTGAACCATTATCTCGCCGGCCACGCCACCGGCAGCGCCGACGAATTCCGCGCCGCCTTCCATCCCAAGGCGATGCTCTACTGGAACCGCGACGGCGCTTTCACCGAGCGGACCGGCACCGACTATATCGCCGGCGCGCCGGGCAAGCCCGCCGCCGACGAGGCGCAGCGCCGCCGCGCGATCGAGAGCCTCGACATCACCGGCAACGCGGCGATGGCCAAGGTCGTGCTCGATTATCCAGGCGTGAAGTTCACCGATTATTTGTCGCTGGTGAAGGCCGATGGCGAGTGGCGGATCGTCAACAAAATCTTCAACGTCGAGCGCAAGGCGCCATAGCTTCAAATCGGTTCCCGTCGGCAGCGTTTGCTGCGATGCGCAGGGCGTGCATCCAAGGGAAGTTGAATGAAGAAAATAGTCCAGGTTCTGTGCGTCGTTTTGATCAGTGTCGCCGTGATGACGGGGCTGCGCTGGTATCGCTATGTCGCGAGCTCCGATACGCCCTATGATGAAGTCGGCATCACGCTGAACGGCTATATGCCCGGACCGATCCGGAGCTGGGGCTGCCACAAACTGCAGGAACGCTTCCCCCGCGCGCTGCCGCCTTATGGCTGCGCCGGTCCCGATGGGCGGAGCTGGGCCTGAGTCTACAACGGCCGGACAGCGCGATGCGCGTCCGGCCGCTAACCGAAGGCGCCGGCCACGTCCTTCGCCGTCCGGATGCGGAACGCCATGTCGTGGCGGTATTCCTGCCCCGGATCGAGCCGCGCCGAGGGAAAGCCCTGCTTGTTGGGGCTGTCGGGGAATTTCTGGGGCTCGAGGCACAGCCCGCCGCGCGCCGGATAGATGCCGCCACCGGTGCCGGGGGCGCCGCCCGCGAGATGGTTGCCAGTGTAGAATTGCAGGCCCGGCTCGGTCGAATGTAGGTCCATCACCCGACCCGAAGCCGGATCGAACAGCGTCGCGACGCGGCGGATCGCCCCCGTGGGGCCGTCGAGCACATAATTATGGTCGAAGCCCTTGCCCTGGCGGAGCTGGACGTCGTCGGCGGCAATATCGCGGCCAACCGGCTTGGGCGTGCGGAAGTCGAACGGGCCGCCCGCCACGTCGGCCAGCGCCCCGGTGGGAATCAGCGCCGCGTCGGTCGGCGTCGTCCGGCTCGCGGGGATCTGGAGGACATGATCGAGGATCGTCGCGCCGCTGCGCTCGCCGGCCAGGTTGAAATAGGCGTGGTGGGTGAGGTTGAGCACCGTTGCGTGGTCGGTGGTCGCGCGGAAGCCGATCGAGAGCCCGTCCTCCTCGATCGCGTAGCGCGCACGGACATGAAGGTTGCCCGGGAAGCCATTGTGGAGATGCGGGCTCCGCAGCGCGAAGGTCACCGAGTGATCGTCGCGCGCCTCGATCTCCCAATCCTGCAAGTCGAAGCCGTTCGGGCCCGAATGCAGGCTGTTGGCGCCGTCGTTCGCAGCGACCCGATATTCGGTGCCGTCGAGGCTGAAGCGCGCGCCGCCGATGCGGTTGGCATAGCGCCCCGCGACGACACCATAGAAGCGTGGATGCGCGCGATAGTCGCCAAGGTCGCGATATCCGAGCAGGACGTTGGCGAGCCTGCCGTTGCGGTCTGGCACTTCGAGACGACGCAACGCCGCGCCGAGCGGAAGAAGCTCGGCGCGGATGCCGTCACGGGCAATCTCGATCGTCTCGATATCGCTCAAGGCTGGGCGCCAGGGCAGATCGAGGCGTTGGGATCGGAGACGATGCGAACGTCGGCGATGCTCAGCCCGAACGGACCCGTGGCCTGGAGCACGAAGGGCGCGGCGACCTTGCTCAAATCAACGCCGTTCGACTGATAGCATTTGAGAAAGACCTTGGCAGTCCGCCAGGTGCCGGTCGCGCCGGTGAACAGGCTGGTCGCATCGATCGTCCCCTTGTTGGCGCCGCCTTCCATCGACAGCCGGACTTTGCCCGCGGGCGCGCGATCGACGCGGTAGCTGATCTGGAGCGAGAGGTCACCATTGGCCTCGCGGGTCAGGTCGAGCGGGTCGCCGCCGCCGATCCGGAGAGTCGCCGGGCCGCTCGGCCAGGTGAGTTGCTGCGCGCCTTCCTGGGTCTGCGGGCCGTCGACGGTTTTCCGCGCGACCTTGCTGTCGGTGGCAAAGGAGAAGGGCGCGGGAGTCACGCCCTTGGCGAAGAAGGTGCCCGTGTTGCCGAGCGACGGATCGATCCCCGCTTCCTCGCTCAGCACCGGCACCGTGCCGCCCTTGGCATAGGTCAGGCCGTGGCCGAGCGCGAACAGCGGGTCGTAGCCGGGCTTCCCCTTGTTGTTGGCGAACTGGCCCGCGGTCTTGGGCCAGCTGAACGACAGGCGGCCCTTGAAGTCGGCGCGCGGCTTGCCGGCCGCATCGCCGACCAGCACGTCGGCTACGCCGCCGCCCTCGCTGCCCGGCAGCCAGGCTGCGACGAACGCGTCGGAGGCATTGATCTCCGGGTTGGTCCACAAGGGTCGGCCCGAGAGGAACACCGACACTACCGGTACCCCGGCATTCTTGAGCTTCCTGAGCAGCCCGAGCGCCTGCTTGTCGCCCGGCTGGAATTCGAGCGTGCGGATGTCGCCGCGCATCTCGGCATAGGGCTGCTCGCCGAACACGACGATCGCGACGTCGGGTTGGGCAGTGAAGGTGCCGTCCGCCGAGAGCGTCGCGGTGCCGCCCGCGGCTTCGACGGCCTTGCGGATCCCGGCGTAGATCGTCTCGCCATTGGGGAACAGCTCGTTGCCGTTGCCGTCGCCCTGCCAGCTGAGCGTCCAGCCGCCGGTCTGCATCCCCATCGAGTCGGCGCCGGGGCCGGCGACGAGCACTTTGGCGCCCGCCTTTACCGGCAGCACGCCCTCGTTCTTGAGCAGCACGAGCGACTTGGCGACTGCTTCGCGCGCGACGGCGCGATGCGCGGAACTGCCGAGCACGCCGGCTTTGCCTTCGATCGGCCGGGCGGGGTCGAACAGCCCGAGCTTGGCCTTGACCCGAAGAATGCGGCGCACCGCATCGTCGAGCCGCGACATCGGGATCGTGCCGTCCTTGACGTGCTTCAGCGTCGACTCGAACAGCCCCTTCCAGCTGTCCGGCGCCATCGCCATGTCGAGCCCGGCGTTGAAGGTCGCGGCGCAATCGGTGGGGGTGCAGCCCGGAATTTGGCCATGGCCGTTCCAGTCGCCGACGACGAAGCCCTGGAAGCCCATCCGCCCCTTGAGCACATCGGTGAGCAACGACTTGTTGCCATGCATCTTGACCCCGTTCCAGCTATTGTACGACGCCATCACGGTGAGCGTGCCCGCGTCGATCGCGGGCGGATATCCGGCGCCGTGGATCGCGATCAGCTCGGCCTCGCTCACCCGCGTATCGCCCTGGTCGATGCCGTTGAAGGTGCCGCCGTCGCCGAGGAAGTGCTTGGCCGACGCCGCGACCTTGCCCTTCTGGATGCGGCCGGTGGTGGTGGGATCGCCCTGGAGCCCGCGGACCATCGCACCTGCAAAGCTGCGGACGATCGCGGGATCCTCCGAATAGCCCTCGTAGCTGCGGCCCCAGCGATCGTCCTGCGGCACGGCGAGCGTGGGACCGAACGCCCAGTCGGGGCCGGCGGCGGCGGTCTCGACGGCAGTGACTTCGCCGATGCGGCGGATCAGCGCGGGATCGTTGGCGGCGCCGAGCCCGATATTGTGCGGGAAGATCACTGCGCCGATGACGTTGTTGTTGCCGTGGACCGCGTCGACGCCGAAGATCAGCGGGATCGCGACATTGCCGGGGCGCGGCTCCATCGCGACCGCGCGGAAGGCGCGCGCCGTGGCGACCCAATCGGCCTGAGGCGAGCGGTCATTGCCCGAAAGCGGGGGCGAATTGCCCCCGGCGAGAATCGAGCCGAGCGGGTATTTCCGGAGATCCTCGGGCTTCACGCTGGCGATATCGCCCTGGATGAGCTGTCCCACCTTCTGCTCGAGCGACATCTTCGCCATCAGATCGGCGACCATCTTCTCGGTGGCGCGATCGACCAGGGCGGGGCTGGCAGCGCGCGGCCATTTGGCGGGATCGGCGACGGTCGGCCCGCCAGACAACGCTGTCGGCGATTGCTGTGCAAAAGCCGGCGTGGCGTATAAAATCGTGCTCGCAAGCAGCAGCTTGGTCCCCAGGCGCATAACCTCTCCTCCGTTCTTGTTTGTGGTAGCGATATCGCAATTTCAGCGCCCGAGTCCATCGGCCAGCCAGCGCGCCGCCTGGTCGGGGCTCTGCTTGTCGGAATCGCGATCGACGCGGTAATTGGCCTCGCGCATCCTCTCGACCGGAATCGCGCCGATCAGCGGTCGCAATGCCGCCTGGAAGCGGGCATCGTCGGCGCGGCGCGGGGCGAGCAGCAGGATCGCATCATATCCGGGGATCGCGCCCCTGGGATCGCTCAGGATCGCGAGCCTGTCGGCGGCGATGCGGCCGTCGGAAGAGAAGGCGGGGATTACGTCGGCCTCGCCGCTCGCCAGCGCGCGGTACATGAAGGTCGGCTGATAGGGGCGCGCAGACCGGAAGCGCAGGCCATAAGCGCGGCGCACCGCGGCCCATTCGGGGCGTTCGAGGAATTCGATATCGGTGGCGAAATCTAGGCCGCCGGCCTGAAGGGCGAGGTCGCTGAGACTGGCGATGCCGCGGCGCCGGGCGTCGTCGCCGCGCATCGCGAAGGCATAGGCATTCTCGAAACCGAGCGACCCGAGCAAAGTGACGCCGTGCCTGGCCTTGGCCCATTCCCTTACGCCGGCGACGATCGCCTGGCGCGGCGGCACGTCGCTGCGCTGCATCTGGTTGGTCCAGAGCGTCCCCGAATAATCGACATAAACGTCGATATCGCCCGCCGCGAGCGCGCCGAACGCCACCGCCGATCCCAGGCCCTCCTTGTATCGCACGGCGTAGCCCGCATCCTCGAGCCGATGGCCGATCAGCCGCGCGAGGATATATTGCTCGGAGAACCCCTTGGCGCCAATCGTCACGGTCCCGCGCGGCGCGGGCCAAGCGGGCGCTAGCGCGACGGCAGCGGCGACCAGCAAGGCGCCAAGGCTTCCCCAGACCAGCCCGCGCCGGCGCCGGGCGATGCCGAATTCGGCGAGCCCGAGCAGCGCATCGACGCCGAGGGCCAGCGCGGCGGCGGCGATGCAGCCGGCGAGCACCAGCGTCCAATTCTGCGTCTGGAGCCCGGCAAAGATCAGGTCGCCCAGGCTCGGCTGGCCGACGGTGGTCGAGAGCGTCGCCGCGCCGATCGTCCAGACCGCGGCGGTGCGGATGCCGGCCATCAGCACCGGTGCGACCAGCGGCGCATCGACCAGCCGGAGCCTCTGGCTGCGCGTCATCCCCATGCCTTCGGCCGCCTCGATCACCGCGGGATCGAGGTTTGCGAGCCCGGTGACGCCGTTGCGGAGGATCGGCAGCAGCGCATAGAGCGACAAAGCGAGCAGCGAGGGCAGGAAGCCCAGCGCCGGAATGCCGCCGCCGAAGAGCGCCGAGAGCCACAGCAGGATCGGGTAGAAGAGCGCGAGCAGCGCGAGGCCGGGGATCGTCTGGACGAGGCTCGCGAAGCCGAGCGCGATGCGGGCGACGGTGCGGTTGCGCGACGAGAGGACGACGAGCGGCAAGCTGACGACAACGCCCAGCAGCAGCGCGGCGAAGGCGAGCAGCAGATGCTGCGCGAGCAGTTCGGGGACGCGTGCGAAGGCTTGCGTCACCTTGATCCTCCCCCGGAGGGGGAGGTGGCGCCGAAGGCGACGGAGGGGTAGCGAGCCAAAGGCGTCCAAGCTTGTGGAGAGCTACCCCTCCACCGCGTCGCGGTCCCCCTCCCCCTCCGGGGGAGGATTATGGCCACCCCGCCCCTCACCTCGCCAGCTCCGCCAACCGCGCCGCCTGCTCGCGCGGGACCGCGACAAGCGCATCCGCTGCCGCGCCCGCCTGCCCCGCCAGCAATGCGCGCGGCGTCGCATCGGCGACGATCCGACCCTCCTCCATCACCAGCACGCGATCGGCGAGCAGCAGCGCCTCGGCCATGTCGTGGGTGACGAGGATCGTGGTCAGCCCCATCCGCTCGTGGAGCGCACGGATCGCCTTGCCGAGCCCGTCGCGGGTCACCGGGTCGAGCGCGCCGAACGGCTCGTCCATCAGCAGCAGCCCCGGATTGCATGCGAGCGCACGCGCCACCCCCACGCGCTGGCGCTGGCCGCCCGACAGTGCATCGGGCATCCGCGCAGCGAGCTTGGGCGGCAGCTCGACCAGTGCGAGCAATTCCGCGACTCGTGCCGCGGTGTCGCGTTCGCCCGCCAGCCGCAGCCCGATCGCGACATTCTCGCCGACGGTCATATGCGGGAACAGCCCGATATTCTGGAAGACATAGCCGATCCGGCGGCGCAGCAGGTGCGGCGGCTCGGCGGTGACTGGCACGCCGCCGAGCAGCACGTCGCCCATACTCGGCTCGATCAGCCGGTTGACCGTCTTGAGCAAGGTCGACTTGCCCGATCCCGACGCGCCGACCAAGGCGACGAAGCTGCCCGCGGCGATCTCGAGCGACACTCCATCGACCGCGTTCACGCGGCTCGCGTAAACCTTACTGACATTTTTGAAGGTAACGCTGCGCGATTGCTCTGGCATCGCCGCCGGTTGTGCGGGATGACATCGCAAACGTCAAAAGACAAAGGGGAGCAGGATGGCGGGCGAGAAGGCGATCTTCATCACCGGCGGCGGATCGGGGATCGGGCAGGCGGTCGCGAAGCTCTTCGCCGCGCGCGGCTGGCGCGTCGGGCTCGCCGATATCAACGCGGCCGGGCTCGAGGCAACCGCGGCGATGCTGCCCGCGGGGATGGCGACGACGCATGTGATGGACGTGCGGGACCGCGACCAGTGGCGCGAGGCGCTCACTGCCTTCACCCAAGCCAGCGGCGGGCGGCTGGACGTCCTGTTCAACAATGCCGGCATCGCGATCGGCGGAGCGCTTGCCGGCGCCACCGACGACGAGATCGACCGGATCGTCGGGATCAACCTGGTCGGCGTGATCAACGGCGCGCGCGCGGGCCACCCCTTCCTCAAGGCGACGCCGGGATCGAGCCTGGTCAACACCGCGTCGGCGGCAGCGATCTACGGGTCGGGCGGGCTGGCGCTCTATGCCGCGGTCAAGTTCGGGGTGCGCGGGCTTTCCGAGGCACTCGATGCCGAATGGGCGAGCGACGGGATCGCGGTGCGCGTGGTGATGCCGAGCTTCATCGACACGCCGCTGCTCGATTCGACCGTGTCGGGGACCAACCACAGCGCCCGCCAGTCGGTCCAGGCCGCGGGGCTCGAGTTCACCCCCGTGGAGCAGGTCGCGCAGGAGATCTGGGACGGCATCGCGCGCGACAAGGTACATATCGTCATCGGCAAGACCGCGCGCCGCCTCGCCTTCGCCGCGCGCTGGATGCCGGGCGCGCTGCGCAAGCAGATGCGCCGCGGCGGGATGCGCTAGAGCAGCGCGTCGATCGCCTGCGCCATCGCGATGTCGCGCTGCGAGAGGCCGCCGGCATCATGGGTGGTTAGGAGAATGTCGACGCGGTTCCACACGTTCGACCACTCGGGATGATGGTCGGCCTTTTCGGCGAGCAGCGCGACCTGGGTCATGAACCCGAACGCCTCGACGAAGTTCGCGAAGACGACGCGCCGGGTGATCGCATCGCGACCCTCGTCGTAGCCCCAATCGGGTATCGCGGCGAGCGACTCGCGCCGATGCCCCTCGGTCAACCGTGCCACCATCGATCCGCCTCCTTGCTCTGCCTTTGCCCCACCGCCTATGGGTTCGGCGATGCGCGGACAAGCACCTTCCCACGCGCCCGACGCGGCGATGATCGAGACCCTTGCGCGCGAGGCGCTCGCGCGGATCCCCCACCCCTTCGCCGAGCATCTGGCCGACGTCGTGCTGCTCGTCGAGGAATTCGCCGACGACGAGACGCTCGACGCAATGGGGATCGAGGATCCGTTCGAGCTGACCGGACTCTATCATGGGCGACCGGTGGGAGAAAAATCCCTGTTCGATTCGGGCGGCCTGCCCGATCGCATCCACCTCTATCGCCGCGCGATCCTCGACGAATGGTGCGATACCGGCGTGTCGCTGCAGGCGCTGGTCTCGCACATCGTGGTGCATGAGGTCGGCCACCATTTCGGGCTGTCCGACGACGACATGCACGCGCTGGAGGAAGCCGCCGGGTGACCACCGGCCTGTCTTTCGCCGATGTCGCGTGCGTGCGCGGCGGACGATTGCTGTTCGAAGGTGTCAGCTTCGCGCTCGCACCGGGCGAGGCGGCTTTGGTCAGCGGGCCCAACGGCACCGGCAAGTCGAGCCTGATCCGTATCGCCGCCGGCCTGCTGCCGGCTGCCGCGGGACACGTCGAAGGCGAAGGTGCACGCACGCTGCTCGCCGAGACCGCAGCGCTCGATCCCGAACTCGGCGTCGCCGCGGCACTGCGCTTCTGGGCGCGGATCGACGGCCAGGCGGAGGCGGTGGAAGCCGCATTGACCGCAGTCGGGCTCGCCGATCTGAAGCAGGTGCCGGTGCGGCTGCTGTCGACCGGGCAAAGGCGGCGCGCGGCGCTGGCGCGGGTAGTGGCGAGCGGTGCGCCGGTGTGGCTGCTCGACGAACCGGCCAATGGGCTCGATACGGCCTCGGTGCGGGTGCTCGAGGCGCTGATCGCCCGGCACCGCGCCGACGGCGGGATCGCGCTGGTCGCGACCCATTTGCCGATCGCGCTGCCGGATGCCCGTGAGATCGCGCTGTGAGCATCTTCCTCGCCATCGTGTGGCGCGAGCTGCGGCGGGCGTGGAGCAGCGGTGGGCTGGTGATGCCGATCGCCTTCTTCCTGCTCGTCGCGATCCTGTTCCCCTTCGCAGTCGGGCCCGACGGCAAGCTGCTCGCGCGGATTGGCGGCGGGGTGATCTGGGCGGCGGCGTTGCTCGCGGCGCTGCTGCCGGTCGAGCGGCTGGTGACCCCCGATGCCGAGAGCGGGATGCTCGACCAGTTCGCCGCGCGCGGGATTTCCGACAGCTTGGTCGCGGCGGCCAAGATGGTCGGCCACTGGCTCGGCTTCGCACCGGCCTTGCTCGCCGCGACGGTGGTCGCGTCGGCGCTGCTGCATCTGCCGGGCAGCGCGCTGCTACCCCTGCTCGCGGGGCTGGCGATCGGGACGCCCGGCCTCGCCGCGCTCGGCATCGCCACCGCCGCGCTGGTCGCCGGACTGCGCGGCGCGGGGGCACTGGCCGGGCTGGTGATGCTGCCCTTCGCCGTGCCGCTGCTGATCTTCGGCGCCGGCGCGACCGGCGACCAGCCGGGGGCGTTCAAGCTGCTCGGCGCGGTGAGCCTGTTGCTGGTGGCCGGCTGCCCGTTCGTCGCGGGCGCCGCGATCCGGATGGGGCGGAGCTAGGCGTCGGGCGGAAGCTCATCGCCATAGACCACCATCGCCGATCCTTCCTCGATCGCAGTCTTGGCAGCGGCGGCGAGTACCGAATCGACCTGCGGCTGATCCGCATCGATCGGCTTGCCCTTTTCGAGCCGCACCAGCATCCAGCCCGCGCCGATCGCGACACCGGCGGCCTTGGGCTGCGCCGCTTCGAAATCGGCGGCGGTGACATAGATAAGCATCGCATGCCGTGCGCCCGGGCGGCGGCCTTCAACTTCGTCGGCGACGGCGGTCGCGAGGAAGGCGAACAGCGCCATCAGCCGCGGCTCCAGCGCGCGAAGATCGCGGTGGGCAGCTTAAGCCCGCGCGCCTCTTCGCGCACGCTCAGTTCGCCACACTCGACCCTGCCGCCGAGATCGCCGAACGACTGGCGGACCAGTTCGCCGATCGCCAGCGCCGACATCCGCACGGCGTAGACCGTCAGGAACAGGAAGCGCGAGTCGGCGTCGAGCAGTTTCCGGGTGTCGGCGATCAGCCCGGGCAGGCCTTCCTCGAGCTTCCACACTTCGCCGTTCGGGCCCCTGCCCCATTTGGGCGGATCGAGGATTATCCCGTCATAGCGCCGGCCGCGACGCACTTCGCGCGCGACGAACTTGCCGGCATCGTCGATCATCCAACGGACGGGCTTGTCTTCCATTCCCGACAGCGCGGCATTGGCCTTGCCCTCGGCGACCGATTTCTTCGACGCATCGACATGCGTCATTCGCGCGCCCTTCGCCGCCAGCGCGAGCGTGCCGACGCCGGTATAGCCGAACAGGTTCATGCACTCCGCCTCGGGCTTGTCGGCGATCTGGGTGCGCATCCAATGCCAGACCGGCGCCATGTCAGGGAAGAAGCCGAGATGGCGGAACGGCGTGGTCTGCGCAGTGAAGCGGACCTCCTCCCAGGCGAGCGGCCAGCCCTCGGGCGGCGTCGGCTTGTGGAAATGCCAGCGCCCGCCGCCTTCGTCGTCGGGGGCGGGGAGGAACTCGCCATGCGCGTGCCAGTCCTCAGAGGCAGGTGCCCACATCGCCTGGGGCTCGGGGCGGATGAAGCGGTATTTGCCGTAGCGCTCGAGCTTGCGGCCATGGCCGGAGTCGAGCAGGCCGTAATCGGCCCAGGGTTCGCCGGTGAGCGTGATGAGGTCCATCCGCCTCCCTTATGCAACCCGACATCCCGGCGAAAGCCGGGATCTCAGGCAGCAGCACGACACGGCGGGAGATCCCGGCCTTCGCCGGAATGACGATTATTGGCGGGGAGTCGCGCGTTCGGCGATGTAGGCGGTGATGGCCTCGAACGTCGCCGGTAGCACGTCGTAGCGCTCCTGCCGCTCGTGGAGGTCGCCGACACGCGCCGGGACCGGTGGACGCAGCCCGGTGGCACGCTCGACCGCCTCGGCGAACTTGGCCGAGTGCGCAGTGGCGAGCGTCACTACGGGCACGTCCGCCGGCAGATCCGCGCGACGCGCGGCGGCGAGGCCGATCGCGCTATGCGGGTCGAGCACTTCGCCGGCCTGGGTGAAGCCCCAGCGCATCGCCTCGTTCATCGCATCGGCGTCGATCCGGTCGCTGGCGAACAGGGCGGCGGCCCCGTCGCGCTGGGCGTTGGTGAGCTGCATCGCGCGCGCCGCCTCGAACCCGCGCATCTGATCGGCGACGGGTGCGCCCGCCAGATCGGCGAGCAGCCGCTCGAAATTCGAGCTGACCTGGATGTCCATCGAAGGCGCGGCGGTGGGCGTCACCGTGCCGGTCGAATAGTCGCCGGTCGATAGCGCGCGGTGGAGGATGTCGTTGACGTTGGTCGCGACGATCAGCCTGGCGATCGGCAGTCCCATCTTCGCCGCGACATAGCCGGCGAACACGTCGCCGAAATTGCCCGTCGGCACGGCGAAGGCGACCGGCTTGTCCGGCGCGCCCAAGCGGACCGCGGCGTAGAAATAATAGACCACCTGCGCCATCAGCCGCGCCCAGTTGATCGAATTGACCGCGGTGACCTGGAAACGCCCGGCAAAGTCCGCGTCGTTGAACATCGCCTTCACCAGCGCCTGGGCATCGTCGAAGCTGCCCTCGATCGCGATGTTGTGGACGTTGGGCGCGAGCACCGTCGTCATCTGGCGGCGCTGGACCTCGGAGACGCGGCCCTTGGGGTGGAGCATGAAGATGTCGATGCCTGCGCGCCCGGCGACCGCGTCGATCGCGGCGCTGCCCGTATCGCCCGAGGTGGCGCCGACGATCGTCAGGTGATCGCCGCTGCCCGCCAGGAACTTCTCGAACAACAACCCGAGCAGCTGGAGCGCGACGTCCTTGAACGCAAGCGTGGGACCATGGAACAGCTCGAGCAGCCAATGCTGGTGATCGAGCTGGACCAGCGGGGTCACCGCGGCGTGGCTGAACCGGCCATAGGCCTGGGTGCACAGGTCGCGCAGCTCGTCTTCGCTGAGGTCCGGCCCGACGAAGGGCAGCATCACGCGCACCGCGGTCTCGACATAAGACAGGCCAGCGAGATCGGCGATCTGCTCGCGGGTCAGGCTCGGCCAGGATTCGGGGACGTAGAGCCCGCCGTCGCTGGCAAGGCCGGCAAGCGTGACGTCGCGAAAGCCGAGCAGGGGCGCGGCGCCTCGGGTGCTTTGGTAGCGCATGGCGGCGGGGTTAGCTGCAGGAGTCGGCAGCGGCAAGCCAAGCAAAACTCCCCTCCCTAAAAGGGAGGGGCTGGGGGGTGGGTGTGCGGCGCTCGGTGCTCGATGCCCCGTGCGTCGCTTATCCCGCGGCCGACGGAGGCTCGCTGCGCTCGCTACTCTTTCCCGGCCTCTCCCTTTCCGGGAGGGGAGAAGAGGGCTTCTGCAAGCGCCGCAGCGCGAGGACGTAGATCACCGCCGCCACGATCGCGAACAGGAACCATTGCACGCCGTACGCCAGGTGGTTGTTGGGCACCGAGGACAGATCGGGCGTGCCGTTGGGCGCCAGCCCCGGTGCCGGGGTGTCAGCCACCAGCAGCAACCGCTTGGGAGTGCGATCGAACAGCGATCCCAGCATCGAGCGGCTGTCGGGGGCAT
Organism: Sphingomonas sp. HF-S4; assembly: GCF_032911445.1. Classification (NCBI taxonomy): domain Bacteria; kingdom Pseudomonadati; phylum Pseudomonadota; class Alphaproteobacteria; order Sphingomonadales; family Sphingomonadaceae; genus Sphingomonas; species Sphingomonas agrestis. The sequence goes on along the minus strand of NZ_JAWJEJ010000002.1, from coordinate 311,323 downwards.
GGCTGAGGATGCCGCGGACTTCCCCCCCCTTCCAGACCGGCTTGGCGAGCGGATCGCGCGTCGTGCCGAGCTGGACCATCATCCCCGGCCCTTCGGCGCCGCCGGTGCGGCATTCGACGATGAAGCGGAAGCCGGCATTTCCCGCGCCGGTGAGCATGCTCGACACCGGCTCGACGCAGACGCCATGCGCGCGTCGGAAGAGGAGGCGGTCGTCGGGCAGCCGGGGGAAGGCGATCTCGGGCTTGGATGGATTGGCGGCGAGCTGTGCGAGCGCGGCTTCCTTTTGCGGCTTGCGGATCACCAATTGCCACAGCCCCAGGCCGATCATCGTCGCGACGGCGAGGACGACGATCGCCGTCGGAAGGATGGGAATGCGCCTGGTCATTTGTCCTGCACGATCCTGCCTTCGGCGGCCTTGTTCCGATATTCGAGCGCGAGCAGCCAGCCCTTGCCCACGCGCAGCAGCACGACGGTGAGGAAGAGCGTGAGCGGGATCCACAGCAATGCGTGGATCAGCAGCCCGGGCTCGAAGGTGAATTCGACCCACAGCGCCAGCGCGGTGACCAGCGCGCCGATGCCGAGCGTCAGGAAGACGACGGGGCCGTCGCCGACGTTGAACTTGCCGTAATCGAGCCCGCAGTCCGGGCAGCGATCGGCAAAGGCGACGAAGCTCTTGAACAGCGTCCGCGCCCCGCAGCGCGGGCAGCAGCCGTACACCCCGGAATGAATGGGGGGAGGCAGCCCTGGGCCGCCTCCCCCCGAAAGATCAGGTTCTCCGGGCACGCTCAGTGCACCGGTGCGCCCCAGCCGCCCCAAACGTAGATCGAGGCGAAGAGGAACAACCACACCACGTCGACGAAGTGCCAGTACCAAGCGGCAGCTTCGAAGCCGAAATGCTGCCGCGGGGTGAAGTGGCCCTTATAGACGCGCACAAGATTGACGATCAGGAAGATCGTGCCGACCAGCACGTGGAAGCCGTGGAAACCGGTCGCCATGAAGAACGCGCCGCCATAGCTCGAGCCGCCGTCGCTCGCCGCCTTGAACGGGAACGGAGCCTCCATATACTCGATCGCCTGGAGCGACGTGAACAGCAGGCCCAGGATGATCGTCAGCCACAGCCCGGTCTTGAGCGCCTTGCGATCATTGTGGAGCAGCGCGTGGTGGGCCCAAGTGACCGTGGTGCCCGAGCAGAGCAGGATCAGCGTGTTGAGCAGCGGCAGCTTCCACGCATCGAGGACGTGCATGCCCTTGGGTGGCCAGGTGCCGCCGACTGCGTCGACCGTCGAGGGGAAGAGCGAGAAATCGAACCACGCCCAGAACCAGCCGACGAAGAACATCACTTCGGAAGCGATGAACAGGATCATGCCGTAGCGCAGGTGGAGCTGGACGATCGGGGTATGATCGCCGGCATGCGCCTCGCGGATCACGTCGGACCACCAGCCGAAGAAGGTGATCAGGATGCCCGCGACGCCGGCGAAGAACACCAGGTTCGCGCTCGGCATGCTGTGCATCCACATGATGCCGCCCGAGGCGAGCACCAGCGCCGCCATCGAGCCGAACAGCGGCCAGATGCTCGGCGGAAGGATATGGAATTGATGGTTCTTGGCACCCGCCATCGGCTCATCCCTGTTTATGCTTTGCAGCGTCTCTAGCTTGCCGTCTTGCCGGAATCCACCGGGTAAAATGTGTAGGAGAGCGTGATTTCCTGGATGTCCTTCGCATCGGGATCATTCAGGATCGCCGGATCGACGTAGAACAGCACCGGCATGCGCACCGTTTCGCCCGCCTCGAGCGTCTGCTGGGTGAAGCAGAAGCACTGGATCTTGGTGAAATACTTGCCCGCCACCGCGGGGGTGACGTTGAAGGTCGCCGATCCGGTGATCGGTTTGTCCGACAGGTTGGTGGCGGTGTAGAACGCCATGTCGCGCCCGCCGATGTCGATCGTATCGCTGCGCCTTTCCGGCGCAAACTTCCAGGGGAGCTTCGCGGCGACGTTGCTGTCGAAGGCGACGGTGACCTTCTTGCCGGTGGCGCCGGGGGCGAGGTCGCCGCGCTGGGTGGTACCGTTGAGGCCGGTGACCTCGCAGAAGATGCGGTAGAGCGGCACGCTGGCGAACCCCATGCCGGTCATCGTGCAGACGCCGAGCCCGGCGAGCAGCGCGGTGCGCAGGTTGCGGGTCATCCGCCGTGCGCGATCTTCATCTTCACGATCGAGATCGCGAAGACGAGGATGACGAACGCGCCGAGCAGCAGCGCCATCACGCGCGCGCGGCTGCGCTGGCGGGCGCGGATCACTTCGGTCTGGTCGATGTCGTTCATGCAAGCCACCTATCGGCGACCAACGCGCCGAACATCAGGAACAGATAGAGGATCGAATATTTGAACAGCCGCTTCTCGGGGGCCATCGTATCGTCGGGAGCCGAGCTGCGGAAAGTCACCTGCAGCACCAAGGCGGCGAAGATGCCGGTGAGCACCAGCGCCGACACGCCGTAGAGCGCGCCGGTGAGCTGCAGCGGCCAGGGCGCGAGCGCTGCGGCAGCCATCGGGATCGTGTAGAGCCCGATCTGGGTGCGCGTGTTGCGCTCGCCCGCCACCACGGGAAGCATCGGCACCCCGGCATTGGCGTAATCGGTCTTCACGAACAGGGCCAATGCCCAGAAATGCGGCGGGGTCCACAGGAAGATCAGCGCGAAGAGCAAGGCGGGCAGCAGCGCGACGTCGCCCGTCGCCGCGGCCCAGCCGATCAGCGGCGGGAAGGCGCCGGCCGCACCGCCGATGACGATGTTCTGCGGGGTGCGGCGCTTGAGCCAGATCGTATAGACGAACACGTAGAACAGGATCGAGACGGCGAGGATCACCGTCGCCGCGAGGTTTATCGCGAAATACATCAGCGCGAGGCTGAAACAGGCGAGCCCGACGCCGAAGTGCAGCGCCGACTGGCGGTCCATCCGCCCGGCGGGCAGCGGCCGGCCCTGGGTCCGGCGCATCTTCGAATCGAGATCGGCCTCGTACCATTGGTTGAGCGCGCCCGCCGCACCCGCGCCGAGCGCGATGCACAGGATCGCCGTAAAGCCGAGCACCGGATGGATCGGCACCGGCGCAGCGAGCATCCCGCACAATCCGGTGAACACGACGAGCGTCATCACCCGCGGCTTGGTCAGCGCAAGGAAGTCGCGCCATTCGGCGGGAAGCAGGACAGTGGCAGCGGAAGTGCTCATGGCTGGGGCCGCTATAGGCGCCGCGCCGGCAAGGCGAAAGGGCCGGATTGTCTCGCCCGGCACGCGCGGCTACGCCTGTGCCCTGCATGATGCGGCATATTCTCCCTTATGGCGCCTTGCTCGCGGCGGGAATGCTCGCGCTGCAATGGCTCGACTATCAGCGGCTTGCGCGCACCCATTTCGCCGACATGGCGATCTTCCTGGTTGCTGCGGGGTTCCTCGTCCTCGGCGTCGTGCTCGGCGTGCGCGTGTTCGCCCGTCCCGCCGCGCTGCCGTTCGACGGCAATCCGCAGGCGCAGGCGACGCTGGGGATAAGTCCGCGCGAGATGGCGGTGCTCCAAGAGCTTGCCGCCGGCCGATCGAACAAGGAGATCGCCGCGCGGCTCCACGTCTCGCCCAACACGGTCAAGACGCATGTCGCGCGGCTGTTCGAGAAGCTCGACGCCAGCCGCCGCACCGACGCGATCGCTCGGGCGCGCGACCTGGGGCTGCTGCCGTGACGGCGTGGTTTTTCGGGTGAAGCCGCGCAAATCATCCTTTCAGGCGATTGCCGGCGGCGGCCGGAACGCCTCCACTCGGCCGGCAACTTCCGGGAGAGGATTCGCATGCTCCGCTTTATTCTGAACTACGGCACGATCGCCGGGCTGATGATCGGCGCCCCCACCTTCACGCTCTTCGTGATCCTGCGCGAGAACCATCCCGGCGGCGCGGCGGGGATGGCGATCGGCTATTCGATCATGCTGTTCGGGCTGAGCATGGTGTTCCTCGCGATCAAGCGGCGACGCGACGCGCAAGGCGGCGTGATCCGCTTCTGGCCTGCCTTCGGCATGGGGCTGGCGATCAGCCTGGTCGCCAGCGTCTTCTATATCCTTGCCTGGGAGGCGGCGCTGGCAATCACCCAGGTCGACTATATCGGCGCCTATATCAACGCGGCGATCGCCGAGAAGCGCGCCCAGGGTGCCAGCGCCGCCGAACTCGCGCAGTTCGCGGCCGAGATGGCGGCGTTCAAAGCGCAATATGCCGACCCGCTGTTCCGCGTGCCGATGACGCTGACCGAGATCCTGCCGGTCGGGCTGCTCGTCTCTTTGGTCTCGGCTGGGCTGCTGAGCAACGCGCGCTTCCTGCCCGCGCGCCGGGTACCGGAGTTGGCCTAACTCGCCCGATGCAGGCGGTTGGGCCTCAGCCCAGCCGCTTGCGGTTGGCCTTCACTTTCCGGCGATAGTGCTTGAGCACCTTCCGGGTGCCCGCCAGCGGGTCGCTGCCCAGCCCGCCGGTGACCAACGCGGTCTGGAGTTCGAGCGCCGACTGCATCTTCTCCGAGACCATCAGCTGCGCTTCCTCGGCCGCGTCATACCCGCCCGCCGCCATCTTCATCGTGCGCAGGCCGATCACTGCCGACGCCTCCATGCCGAGCGCCCAGGCGTCGAAGCCCGCGCTTGCCCAGCCCTGATATGGCCATTTGTACATTGCCCGACCCTTCACGCACCGGCTGAACCCGACACCGGGCTCAACGAACCCTCTTCGCGCACCTTAGCACCGATCGCCTAACGAAAACGCCCCGGAGTTTCCCCCGGGGCGCTTGTTTCCGCCTTTCGGCAGCGGCTTAGTGGTGGTCGCCGCCGTCGATGACCGGCAGCGTCTCGAACTGGTGGAAGGGCGGCGGGCTCGACAGCGTCCATTCGAGCGTGGTCGCGCCCTCGCCCCACGGATTGGCTTCGGCCTTCTTGCCCGCGATCAGCGACCAGATCACGTTGACGAAGAAGATCATCACGCCGACGAACATGATCATGTAACCCACGCTCGCCACGTAATTCCAATGCGCATATTGCTCGGTATAGTCGGGGATACGGCGCGGCATGCCCTGCAGGCCCAGGAAGTGCATCGGGAAGAACAGCACGTTCACGCCGACGAAGAACACCCAGAAGTGCAGCTGGCCGAGCAGCTCGCTGTACATCTTCCCGAACATCTTCGGGAACCAGTAATAGAAGCCGGCGAACAGCCCGAACACCGCGCCCAGCGAGAGCACGTAGTGGAAGTGTGCCACCACGTAATAGGTATCGTGCATGTAATCGTCGACGCCGCCATTGGCGAGCACGACGCCGGTCACGCCGCCCACGGTGAACATGAAGATGAAGCCCAGCGACCAGACCATCGGGGTCTTGAAGGTCATCGAGCCGCCCCACATCGTCGCGATCCACGAGAAGATCTTCACGCCGGTGGGCACCGCGATCACCATCGTCGCCGCGGTGAAGTACATCTTCACCGTCACCGACAGGCCGGTGGTGAACATGTGGTGCGCCCAGACGACGAAGCCGACCAGGCCGATCGCGACCATCGCATAGGCCATGCCGAGATAGCCGAACACCGGCTTGCGGCTGAACGTCGCGACGATCTGGCTGACGATGCCGAAGCCCGGCAGGATCATGATGTAGACTTCGGGGTGACCGAAGAACCAGAACAGATGCTGGTAGAGCACCGGATCGCCGCCATAGGCAGGATCGTAGAATGCCGTGCCGAAGTTGCGGTCGGTCAGCAGCATGGTGATCGCAGCCGCGAGCACCGGCAGTGCCAGCAGCAGCAGGAAGGCAGTGATCAGCACCGACCACACGAACAGCGGCATTTTATGCAGGGTCATGCCCGGCGCGCGCATGTTGAAGATCGTGGTGATGAAGTTGATCGCGCCGAGGATCGAGCTGGCGCCGGCGATGTGGAGCGACAGGATCGCCATGTCGACCGAAGGCCCGGGCTCGCCATAGGTGGAGAGGGGGGCGTAGACCGTCCAGCCGGTGCCCGCGCCGTTGCCGACGAAGGGCGAGGCGAGAAGCAGCGTGAATGCCGGAATCAGCAGCCAGAAGCTGATGTTGTTCATCCGCGGGAACGCCATGTCGGGCGCGCCGATCATGATCGGCACGAACCAGTTGCCGAAACCGCCGATCATCGCCGGCATGACCATGAAGAACACCATGATCAGGCCGTGTGCGGTAATCAGCACGTTCCAGAAGTGCAGCGCGTCGTCGAGGCTATGCCCGCCGCCGTGCAGCATGCCCAGCCAGGTCGGCAGATACTGGATGCCCGGATGCATCAGCTCGGCGCGCATCAGCCCCGAGATCCCGCCGCCGATGATCCCCGCGACGATCGCGAAGATCAGATAGAGCGTGCCGATGTCCTTGTGGTTGGTGGACATGAACCAGCGCTGGAAGAAGCCGGGCTTGTGATCGCCGTCATGGTGATCATGCGCATGGGCGTGACCGTGGTCATGCGCCTGGAGAGCGGTGTCGGTCATGGTCTCAGTTGCCCGTCTGTCCGAGGCCCGCCGGATTCTGCGTCGCGGGCTGATTGGTAACCGTGGGAGCGGCGGTCGCGTTGACGACCGGGCCGGCTTCCGAGGCATTGCTGACTTCGGCGGAGGCGTCGTTGCCCGCCGCGGTCGCCGATTGCGGCGCAGCGCCTGCGCCCGGCATCGTGCCGCCCTTCGACGCGACCCACTGCGCGAACACTTCGGGGCTCACTGCCTCTACTGCGATCGGCATGTATCCGTGGCGCGCACCGCAGAGCTCCGAGCATTGGCCGAAATAGAGGCCCGGCTTCTCGATGATGAAGCTGGTCTCGTTGAGGCGGCCGGGGACCGCGTCGATCTTGATCCAGAAAGCAGGCATCGCCCAGCTGTGGATCACGTCCTGCGCGGTGGCGACGAGGCGAATCGGCACGCCGACCGGCAGCACCACGCGGGTGTCGGTCGCAAGCAGGCGGGGACCATCGGCATCGGTGCGGTAGCGCTGGCCGGCAGGAACCTCGCTCTGCTCCTTGAGCATGTTCGCGGTCAGCTTGATATCACCGTGATCGGGATATTCGTAGCTCCAGAACCACTGGTTGCCGATCGCCTTCAAGGTCACGGCATTCTCGGGCGCGGGCTTGAACTGCGCGGCGAGCAGCCGGATCGAGGGAACTGCGATCGCGATCAGGATCAGCACCGGCGCGAGCGTCCAGACGATCTCGATCGCCGTATTGTGGCTGGTCCGCGACGGCACCGGATTGGCGGCGCGGCGATAGCGGACGACCACGTAGATCATCAGGATCAGAACGAACACGCATATGATGATGATCAAAGGCAGCAGCACCCAGTTGTGGAACCAGTGTGCATCGCGGCCGTTCGGCGTGACCTGCTCCTGCAGGCCGAAAAGCCGGTCCTGCGGCTGACCGATGGTCGGCGCGGGCTTGAGCAGCGGCTTGCCCTGCGCGTCAAGCGTCGGATCGGCGACGGCCGGAGCCGCGGCAGGCGCCGAAGCGGCTGCAGGGGCTGGCACAGCCGCGGCCTGTGTCGGCGGCGCGGCGGGCGCTGCCTCATTCTGGGCCAGTGCGGGCGCTCCCCACGCCAGCCCTGCAGCCAGGACAATCGAAATCAAACCAGGCATGCGCATCGTTTTTATCACCCTGTTGTGGCTGCGCCGTCGGCAAGAAAGCTACGTAACCGAGTCAGCGGCCTATACGGGAAGGAGGCCCATTCTCAACCCTTTTTGATGAGCCGTTGCGGCGGCGGGGTGCCGACCCTAAGAGAGCACGCACGTGCAGCAGGGAGGTGGATGCGTTGACCCGAGACGAGGTTCTGGCGGAGTTCCGCGCCGCGGACGCGCTGCTCGAAGGCCATTTCATCCTGTCGTCGGGACTGCGCAGCTCGCGCTATCTGCAATGTGCGCGGGTGCTGATGGACCCGCGGCGCGGGAGCCGGCTGGCCGAGGCGCTGGCGGCGCAGATTCCGGATACGATTCGGGGCCGGATCAGCGCGGTGGTGTCGCCGGCGATGGGCGGCGTGATCGCGGGGCACGAGATGGCGCGTGCGCTCGGTGTCGAGGCGATGTTCGTCGAGCGGCCGACCGGAACCTTCGAACTGCGCCGCGGCTTCCGGCTCACGCCGGGCCAGCAGGTGCTGATGATGGAAGACGTCGTCACCACCGGGCTCTCGTCGCGCGAGGCGATCAAGGCGATCGAGGCGGCCGGCGGCGAAGTGATCGCGATGGCGTCGTTGGTCGATCGTTCGGGCGGAGCTGCCGCGTTCGACGTGCCCTTCTTCTCGCTGCTCCAGCTCGACGTGCCGACCTACCAGCCCGACGCGCTGCCGCCCGAACTGGCGGCGCTCCCCGCGATCAAGCCGGGGAGCCGGGCGGAGGCATGAGCCGTACCCGCCCCTTCCCCGTTCGTTTCGAGCGAAGTCGAGAAACGGGGCTCCGGGATGCGTTTCTCGACTTCGCTCGAAACGAACGGAGGGGTCGTTGACGGGTAAATTGCGCCTGGGCGTCAACATCGACCACGTCGCCACGGTGCGCAACGCGCGCGGATCGGGCTATCCCGATCCGGTACGCGCGGCGCTGCTCGCGGTCGGGGCGGGTGCCGACGGGATCACCGCGCACCTCCGCGAGGACCGGCGCCATATCACCGACGACGATATCGCTCGGCTGGTCGACGAGCTGACCGTGCCGCTCAACCTCGAAATGGCGGCGACCGAGGAGATGCTGGCGATCGCGCTGCGCCACAGGCCCCACGCGGTGTGCATCGTGCCGGAGAAGCGCGAGGAGCGGACGACCGAAGGCGGGCTCGACGCGGCGGGGCAGCACAACCATCTCGCGCCGATGGTGGGCAAGCTGCTCGACGCGGGATGCCGCGTGTCGCTGTTCATCGAGCCCGATTCGCGCCAGATCGACGCGGCGCTGCGACTGCGCGCGCCGGTGGTCGAGCTCCATACCGGCCGCTATTGCGAACTGGCCGAATGCGCGCGTGAGGGGGAACTCAAGCGCATCGCCGACGCGGCCGCGCTCGCCGTCAAGGCGGGGCTCGAGCCGCATGCCGGGCACGGCCTCACCTTCGACAATGTCGTGCCGATCGCCGCGATCCCGCAGGTGATGGAGCTCAACATCGGCCATTTCCTGATCGGCGAGGCGATCTTCGACGGATTGGCGCCGGTGGTGCAGCGGATGCGCGCGCTGATGGACGCGGCGCGGTGATGCGGTCCTTCAGATCCTCCCCGGGAGGGGGAGGGGGACCAGCCGCAGGCTGGTGGAGGGGGCTCTCCACCAGCGAATCCATTTGTGGCACACCCCCTCCACCACTCGCTGCGAGAGCGGTCCCCCTCCCCGTTCCGGGGAGGATCAGGTGATCCTCGGCCTCGGCTCGGACCTCTGCAACATCGAGCGCATCCAGAACTCACTCGACCGCTTCGGTGCGCGCTTCGAACAGCGCGCATTCACCGAAACCGAGCTGAAAAAGGCCGCCCGCCGCCCGCACAACTACGCCGCCACGCTCGCCAAGCGCTTCGCCGCCAAGGAAGCCTTTTCCAAGGCGGTCGGAACCGGGTTCAAGCAGGGGGTGTTCCTCAAGGATATCGGTGTCGTCAACGCGCCTTCGGGAGCGCCGACGCTGGCGTTGACCGGGGGCGCCAAGGCAAGGCTTGACGCCATGACCCCGCCCGGCCACGTCGCGAAGGTGCATCTCACCCTGACCGACGATCATCCCTGGGCCTTTGCTTGTGTGATGATCGAGGCGATCGCGGTCGGGAAGGACGATTGATGGCCATGGCCGCGGATGAGTTGGCGTTGACGCACGAACAGGGTTTCCAAGAACCGGTGACACAGACGCGGCGCGGCACCGATTGGTGGGCCGAGCTGCGCGGCGTGGTGTGGCTCGTGCTCGCGGTGCTCGGCTTCCACAGCCTGATCGCCAAGCCCTTCTACATCCCGTCCGAATCGATGATGCCCGGGCTGCTGGTCGGCGACCGGCTGGTCGTCACCAAATATCCCTATGGCTATTCGTTCGTCACGCCGACCTTCCACTTGCTGCCGTTCATGCCCGGCCGGCTGTTCGGCAGCCTGCCCGAGCGCGGCGACGTGGTGATCGTCACGCCGCCGGGGACGAAGACCGACTATATCAAGCGCGTCATCGGCCTGCCGGGCGACCGCATCGCGGTGCGCGACGGGATCGTATGGCTCAACGGCAAGCCGGTGCCGCGGCGCGCGACCGGCACGCGCGACGTGGCCGTCGACGCCAATACCCGCTGCGACGCCGATCATTATCCGGGACTCCTGGTGAGCGGCGCGGGCGGGCAGCATTTCTGCCGGCTGCCAATCTTCCGCGAGACGCTCCCCAATGGCCGCTCCTACGACACGGTCGACAAGGGCTGGAGCCCGGGCGACAATTATCCCGAGATCCGTGTGCCGCAGGGCCGCGTGTTCCTGATGGGCGACAATCGCGACAACAGCGCCGACAGCCGCTTCACCGTCGCGCAGAACGGGCTGGGCGGACCGGTGCCGTGGGAGAATATCGGCGGGCGCGCCGAATTCATCACTTTCTCGCTCGACGGCAGCGCCAGCTGGAACCCGTTGAGCTGGCCCGCGTCTTTCCGTTCGGGCCGCGCGGGCACTTCGCTCCATCCGACACAGGACGCTAAATGACCGATACAGCAGCGAGCGAAGGCGTTCGGGTGGTCCATGAGCCGGGGCCCAATGAGCTGCGCGATCCGGTTGTCCGCGCCGAACTCAAGCGCGCCTCGGTGTGGTTCGGGCTGGCGATCGGCGTGGCGCTGGTCGTGCTACTGATCCAGCCGCTGCTGATCATCTTCGCCGGGCTCGTCTTCGCCTCTTTGCTCGACGGCGGCGCGCGGCTGCTCGGCCGCGTCGCGCCGATCCCGCGGGGGCTGCGCATCCTGATCGTGGTGCTGCTCGCCATCGCGTTCATCGGTGGCGTCTTCTACCTCACCGGCGTGCAGATCGCGATCCAGGCCGAGCAGCTTCGCGCGACGCTCGAAGTGCAGGGCAATCGCGTCGTCCAGTGGATCTCGAGCCTAGGACTGATGCCCGGCCGCGCCGATCTGGCCGGGATGGCGCAGCAGGCGCTCGGATCGGTCGGCCGGCTGACCTCGGCAGTGGGATCGGTGCTCGGTGCGGGTGCCAGCCTGTTGATGATCGTCTCGATCGGGCTGTTCGTGGCGCTCGACCCGCGCGTCTACGAGCGCGGGCTGCAATGGATGGTGCCGACCTCGGCGCGCGATGACTTCGCGATCACGATCGCGCGGATGGCGCGCACGCTCCGCGTGCTGCTCGCCGGCCGCCTGCTCGGCATGGCCGCCGAGGGTGTGTTCACCTGGTTCTTCCTGATGCTCGCCGGCGTGCCGATGGCGCTGCTGCTCGGCATCCTGACGGGCATGCTCGCCTTCATCCCTAATATCGGCGCGTTCGTCAGCGGCGTGCTGATGGTGTCGGTGGGGTTCAGCGCCGGGTTCGACACCGGCGTCTGGGCGATCATCATCTATTTCGGCGTCCAGACCTTCGACGGCTATGTGCTGATCCCGATCGTCGCCAAGCGCACCGTCGACTTGCCCCCGGCGCTGACCCTGGGCGCGCAGATCCTGGCAAGTACCTTGTTCGGCGTGATGGGGCTTGCGCTGGCCGACCCGATCGTCGCGATGATCAAGGTCGCGCTGGAGAGCGAGGCCGAGCGCGCCGCGCGGGTGCGCGACACTGCGCCGCGCGGCTTCCACTGGCGGGTGCGGCACAATGATTCGGTGCCCGGCGGCGCGACGATCGCCGAGCCGCCGGCCCAGCCCTGAGCCATGCTGCTCCACGATTATTTCCGCTCGTCCGCCGCCTATCGCGTCCGCATTGCGCTCAATCTGAAGGGGCTGGCCTACGATCGGCACGACGTGATGCTGCTCGAGAACCAGCAGCGTTCGCCTGAGCATCTCGCGCTGAACCCCCAGGGCTTCGTCCCGGCGCTCGAAGTCGACGGCAAGGTGCTGACCCAGAGCCTGGCGATCATCGACTGGCTCGACGCGCGCTATCCCGAGCCCCGGCTGGTCCCTGCAGATTCCGACGCCCGCGCCGAAGCGCTGGCACAGGCGCTGGTGATTGGCGCCGACGTGCATCCGCTCAACAACCTCCGCGTATTGCGCAAGCTCAAGGCGCTGGGCGTGGACGATGCCGCGCGGGACGACTGGACGCGGCACTGGATCGCCGAAGGGTTCGAGGCGCTGGAGGCAATGGCAGGGAACGGGCCGTTCCTCGGCGGCGAGGCGCCGGGGATCGCCGATGTCTTCCTGGTGCCGCAGATGTTCAATGCACGGCGGTTCGATACGCCGCTGGACGCTTACCCAAAGTTGGTCCGCGCCGATGCCGCAGCGCAGGAAATCGAGGCGTTTGCCGCGGCGCATCCGGACCGTGTGGCGCCGAAGTGACGATCCGAAGACAAAGCCCCTCCCCTTCAGGGGAGGGGTTGGGGGTGGGGCCTGGCCGTCTCACCGAGACCATTCGCCCGTGGATAGGCCCCACCCCAACCCAGCATCGGGTGAAGAGCGCCCCGCGCTCTTCAGATCATGCCGGGGGCATGATCGACCCGATGCTCCTGAAGGGGAGGGGCTTATTGTGTCTTGCCCTTCTCCTGCCCGTCCCCGCCCTCGCCCAGGCCGATCCCGACGAGATCGTCGTCACCGGGCGCGGGCTCGATGCGCCGCCGGGCGAGGCGGCGTACGCAGTGGTGACGATCGACCGCGAGCGGCTGGCCGGCACCGCCAGTGGCCGGCTGGAAGACGCGCTGCGCGACGCCGCCGGGCTCGCCCAGTTCCGCCGTTCCGATTCGCGCTCGGCGCATCCGACCAGCCAGGGCATCACCTTGCGCGGGCTCGGCGGCAACGCGTCGAGCCGCGCGCTGCTGCTGCTCGACGGGGTGCCGCAGGCCGATCCGTTCGGCGGCTGGGTGGCGTTTTCCGCCTACCTGCCCGATCGCCTTGCCGCGGCGCGGATCACCCGCGGCGGCGGCAGCGGCTATGCCGGGCCGGGCGCGCTTGCGGGAACGATCGAGCTGTCGAGCGCCAGCCCCGCCGATCTCGGCCCGCTCCAGCTGCGCGCCAGCTATGGCAGCCGGGATAGTATCGACGCCGTCGCGCTCGCTTCGGCGCAGGCGGGTGGCGGCTTCGTCACGCTGGCAAGCCAAGTTGGCCGCGGCGACGGTTTCACCCCGGTGATCGCGCGGCAGCGCGGGCCGATCGACCGCCCCGCCGCCTATCGCCAGGGCAGCCTGGCGCTGCGCAGCGTGTTCGATGTCGGCGCCGGCACCGAGCTCCAGGCCAATGTCTCGGGCTTCACCGACCGGCGCGACCGCGGCGTCGACTTCACGCCGGTGCGCAGCGACGGGGCCGATGCCAGCCTGCGCCTGGTCCATCGCGGCGACTGGGGCTGGTCGGCGCTCGGCTATGTCCAGATGCGGCAATTCGCGAGCGGCTTTTCGGGCGGGATCGACGCCGGTCGCACCGTGGTCGGCCCCTCGCTCGACCAGTTCAACGTGCCCGCCACTGGAATCGGCGCACGCGTCGAGGTCCAGCCGCCGGTGGGCGGCGGGGTGACGCTCCGCCTCGGCGCCGACGCCCGCCATGTTTCCGGGCGCACCCGCGAGCGCTATTTCTTCACCGGGCTCGTGCCGGGCAACCTGCGCGAGGCCGGCGGCACCAATCTTACCGCCGGCGGCTTCGCCGATGCCAGCTACGAGGCGGGCGCGCTGACGCTGAGCCTGAGCGGACGAGTCGATCGCTGGACGATCCGCGACGGCTTCCTGCGCCAGCAGTCGATCGCCAGCGGCGCGCTGCTCGCCGGCAGCGAAGCCTATGGCGACCGCAGCGGCTGGGAAGCGACCGGGCGGGGCGGGCTCGCGCTGCGCGCCACCGAGGCGGTCAGCCTGCGCGCCGCAGCCTATCGCGGCTGGCGGCTGCCGACGCTCAACGAGCTGTACCGCCCCTTCCGAGTCGGCAACGACACCACCAACGCCAATGCCGCGCTCGCGCCCGAGCGGCTGACCGGCGTCGAGGCGGGGATCGACCTCACCCCCACAACCGCGGTGACCGTGCGTACCACCCTGTTCTGGAACCGGCTGGAGGACGCGATCGGCAACGTCACGCTGTCGAGCACGCCGAGTGCGGCGACGCGCCAGCGCCGCAACCTCGACGCGGTCGAGGCACGGGGAGTCGAGGTCGATGCGCGCTACGCCGCCGGGGCGTTCAGCCTCGCCGCCTCTTATGCCTATACCGACGCGCGGGTCGAGGACGATGCGGGCACCTTCTCGCTCGACTCGCTGCATCCCGCGCAGACCGCGCGGCACCAGGCCTCCGCCACCGCGGCGTGGCGCCGCGGCGATGCCGGCGTCTCGCTCACCGCGCGCTACACCGGCCCACAATATGAGGACGACCAGAACAGCCGCGAACTCGCCGAGGCGCTGACCGTCGACGCAACCGCCGCGCTGCCGCTCGGGCGGAGCCTGGCGGTCGAGGCGCGCGCCGAGAACCTCGCCGATGCGCGGGTGGAAGCGGGGATCAGCGGCCCCGGCGTGATCGAGCGCGCGACGCCGCGGACGCTGTGGCTCGGGCTGCGCTATCGGATTCGGTGATCTCGCTAAACGGTGCTCCGGCCTCCACCGGAGCGCAGTATCCTAGCCGCGGGCGGCAACCAGCCGATCGAACAGCGTGAGATAGTCGGCGATCGGATCGCCGCCCACGATCACCGGCGCCGGCCGTGCCACACCAGGCGCCAGCCAGTGGTTCAGCGCCGCAACCAGGCCCTCGGCATCCTCGCGCGCCACCACCGTTCCCAGCTCCGCCCCGGTGACGATCTCGCGCACCGCGACGCTCGATTCGGTCGACACCACCGGCGTCCCCACCGACAGCGCCTCGCGCAGCACGCCGGGCACGCCCTCATAGTCCGAGGTCAGCACCGCCACCGCAGCGCCGGCGAGCGCGGGTAACGGGTCGCCGGTATGTCCCGGCATCGACACGCGCGCACCCAGGCCCAACGCGGCAACCTGCGCTTCCAGTTCGGCACGCCGGCTGCCTTCGCCGAGAATCAGCAGCTTCACATCCTCGGCGATGCGCGGGAGCGCGGCGATCAGCCGGTCCCAGCGCTTCTGCGGCTCGAGCCGGCCCACGCCGACGATATAGCGCCCGTCGGGTAGCGACACCGGTGCCGCGTCGGGCCGCACCGTCGCGGGCGGATTGGCGATCACGCTGACGCGACCGGCCGGCATCCGCATCTCCGCGATCGCCTCGGCCGCCATCGCCGGCGTCATCGCCACGACATGATCGAGGAAGCGGGGATGGAGCCGCAGCCAGCGCCGATACGCCCAGGCGGCGAACGCGCCTTGCTCGGGCCGGACCAGTGCGTTCGACACCTTCGCGACGATCGGCGGACAGGCGCGGCCGAGCCGCCAGCGCGTATGGGCGGCGACGGCGCTGTAATGATTGCCGGGGCAAAAGATCAGGTCGGGCCCGAGTGCGCGGACATGCTCCTCGAGATCGAACAGCGCGGCATAGCGCGCGTCCTCCAGCCGGATCAGATCGATGCCCTCGGGGATCTCGGCCGCCAGGGGCCCGGCGTCGCTGCCGAGCACCAGGGTCACCCGCCGCCCCGCGCGCAACCAGCCCTGTGCCATGCGCAGCATCGCGCGCTCGACGCCGCCGCCGCGCATCGTCTGGGCGACGGTCAGGAGGTGCCGGGCGGGTTCGGGAGGGGCTGTGTTCGACATATACCTTGCGGATTGCCATGCTTAGGCCCAAATCGCCCCCGCAATAAACCGCATTCTGCTGTCACTCGGCCCGTTCCGCAAAGGCGCGCATCATGGGGCGGCGATGCAAGGCGCGGAAACAAAGCGTAATTTGTTCGGCGTGTCTGCAGCGGAAACCAACCCAGTGAACGAACGAGCAGTGGAGGCTTCGGTGAACACCAGCGCTGTCGAAGCTCCCTTGGCGAGCGCGCCGGACCTGGCGGGGCTCGAACCCGTCGAAAAGATCAAGCGGCGCTGGCCGATGCTGCTCGGCGGCGCGCTGACGCTGCTGATGATCTGCGCGCTCGGCTACGAGCTGTTCGATTCGGGGCTCGGCGCGCTGTCGAACCGCGTGCCGACCAACCCGCTCTTCTACCTTGCCTTCGCGCTATATTATCTCGGGCCGCCGACCTTCGATTATGTGATCTTCAAGCGGCTGTGGGACATTCCGATCGCCGGCATGGCGGCGCTGCACAAGAAGCGCATCTCGAACGAAGTGCTGTTCGGCTATACCGGCGAAGCCTATTTCTACGCCTGGGCACGCCAGCGCACCAAGATGGTCGCCGCCCCGTTCGGCGCGGTCAAGGACGTTACGATCCTTTCCGCGATCGCGGGTAACGGCGTCACCTTCCTGGGCATCACGCTCGCTTTGCCCTTCGGAATCAACCTGCTGACCGCGGTCCAGCAGAAGCTGGTGCTCGGCTCGCTGGGGCTGATCATCGCGACGTCGCTGCCGTTCCTGATCTTCTCGCGGCGGGTATTCTCCTTGCCGCGTCCTACCTTGTGGTGGGTGTTCGGCATCCACTGCACCCGGCTGTTGCTCGGCTCGTTCTTCATCGCGCTCGCCTGGGCCGCGGCGATGCCCGAAGTGCCGCTGACCGTCTGGCTGTTTCTGGCGGCGGCACGGCTGCTCGCCTGGCGCCTGCCGCTGGTGCCCAACAAGGAACTCGTCTTCGCCAC
Source organism: Sphingomonas sp. HF-S4 (assembly GCF_032911445.1). Classification (NCBI taxonomy): domain Bacteria; kingdom Pseudomonadati; phylum Pseudomonadota; class Alphaproteobacteria; order Sphingomonadales; family Sphingomonadaceae; genus Sphingomonas; species Sphingomonas agrestis. The sequence goes on along the minus strand of NZ_JAWJEJ010000002.1, from coordinate 294,581 downwards.
CTTCGCGATCATGCTGATCGGCCGGGGCGAGGCGCTGTCGGAGCTGATGGCGCTCATCGCCGCATTGAGCCTGCTGGTTCATGTGGCGCTGATCGCCGCGTTCAGCCTCCATTCGTTGCTTACGAGGAATAAGACCCCATGACCCGCTCGCTCGCATCGGCGGCCGCCGCCGCGCTCGCCTTCACGGCCGTCCCGGCCGCCGCGGACACGACCGACGGCTCGTGCGCGATCGCCGGAGGCCCGCGCGTCATCGTCAACGTGACCGGGCTCAAGGATCGTACCGGGCGGCTCAAGGTGGAACTCTATCCCGCCAACGAAGCCGATTTCCTCAAGGACGATCGCGAGCTGGTGCGCGAGGGCAAGCCGTTCCGCCGCGTCTGGGCGCCGATGCCCGCATCGGGCGCAGTCTCGGTGTGCATCCGCGCGCCTTCCGCCGGCCAATGGGCGCTGCTGTTCACCCATGACCGCGACGGGAAGAACAAGTTCAACTTCTGGCAGGACGGCGCGGGCTTCCCGAGCAACGCGCGGCTGGGCCGCAGCCGGCCCAAGGTCCGCCAGGCGCTGGTCAACGTCGCGCCGGGCGGCGGGCAGATCACCGTGCGCGCGCAGTATCTGAAGGGTCTGGGCGGATTCGGCCCGCTCGACTAAGGTCGCTTTCCATGCGCATCGTCGACGTCAACGAATTCTATTCGCCGACCGGCGGCGGGGTGCGCACCTATATCGACCGCAAGATGGGGATCATGGCCGATATGGGCCATGAGCTGACCATCATCGCGCCCGCGCTCGAAGACGGCGTCGAGGACCGCCCCGGCGGTGGGCGCATCCTGTGGGTGAAGTCGCCGGCGTTGCTGCTCGACCGCAATTACTGCATCTTCGTCAAGGACGAGCCGGTGTGGAAGCTGCTCGACGAACTCCAGCCCGACATCCTCGAATGCAGCTCACCCTGGCTGCCGGCCTGGACGGTGGCCAATTGGAAGGGGCCGTCGCTCAAAGTGTTCTTCGCGCATGGCGACCAGATGGGCGCCTATCCGCAGCGCTGGCTCGATAATATCGCCACGCCGATCCAGGTCGAGCACGCCTTCGCCTGGTACACGCGCTACATGAACCGCTTCCTGAGCCATTACGATGCGCTGGTGACCAACGGCCCGGCGCTCGCCAAGCGCTTCCGCCGGCGCGGTATGACCGTCGATGCGTCGATGCCGCTGGGAATCGAGCGGAGCTGGTTCTCGCCCGACCTCCGCGACGAGAAGCTGCGCGTGGCCCTGCTCGAACAATGCGGCCTGCCGCCCGAGGGGCATCTGCTGCTCGGGCTGGGACGACATCACAAGGAAAAGCGCTGGCCGTTGGTTATCGACGCCGTCGAGTCCGCCGCGACCGATATCCCCGTGGGCCTGATCCTGATCGGCGACGGCCCGCAGCGCCGCCAGCTCGAGGACCGCATCGCCGGCAGCCCGCACATCCGCATTTTCCGCCCGGTCTACGACCGGGTCCGCCTCTCCCGCATCATGGCGAGCTGCGATGCTTTGGTCCACGGATCGGATGCCGAGCCGTTCGGGCTGGTCGCCTCCGAAGCGCTCGCCTCCGGACTGCCGCTGATCGGGCCCGACGAGGGCGGGTTCGCCGAGATCGCCGATCCGCTGTTCGCCGAAACCTATCGCGCGCGCGATGCGCTGTCGGCCGCCGACGCGATCCGCCGGATGGCTGCGCGCGAGCCGGCGATCGTGCGCGCCGCCGCGCGGGTGGCGGCGGCCAAGGTACGCAGCGACCGCGACCATACGGTCGAGCTGATGGCCTATTATGAGGGCTTGCTCGAACGCCGAGCCCGCGCCGCCTGAGGCGGGCCGAGCAGAAGCACCCGCAGCCGCGTGCCGCTCAAGCTGAGCACGCGTACGGGCCGAGCCGAAGCGACGCGCGCCACCAAGGCCTCCAGCGCGCTGTCGCCGCCCGCCCATTGCGACTCGCCGCCGAGCAGCACGACTCGGGGCAGGTCGCCAGCGGCGAGCCGTGCGCCCGACACCAAATGGAAGCGGCCCTCCTCGGCGTGCGACAAAAGCCCATGGCTCCGGAAATAGAAGGGCCCGGTGGCGAAGCGCCGGTCGGGCAGGCGGCCGGTCGCGGGGAGCAGGTGCGGGGCGAGCGTGGCGACGGGGCCGTGCGCGGCCTCGGCATCGAGCAGCGCCTCGACTGCGTCGCCCTCGCGCAGTGCACGTGTCATCGGCAGCCCGTCGGTCACCGCCGCGCCGAAGGCGAGCAAGGTCGGCACCAGTCCGGCGACCGCGAACAATGCGAAGACGGCACGCTGGCGCCGCGCCGGCGCAGATAGCCGCCAGATCCGCGCGAGGCGGAGGAATAGCGGCGGCAGGACCGGCAGCAGATATTGCCGCCAGGTCGGCTCGGGGAGAACGGCTGAAAGCAGCGAGGCGAGGATCAGCAGCTCGAGCAACGTATCGACGCGTTCGCGCGCGTCCCGCAGCCGCCAGACAATCACGACCAGCGCAGGCAGAGTCGCGCCCAGTGCCGAGAATTTGAGCAGGTCGAGCAGGCGGAAGCCGAGCGTCAGCTTATAGGCGCGCGCGCCGCCGGCATAATATTGCTCGGGCGCGTCGGCAGGGAAGACGAACGCGCCGAACCAGAAGGCCTCGGGCGCCTGGTCGGCGAGCGCCAGCACCAGCGCGACGGGCACCGCTGCGCCGAGCGCGACCCAGAACGGACGGTGGCTGCGGTCCCATAAGGTCCACAGCCCATAGGCGGCGGCGGGCAGCGCATAGCTCGCCTTGGCGGCGGCCGCGGCGGCGAGCAGCAGCCCGATCGCAACGGCGGCGGCCGGCGTGCGCCGCTCGCCCCCTGCGACGATCAGCCACAGCGCCCCGGCGAACAGCGCGAGCGGCAGCGCGTCGTTGCGGGCGAGCCCGGTGCCGAACAGCAAGATGTCGGTGCCCGCGAACAGCGCGCTCGCCGCGAACGCCACGCGCACCGGCACCCCGCCCGCCCGCGCGGCGCGATAGACGAAGACGATCGCCAGCGCGCCGAGCAATGCGTTGACCAGCCGCAGCCCGGGATAGGCGAACTCGCTCAGCAGCCGCGCGAGCGGACCGAACAGCAGCGGCTGGAGCGGCGTCTGAAGATAGGCATAGTCGCGATAGGGCAGCAGCCCCTCGCCCGAGAGCACCGCCGCCGCGACATATTGGCTCTCGTCGTGATCGATCGGCCGCATCATCGACAGCGCCGCCAGCACAATGGTCAGCAGCACCGCCCAGGCCCAAAGCGGGCAACGGCGCAGCGCGTCGCCCAGGGTCGATCCGAACTGCCAGCGCATATCCGGCTGGATCGTTGCGACGGTCATCATGTCTTCCTGCGGTCCCGGCACCGCCAAAGCAGAAGATGCGCGCAGGGTCTACCGGTGTTTGCGGGGCGACACCTTTAGCCCCTCCCCTTCAGGGGAGGAGCTTTATGTCCTCAATCCAGCGACTTGCTCGCCTGCTCGAACATGTCCTTGCTCAGCTCCGGCGTCGCGACGATGCGCTCGAGCTCGGCGCGCATCTTGGCGGCGCGGCCTTCGTCGAAGCGCTTCCAGCGGCCGAGCGGCGGGAGCAGCTTGGCGGCGGTCTGCGGATTGAGCTTGTCGAGCGCAATCAACTGGTCGGCAACGAAGCGGTAGCCGCGCCCCGACACATCGTGGAACGCGCGCTGGTTGACGCTGAACGCGCCGATCAGCGAGCGCGCGCGATTGGGATTGGACAAGGTGAAGTCGGGATGCGCCGCGAGCCGCTCGACTCTATCGAGCGTATCCTCACGCGACGACAGCGCCTGGGTCTGGAACCACTTGTCGAGCACCAGACCGTTGCCCTGATAGCGCGTGTAGAACGCCTCGAGCGCCTCCTCGCGCAGCGGCGACGCGCCGTTGACCAGCGTGGTCATCGCGCCCTGGCGGTCTGTCATGTTGTCGGCGCCGCGGAACTGGTCGAACGCGAGGCCGTCGGCATCGGCCGCGCCGCTTGCCGCGATATAGCCGAGCGCCACGGTCTTGAGCCGCCGCGCGCCCTTGGCCGCGGGCGAATATTCGAAGCGGTTGGCAAGGCTGCCTTCATACGCCGCGCGCCATTCGGTCGCGAGCGCCTTGCCGAGATCCTGGCGCAGCGCCTCGCGCGCCCGGAAGATCGCCTCGGGCTCGACCACCGTCATCTGGTCGCCGATGAAGCTGTCCGAGGGCAGCAGCACCGCTTCGGCGATGAAGGCGCGATCGAGATTGGCGTCGGTCAGCGTGTTGCGCACCGCGTCGATCACCGCCTGGTGGTCGCCGGTGCCGTTGGCGACCGAGGTTACCAGGGTGTCGAGCATCAATTGCTGCATCGCCTCGTAGCGCGCGAACGGATCGTCGTCGTGCGCCGAGAGGAAGGCGAGGTCCTTGGCGGTGCGGTTGGTTTCGACCACCACCGGCGCCGAGAAGCCGCGGTTGATCGACAGCACCGGCGTCTCGGGCAAATTCTCGAACAGGATCTCGTGGCTCTCGTCCTTGAGCAGCACGAGCTGCTCGTCGCACAGCGCCCGGCCGGTGACCGCGCCGAACAGCTTGACCTTCAAGGGAAGGACCATCGGCTCCTTGACCGGCTGGCCCGGAGTCGGCGGGACGACCTGGCGCAAGGTAAGCCGTGCGCGACCGCCCTCCTGCGTCAGCGTCGCCGAGACGCGCGGCGTGCCCGCCTGGCTGTACCAGCGGCGGAACTGGGTGAGGTCGACCCCGCCGCCCTGCTCCATCGACTGGACGAAATCCTCGCAGGTCGCGGCAGTGCCGTCGAAGCGATCGAAATAGAGGTCGGTCGCGGCGCGGAACTTCTCGGGGCCGAGGATCGTCGCCATCATCCGGATGACTTCGGCGCCCTTGTTGTAGATCGTCGCGGTGTAGAAGTTGCTGATCTCGATATATTCGTCGGGGCGCACCGGGTGCGCGAGCGGGCCGGCATCCTCGGGGAACTGGCTCGCGCGCAAGCCGCGGACGTCCTCGATCCGCTTGACCGCGGCGCTGCCCTGATCGGCCGAGAAGCTCTGGTCGCGGAAGACGGTGAAGCCTTCCTTCAGCGAGAGCTGGAACCAGTCGCGGCAGGTGATGCGGTTGCCCGACCAGTTGTGGAAATATTCGTGCGCGACCACCGCGGCGATCGCGTCGTAATCGTAATCGGTCGCGGTGTCGGGGTCGGCCAGGATGTAGCGGCTGTTGAAGACGTTGAGCCCCTTATTCTCCATCGCCCCGAAGTTGAAATCATCGACCGCGACGATGTTGAACACGTCGAGATCGTATTCGCGGCCATAGACCTTCTCGTCCCACGCCATCGACAGCTTGAGCGCGTGGAGCGCGTGGTCGGTCTTGGGCAGATCGGGCAAACGCACCCAGATGCCGAGCTGCACCTCGCGCCCCGACATCGTCATGAAGCTGCCGCGATTGGCGACGAGATCGCCCGCGACGATCGCGAACAGATAGCTCGGCTTGGGGAACGGATCGTGCCACTCGGCCCAATGCTTGCCGCCGTCGAGGTCGCCCTGCGCGATCGGATCGCCATTCGCCAGCAACACCGGGAAGCGCGCCTTGTCGGCGGTCATCTTCACCTTGTACTTCGACAGCACGTCGGGGCGATCGGGGAAGAAGGTGATCCGGCGGAAGCCCTCGGCCTCGCATTGCGTGCACAGGATCCCGCCCGAGGCATAGAGCCCCATCAGCTGGGTGTTGCGCTCGGGCGCGATCTCGACTTCGGTCTCGATCGTGTGCGCGGCGCCGCTGAGCGGGACGACCAGGTCGTCGCCGTCCATCGTCCAGTCCTCGGCGACGACGCCGTCGACGCGGACGACCAAGGCAAGCAGCCCGTCCCCGGCAAGCCGCAGCGGCGCGTCATGGCTGCCGTTGCGCTCGACCTGGAGCGTCGCGTGGACGCGGGTGGCGGCGGGATCGAGATCGAAGTCGAGCGCGATCTCCGGCACGCGCCAATCGGGTTCACGGTAATCCTCGCGGCGCGTCACCACGGGCGCCTGGGTTGCGGTCTGAGCGTCTGCCATAGTCTCGCGATATAGGAGGCCGCCCCCTGCCCGCTACTAGAAACTGCCCGCTTGCCTATCGGTTGCACGCTGCTACCGAGTAAGCCATTCCAGACTTTCAGGGATTTCTCATGCTTCGACTGACCGTGCCGCTCGGCCTGATCGCATTTGCCGCCGCCCCGGCGCTCGCGCAGGAAGCCGCGGCCCCGACCGCCGCCCAGACCAATGCGATCCTCAACGCCGAACTGCCTGCAGACCAGGCGGCGCTCAAGGGGCATATTCAGTTTCTCGCTTCGGATGCGCTGCGCGGGCGCGAGGCGGGGAGCGCCGAGTACGACATCGCCGCGCAATATGTCGCGTCGCAATTCTATGCCGCCGGGCTCCGTCCGGCGGGCGACGAGGGATCCTACCTCCAGAAGGTGCCGCTGATCGGCTACAAGCCCGATGGCCATGGCAGCATGACCCTGACGCCCAAGCGCGGCGCGCCGGTCGCGCTCGTCTTCGGCGAGGACTATCTCCCCGCCGCCAGTGCCGCGCTGACCAGCCTGACGCTAGACGCGCCGGTGGTGTTCGTCGGCCAGGGCGTGGTCGGGCTCGGTCGCGACGATTACAAGGGCGTCGACGTGAAGGGCAAGATCGTCGCCTTCTTCGGCGGCGCGCCGAGCGCCTTCCCCGCCGAGGAGCGCGCCCATTTCGGCAGCGCCGCGACCAAGGCAGAGATCGCGCGCAAGAAGGGTGCGGTCGGCTACATCACGCTCGAAACCCCCAAGGGCGGCCGCGGCGCCTATCCGTTCGCGACGATCAAGGCAGCCTGGGACCGCGAGCGCACCACCTGGGGCAAGCCCGATGGCACCGGCTACATCCCGGGTGCCCCCGCGCTCGGCATGCTGAGCCAGGCCGGCGCCGCCAAGCTGTTCGCAGGCGCCAAGCTCTCATGGGAAAAGGTCTCGAAGACCGCCGAGACCGACAACGCGACCTTCAAGGCCATGCCGCTGGCAGCCACGCTCGGCGTCGCGCTGAAGACCGCCAACCGGGCCTACACCAGCTATAACGTCGCCGGCACGCTCCCCGGCAGCGATCCCGCGCTCGCGAAGGAAGTCGTCGTCCTCACCGCGCATCTCGACCATGTCGGCGTCGGCAAGCCCAATGCGAAGGGCGACACGATCTACAACGGCGCGATGGACAATGCCGTCGGCATCGCCTCGCTGATCGAAGAGGCCAAGCGCTTCAAGGCGTTGGGCAAGCCGCCGCGCCGCTCGGTGATGTTCCTCGCGGTCACCGCCGAGGAGAAGGGGCTGGTCGGCTCGGACTATTTCGCCCAGAACCCGACCGTGGCCAAGGCCGACATCGTCGCCAACGTCAATCTCGACATGCCGATCATCACCTACAAGTTCGAGGACGTGACGCCGTTCGGCGCGGCGCACTCGACGCTCGGCGAGACGGTGGCGCGCGCCGCTGCGCAGATCGGCGTCGGCATGGCCGGCGATCCGCGCCCCGACGAGGCGTTCTTCGTCCGCTCGGACCATTACCGCTTCGTCCAGCAGGGCGTGCCCTCGGTGTTCCTGTGGCCGGGCGAAAAGGGTCCGGGCAAGGCCGCGACCGACCATTTCCTCAGCACGCATTATCACCAGCCCTCGGACGATCTCGTCCAGCAGCCGGCGATCGACTGGGAATCGGGCGCGCGCTTCGTCGACGTCAATTATCGCATCGCGCGCGAGATCGCCGATGCGGACGCCAAGCCGATGTGGAAGAAGGGGGACTTCTTCGGCACTGCCTTCGGCGGACCGATGCAGAAGTGACGACACTCCCCTCCCTGCTCGCAGGGAGGGGCCGGGGGTGGGTGCGCGGCGCCAGCCGCGCCCTCCGCTCCCGAAAGCGACCGGCGGGGCATCGAGCCCCGCCCGCCGCAACCCACCCCTAACCCCTCCCTGCAAGCAGGGAGGGGGATGAAGGAGCCGCTTGGTGCGTACGTTCCTGTTCCTACTGCTCCTCCTCGCCGCCCCAGCGTCGGCGCAGCAGCTTCCGTCGGACCAGGCGGCCCTCAAGGCGCATGTCGCCTTCCTCGCTTCGGACGAGCTGCGCGGGCGCGAGGCGGGGACGCGCGACTACGACGTCGCCGCCGAATATGTCGCGGCGCAGATGCAGAGCCTGGGGCTGCGACCGGGCGGCGAGAAGGGCTGGTTCCAGCCGGTGGGGCTCGTCACCTATCGCCCGGCGGAAAAGGCCAAGTGGACGCTGACGCGCGGCGCCACGCCGATCCCGCTCCAGTTCGGCATCGACTTCCTCAACCAGGGCATCCCGACCACCCCCGACTTCACTGCCGAGGGGCAGATCGTCTTCGCCGGCTACGGCCTCGTCTACCCCGAGACCAAGCGCGACGATTATCGCGGGCTCGACGTGCGCGGAAAGATCGTGGCGATCTACGCCGGGGTTCCCGAAGGGCTGCCCGACGATGTCGCCGCGCATCTCGGCGACGACGACCAGAAGGCGCGGATCGCCCAGGCGCGCGGCGCCAAGGCGGTGATCATCGTCGAATCGATCGCGCGCCGCGCCGAATTCCCGCTCGAGGCGATGGCGCCCTTCTACGATTATGCGCGGACGAGCTGGATCGGCCCCGACGGCAAGGCCAACATGATCGCCCCGCGCGCACCGGTGGTCGGCATCGTCGGCCAGACCGGCGCCGAGAAGCTGTTCGCCGGATCGCGGATCAAGTGGCGCGACGTCCTCGCCGCCGAGCGCCGCGGCACCCGGCTCCCCACCGGCGCGCTGGCGGGCACGCTCAAGGTTGCCGCGAGCACGCGCGTCACCACTGCGCAGAGCAGCAACGTGATCGGGCTTATCGAGGGCAGCGATCCAGCGCTTCGGCAAGAATATGTCGTCCTCTCGGCGCATCTCGACCATGTCGGCGTCGGTGAGCCCGAGAAGGGCGACACGATCTACAACGGCGCGATGGACAATGCCGCAGGGATCGCAACCATGCTCGAAGTCGCGCGCGCCTTCCAGGCATCGGGCCAGCGCCCGCGCCGCTCGCTAGTGTTCGTCGCCCTGACCGCCGAGGAGAAGGGGTTGGTCGGATCGGGCTATTTCGCTGCGCATCCCGGGCTGCCTGCGGGCGGCAGGCTGGTCGCCGACATCAATATCGACATGCCGATCCTGACCTATAAGCTGGAAGACCTCGTCATCCTCGGCGGCGAGCGCTCGACCTTGGGCGCGACATTCGCGGCGGCGGCGGCGGCCGAAGGGCTCAAGACCGTCCCCGACCCTTCGCCCGAGGAGCAATTCTTCATCCGATCGGACCATTACAGCTTCGTCCAGGCGGGCATTCCCGCGGTCTCGGTCGATACCGGCCCGGGCGGCCCCGGCCAGGCGGCGCAGGACGATTTCCTTGCCAATCATTACCACAAGCCATCGGACGACCTGTCGCTGCCGGTGAACTGGGCCTCGGCGGCGAAGTTCATGCGCGTCAACTACGCCGCCGCGCGGGCGATCGCCGACGCCGACGCGCGGCCGAGCTGGCACAAGGGCGATTTCTTCGGCGTCGCGTTTGGTGGTCATGGCGCGCGCTAACCAAATCCTCCCCCGGAGGGGGAGGGGGACCAAGCGTAGCTTGGTGGAGGGGTATTCTCCACGAGCCACGTCGCCTGCGGAGAATACCCCTCCGTCGCGCTACGCGCGCCACCTCCCCCTCCGGGGGAGGATCTGATGCGCCTGCTGATCTTTGGCCTGGGCTATACCGGCAGCGCGCTCGCCCGGCATCTTGCTCCCGGCGGCTGGCGGATCGCGGCAGTCACCCGCGACGGGCGCGACGACAGCATCGCCTTCGCCGACACCGACCGCGTCACCTTCGAGATCGCGAACGCCAGCCACATCGTCTCGACCGTCGCGCCGGGCGAGACCGATCCCATCCTCGCTGCCTTCGCACCGCAACTCGGCGAAGCCCGCGCCTGGCTCGGCTACCTCTCCTCGACCGGCGTCTATGGCGACACAAACGGCGCCTGGGTCGACGAGACTGCCCCCATCGGTACGGGCCGCCGAATGGAACGCGCGCAAGCCGACGCGGCATGGCTCGCGCTCGGTGCCCGCGTGTTCCGCCTCCCAGGAATCTACGGCCCTGGCCGCTCGCCGCTCGAACGTGCCGCGCGGGGTGACGCCGCTCGCATCCACATTCCCGGCCAGGTGTTCAGCCGCGTCCATCTCGACGACATCGTCGCCGGGATCACCGCCGGGTTCGATGCGCCGCGTGGCGCCTACAACCTCGCCGACGATCTGCCCGCGCCGCAGAGCGATGTCGTCGCTTATGCCTGTAGCCTGCTCGGCATCGCGCCGCCGCCGCTGGTGCCGCTGGACCAGGCGGACCTCAGCCCGCAGGCGCGTGCCTTCTATTCCGAGAACCGCCGCGTCGCGAACCACAAGGCCAAGCGCGTGCTGCGCTGGCGCCCGCTTTACCCCGATTACCGGTTGGGCCTGCGCGCCTTGAGCGCCAGCACCAGCCCGACCAGCACTAGCACTGCCCCCGCCGCGGCGAGCGCCGACCAGCGATAGCCTTCGTAGAGCGTCGAAAGCAGCATCGCGATCACCGGGATCAGCACGCTGGTATAGGCCGCCTTGGCCGGGCCGATCGTGCGGATGAGCTGGAAATAGATCGTGAAGGCGAGCGCCGAGCCGAGCACGCCGAGATAGAGCGTCCCCGCGATATAGCTCCAGCGCATCTCGATCACCGGCGGGCCGACCGTTGCCCAGGCGAATGCGGCGTCGATCGCCGCGCCGCTGAGCATCGCCCAGCCGAGCGTCGCCGCCATCGGATAGGCCTTGGCTCGGTTGGTCGCCTGCATGACGTTGGCGACCGAGGCCGAGAGCACGCCCAACAGCGCGATGCCGATCCCCAGCATTGCCGCCTCGGGGCCCGCGTCGCTCAGTCGCGCCTCGTGGACGAAGAGCAGCGCCACCCCGGCCATCGCTACCGCGGAGCCGATCAGCAATTGGCGCCCCATCAGCTGACCGAGAAACACGCGGGCGAGCACGGCATTGGGCACGAGCAGCAGCGCATAGACGATCGCCACCACGCCCGAAGTGATGTGCTGCTCGGCGCGATAGACGAAGTTGAAGTTGAGCACGAACTGCGCGAGCCCGAGCAGGACCGCGAACATCCAGCCCCGCACATCGAGCCGCAGCGAATCGCCGCGCATCGCCCCCCAGGCAAGGATCACCACCCCGGCCACGATGAAGCGATAGCTCACCGACCAGCTCGGCGGGACGACCGAGAGCTGGTCGCGGATGACGATCCAGGTCGATCCCCAGATCAGCGTCACCACCAGGAAGGGCAGGATCACGTCGAGCCGCGCCGACCGCGGCGAGACCTTCTCGACCGGCGGCTCGATGATCGGCTTCTTGTAGGAAACGAACCGCCTCACAGCTTCGCGATCGCCTCCGCCAGCGGCGCGATATCCTCCGCGCGCTGGTCCCACGAGGTCACCAGCCGCACTTCGCCCGCGGCCCAGTCGTAGAAGTCGAAGCCCAGGCCGCGCAGCGACGCGGCCTCGTCGGCGCTGACCTTGAGGAATACTTCGTTCGCTTCGACCGGGTGGACCAGCCGCTCGCCCGCCGCCTCGGCGAGCAGCCGCGCGCCTTCATTGGCGGCGCGGGCATTGGCGAGCCACAGATCGCCCTCGAGCATCGCGAGCAGCTGCGCAGCGAGGTAGCGCCCCTTGGAGAGCAGCAACCCGGCGCGCTTGCGGCGATAGAGCGTCGCGTCGGCCAGCTCGGGCTTGAAGAAGACCAAAGCCTCGGCGCTCATCCCGCCATTCTTGACGAAGCCGAAGCTCAGCACGTCGACCCCGGCGCGCCACGTCACGTCGCCCGGCGCACAATCGAGGTGCGCAACGGCATTTGCAAAGCGAGCGCCATCCATATGCAGACCCAGGCCGCGCGGCTTGGCGACCTCGGAAATAGCCGCGACCTGATCGGGCGTGTAGACCAGGCCGTATTCGCTGGCGTTGGTGATCGAGATCGCGTGCGGCTGGACCCAATGCACGCCGTTGGGGATGCGATCGAGCGCCGCCGCGGCGGTCTCGGGGGTCAGCTTGGCGCCCGGCCCGTCGGCCAGCAGCAGCTTGGCGCCATGGGTGTAGAATTCGGGCGCGCCGCATTCGTCGTTCTGGATATGCGCGTCGCGGTGGCAGACCACGCTGCCGTGCGGCGGGCACAAAGCGGCGAGTGCCAAAGCATTGGCCGACGTCCCCGAAGGCACCCACAAAGCGCGGACCTGCGTATCGAACAGGTCGGAGAAGGCCCCGTCGAGCTGCTGCGACCAGCGATCGCCGTCATAGGCAGTGTCGAGGACGTTTACCCGAGCCAGGGCATCGAGCACCTGGCTGCACACGGGAGCGGCATTGTCCGAGAAGAAGCGCATGGCACCCGCAATCGCGGCCTATGCCGCTCAGGTCAATTCCCCTGCTCGCCCCGGCGACCGCCGCCCAGACGCGGCGGCGGCGGGCCTTCCTCGTCTTCCGGCAGCTCCTCGTCGGGCGGGAACGGCCGGTCGCGCGGGCCGAGCACGTCGGTCTCGACGCCCGTCCCCTCGATAAAGTCGCCGACGCTGTTGAGCACGTCGTCGAGCGTGGTCTCGTTGACGATATCCTCTTCCTCGACCGGTGCCGGCGGCAGCGACACGCCGAGCGCGCGCATCATGAAATCGCGCCACACCCGCGCCGGGATGCCCCCGCCGGATGCGCCCGGAATCGGGGTGTTGTCGTCATTGCCGATCCACACCGCCGCGACCAGATCGCCGGCATAGCCGATGAACCAGGCGTCGCGCGCGTCCTGCGTCGTCCCGGTCTTGCCGAAGGCGGGGATCGACAGCGCCGCGCTGCGCCCGGTGCCCGCGCTCACCACGGTGCCGAGCATCGAGCGCAGGTCCTCGAGCTGGCCGCCCGGCAGCCGCGTCGCCGAACCGAGCCGCGCGGCGAGCCAGTCGTCGGCGCTTTCGGTATCGTCAAGCCCGCGCGGGCGCACCGGGTAGCTCCCGTTCGCCACCGCGGCATAGGCCGCGGTCAGCTCGAGCAGCGACACCGTCGAGGTGCCGAGTGCGATCGACGCCTCGTTGGCGATCGGCGTCGAGATGCCCAGGTCGCGCGCCGCGCGGATCACCCGGCCGACGCCGATCTCGTTGGTCAGCCGCGCCGCGACGACGTTGCTCGATTTGGCAAAGGCCTGGCGCAGCGTGATCTTGCCGGCATAGCGGCCGTCGCTGTTGGTCGGCGACCAGTCGCCGATCGTCACCGGCGAATCGTCGACCAGGCTGTCGGGCGTCATCCCCGAGCGCAGTGCGGCGAGATAGACGAACAGCTTGAAGGTCGATCCGGGCTGGCGCCGCGCCTGGGTGGCGCGGTTGAACGGGCTCTCGCGATAGTTCTTGCCGCCGACCATCGCGACGACGCGCCCGTCGGGCCGCATCGCCACCAGCGCGATCTGCGTCTTCCGCAACCCCGCGCTGCGCACCGCGCGCTCGGCATGCTGCTGGAGCTTGGTCTCGAGCGTGGTGCGCACGGTCTGTTCGGTCGCGACCCCGCCGGCGCGGTCGCGCGCCTCGGGCAGGATCCAGTCGGCGAAATAGGTGCCGCTCGGCAGCTCCTTGTCCTTGCTGACCCGGAGCACCGCCGGGCGCACCCGCGCCGCCTCGGCCTCGGTCAGCGCGCCGCTCGCGACCATCGCGCCGATCACCAGCTTCTGCCGCTCGCGCGCGCCCTTGAGGTTGCCCGTAGGCGCGAGCCGGCTCGGCGCCTTGACCAGGCCGGCCAGCAAGGTCGCCTGGCTCAGCGTCAGCCGCTCGGGCTCGACGCTGAAATAATGGTTCGCGGCCGCGCGCAGCCCGTACACATTGTCGCCGAAATAGACGTTGGAAAGATAGCGCGAGAGGATCTCGTCCTTGGTCAGCCACGCCTCGAGCCAGAAGGCGATCGTCACTTCGCGCAGCTTCCGCGTCATCGTCCGGTCGGCGGTGAGGAACGCATTCTTGGCGAGCTGCTGGGTGATCGTGCTGCCGCCCTGCGAGCTGCCGTCGCTGGTGGTGTTGTGGAGGAAGGCGCGCAGGATGCCGCGCGGATCGACGCCGAGATGCGAATAGAAGCGCCGGTCCTCAATCGCAGTGAACGCCTGCGCGACGTGATCGGGCAGCTTGGTGACGTCGACCGGCGCAGCGATATCGGCACCGCGCCGCGCGATCGGCGTGCCCTCGGCAGAGAGCAACGTGATCGAAGGCGGCGCCGGCGGCTGGAGCGACTTGGACAGCGGCGCGGTGAAGGCCAGCCACGCGACCAGCAGCACGAACAACAGGATCAGCCCGGCAAGCGCCCAGCTCACCCAGCGCCAGCGGAACCTGAAGCGGAAGCGCTTGCCGGCCGGAACCTCGTCCGCATCCCCGCCCGGCTCCTCGGGAGGGGGCGGAGGCGGCGGCGGCGGGGCCGCGCGCCAGAAGGGGTCTGGCGCGGGCCTAGGCTGCGGCACTTCGGGCGGGAGCGACAGCGGCGGCGGCGGATCGGTCCGCGCCGGACGCCACGCCCGCACCTCGGGCGACTCTCCCGTCTCGCTCGGGCGCCGAAGCGGAAAGCGCATGTCGCTCGGTTCACGGGCCATCAGCGCCTCTTACCGGCCCGACGGAAAAGGGGAAAGCACAACACCACGGTGTGTTGTTATTATAAGACAGTCCGTCGTGCAATCACTTGCAGCGCGACAGGTCCGTCGGCCGTTCTTCGGGACCATCCAACGGGCCCGCCCCGAGCAGCGACTTGCCGTCGGGCGAGAGGCGCAGCGTGCCGCTGACCTTCTCCTCGCCGTCGTAATTGGAGAGCACCCCCTCATAGCGCACGCTGTTGCCGTCGAGCACGGTCACGCGCTGGATCGCGGTGCTTTCCTCATAATAGCCGATGCTGCGCGCCTTGATCGTCATGCCCTGGGTATTGTCGCCGCCGTGCAACGCGAAATCGGCCTGCCGCACGGCCCATTCGCCCTGGAAGCGCGCAGGCATCGTGCCGTCCGCGGCAATCGCGGGCGAAATGCTGCCGAGCAGCACAACAGCAGAAACCAGGATACGCATGACATCTCCTCAACAAGTCGCGCCGCTATAGCCACGGCGGCGCGCTTGCATAGCGCTCAGGCTTCGAGCTCGATGTCCCAATAGAGCCAGTCGCGCCAGGTCTGGTGGAGATAATTGGGCGGGAAGCGCCGGCCATGTTCCTGGAGCTGCCAGCTCGTCGGGCGGATCGGCTCGATATGGAGCGGCATCGCGGCCTGCTTCGGCGTCCGCCCGCCTTTCCGGAGGTTGCACGGCGCGCACGCCGTCGCGACATTCTCCCAGGTGGTGCGCCCGCCCTGGGCGCGGGGGATGACATGGTCGAAGGTGAGGTCGCGCTGGGTCCCGCAATATTGGCAGGAGAACTTGTCGCGGAGAAACAAGTTGAAGCGCGTGAAGGCGGGAAATTGCGAAGGCTTTACATATTGCTTGAGCGCGATGACCGAAGGAAGCTTCAGCCTCGCGCTGGGACTTCGCACCTCGCGTTCGTAGAAGGACACGACGTCCACCCGGTCGAGGAACAGCGCCTTGATCGCAGTCTGCCACGGCCACACGCTGAGTGGATAATAGCTCAGCGGCGTATAGTCGGCGTTGAGGACAAGCGCCGGGCAACTGTCCGGATGGCGGATCAGATCGGGATGGTACATGCGTTCCCTCACCCGTTTTTGCTCGCCGCATTCCCTGGCGGGGAATGGTGACGGGCGCATGACAGCATATGCCGCGACTCGCGGTCAAGGGCCGGTTTGATGGTTGTCCACACGCGATTCGCACCGAGCCCGACCGGGCGCCTGCACCTTGGCCACGCATATTCGGCGCTCCCGGCGCACGACTTCGCCCGTTCCGCCGGGGGCAACTTCTCCCTGCGCATCGAGGATATCGATGGCACGCGCAGCCGCCCCGAGCATGTCGATGCGATCCTCCGCGATCTCGAATGGCTCGGGCTCGAATGGGACGGCGAAGTCACCTTCCAGTCCCAGCGGCTGCACCTTTATGAGGCCGCGCTCGACCGCCTGCGCGGCATGGGGCTGCTCTACCCCTGCTTCTGCACCCGCGCCGATATCGCCGCGAGCCTGAGCGCGCCGCATGGGGCGGACGGCGCGCTGTATCCGGGGACATGCCGAGGGCTGGCGGCGCCGGACCTGCGCCGTCCGCACAGCTGGCGCCTCGATGTGGCGAAGGCATTGAAGATCCTCCCCGGAACGGGGAGGGGGACCGCGCCCGAAGGGGGTGGTGGAGGGGGCGTGCCGCAAGGGACTCCGCTGGTGGAGAGCGCCCTACACCAGCCTCCCGCTGGTCCCCCCCGTTCCGGGGAGGATTTATACTGGCACGACTTCTCCGCCGGCTGGGTTCGCGCCGATCCGCGCTCGCACGGCGACGTCATCCTCGCCCGAAAGGACGCCCCCGCCTCCTACCACCTCGCGGTCACGGTCGACGACGCCGCACAGGGCATCACCCACGTCGTCCGCGGCAAGGACCTGTTCGAGGCGACTCACGTCCACCGCCTGCTCCAGGCGCTGCTCGGCCTGCCCACGCCCGAATATCGCCACCACGCGCTGCTGACCGGCCCCGACGGCCAGCGGCTCGCCAAGCGTCACGGCGCGCCGACGCTCGAAGCCCTGCGCCTTGCCGGCGAGGACGGCCGCGCGCTTGCCGACCAGCTGCGGCAGGGCACCGTTGGCTTCGGCGCAGCAAAGGCGTAGGAAGCACCCATGACCTTCTTCCTTGCCGCCTTGCTCATTGCCGCGATGCTCGCGGTGGTCTTCGTGCTCATCAAGGGGCTGGTCAACATGGCGCAGACCACCAGCCAGGATCTCGAAGGCGAAGGCCCGAGCGAGCGCTCGCTGCGCTCGCAGAAGCTGATGCAGCAGCGCATCCTGCTCCAGGGCGTGGCGATCGCGATCATCGCGATCCTGCTGATGATGGTCTCGGCGGGAAGCTAGCGGATCAGCATCGCCAGGCACCAGACCAAGGCGAGCAGCAACAGTCCGATCAGCACCACCAGTTCGAGATCGAGCAGCGGCGGGCGGCGCATCGCGACGCCCCTATGCGGTCACAGGAAACCGAGATGCGTCACCAGCGATTGGTGCAGCCGGCCCTTGAACTGGAGCCCGGCAACGCCCTCGCCGGTCCAGGCGACGCGCGCGGGCATGGGCGCCAGATGCGCGATCGCCACCCACACGTCCTCGCCTTCGCGCAGCCCCCAGGTGAAGACCTTGCATCCCTCCACCGAAACATCGGCGACTTCGCCCTTGATCCGCCGCACGTCACCGCTCGCGCGGATCGTCGCGGTGAGCGCAGTCGAGGTACGCGGGTTGGTGCGGCGGTCGGCCACCTCCGCCAATCGCGCGATGAGCGCGTCGTTGCTGTGTCGATCGCCTGGATTCATGCGGGCTCTCCCCTGCATGCTCTATAGAACTCAAGCGTTTACACCCGGTCGAAGGACAGGCTTAGCCGTTCACTAACCACGCCCGGCCGAGCCGGTGGCCAAGCGCGCCTGCCGGGCGTAGGACGGCGGCCATGGTAAAGCTCAACAAGATCTACACGCGCACCGGCGACCAGGGCACTACCGGGCTGGTCGACGGATCGCGCGTTTCCAAAGCCGATCCGCGCATGGCGGCGATCGGCGATGTCGACGAGGCCAACAGCGCGATCGGCGTCGCGCGCGCCGCGCTCGGCCCCGGCAGCTTCAGCGAGATGCTCGCACGGATCCAGAATGACCTGTTCGATCTCGGCGCCGATCTCGCCACCCCGCCGACGATCGAAGGCGCGCTGCGCATCGTCGCGTCGCAGGTCGAATGGCTCGAAGATCGGATCGACCATCTCAACGCCGCGCTCGACCCGTTGACCAGCTTCATCCTCCCCGCCGGCGACCCTGGCGCCGCCGCACTGCACCTCGGCCGCGCGATCGTCCGCCGCGCCGAACGCACCGCCGTCGCCGCGGGGGACGCAACCGAGCTGAACCCGCACGCGCTCGCCTATCTCAATCGCCTGTCCGATCTGCTGTTCGTCGCGGCACGCGCAGTGAACCAAATGGCGGGCGGAGACGTTCTGTGGGTTCCGGGGGCATCGCGCTAATCGCTTGTCATCGCGCTTGACCGTTGCCCCGCGCTTCGAGTATAAGAACAAAATGCGAACAGAAACTGGTCCGGCCCCAGCTTCCTGTCCGCTCGCGACGCGCTTCGGGCGCGTTCGGGCTCTCAGTGTTGCGCTTGTCGCCGACCTCTCCGATGCCGATACGACGATCCAGTCGATGGACGACGCATCGCCGGCCAAATGGCACCTCGCCCATACCACCTGGTTCTTCGAGACTTTCGTGCTGCGCGATCATGTCGCCGGCTATCGGCTGCACGACGAACGCTGGCCGTTCCTGTTCAACAGCTATTACGAGGCCGAAGGCGCGCGTCACGCCCGCCCCAGCCGCGGGATGCTGTCGCGGCCGAGCCTGGCCGAGATTCTGGACTATCGCGCGCATGTCGATGCCGCGTTGAACGACGCGCTACCAGAGCTGGGCGAAGAAGCGCACGATCTGGTTCTCCTCGGCTGCAATCATGAGGAGCAGCACCAGGAGCTGCTGCTCACCGACATCCTTCATCATTTCTCGGTCAATCCGCTCGAGCCGGCGCTGTGGCAAGGGACACCGAAAGTGCCCGTGGCGATGCCCCAACCGATTGGTTGGCTCGACCATCCCGGCGGGATCGTCGCGATCGGGCAAGACGTCGAGTCAACTGGCGCCGAAAAACCGCGATTCGAGTCAACTTCGTCAACCGACTTCGCCTTCGATTGCGAGGGGCCGCGGCACCAGGCGCTGCTGGCGCCGCATGCGATCGCCGACCGAACGGTCACCAATGGCGAATGGGCCGCATTCATCGCCGATGGCGGCTATCGCGACTCGCGGCACTGGCTGGCAGACGGCTGGACCTGGGTGCAGGCCGAGGGCGTAGAGGCGCCGCTCTATTGGCGGCAGGAGGGCGGCGCGTGGACACGCTTCGGGCTAGACGGCCGCCGTCCGATCGATCCCGCCGCGCCGGTCACCCATGTCAGCCTGTTCGAGGCTGACGCCTATGCGAGCTGGGCCGGCGCACGGCTGCCCACCGAATTCGAATGGGAGGCGGCAGCACGCGGCCACGATCCGAAGGGCGGCAACCAGCTGGACGTCGCCGGCCCGGTCGAGCCGCGCCCCTCGCCCGGCGGTCCGGCCTTCTTCGGCGACGTCTGGGAATGGACCGGCAGCGCCTATCGCCCCTATCCCGGCTTCCGCACCGCGCCAGGCGCGGTCGGCGAATATAACGGCAAGTTCATGAGCGGGCAGTTCGTGCTGCGCGGCGGCAGCTGCGCCACCCCGCGCGGGCATGTCCGCGCGAGCTACCGCAACTTCTTCTATCCACACCAGCGCTGGCAGTTCACCGGCGTGCGCCTGGCCAAGGACATCTGACATGCTCAAGCAGGAGCTCGAAGACGGCGAGCACGGGCTCGCCGATCCCAATTTCCGCGCCGATGTGCTGAACGGCCTCGCCGCCAGCCCGCGCGCGATTCCCGCCCGCTGGTTCTACGATCGCCGCGGCTCGGAGCTATTCGAGGCGATCACCGACCTGCCCGAATATTATCCCACCCGCACCGAAACCGCGTTGCTGATGCAGGTCGGCCCGCAGCTCGGCGCACTCGCCGCGCCCAATGCCGCGGTGGTCGAGTTCGGATCGGGCTCCTCGACCAAGACCCCGATCCTCCTCCGCGCGATCCATCCTTCCGCCTATGTGCCGATCGACATCTCCGGCGAATTCCTCCGCCACTCGGCGCGCGAACTTTCGAAAGATTTCCCGGGACTGCCGGTACTCCCGGTCGAGGCCGATTTCCTCCGCCCGGTGCCGCTGCCCGAGGAAGTGTCCGGCCTGCCCAAGCTCGGCTTCTTCCCCGGCTCGACGATCGGCAACATGCAGGCCTTCCACGCGGTCAATTTGCTGCGCGCGATGCGCGACTGGCTCGGCGAAGGCGCGCGGCTGCTGATCGGGATGGACCGGGTCAAGTCACCCGACATCCTCATCCCTGCGTATGACGACGCGCAGGGGGTCACTGCGGCGTTCAACCTCAACCTGCTCGAACGGATCAACCGCGAGCTGGCGGGCACGATCCCCGTCGATGCCTTCCGCCATCGCGCGATCTGGAACCCGGACGCGGCAAGGATCGAAATGCACCTCGAGGCCCAGCGCGACCTAGACTTCACCGTCGAGGGCCGCCCCTTCGCAATGCGGGCGGGCGAGAGCATCCACACCGAGAACAGCCACAAATACGGCCCCAATGGCGCCCGCATGCTGCTGCGCGCGGGCGGCTGGACGCCGATCGCCGAATGGACCGACCCGCAGGACTGGTTCGCGCTGATGCTGTGCGAAGCCCAGCCCCTGCGCATGGCGCCTTAGGCGCGAATATTGTGGGCATATCGTGCTGCGGCGAAGGCGGGAGTACGGTGTGGCTTGAAACGAAGCGGCCTTGCGCGGGTCTAGCGATAGACCGGCTCGGCCGTCCAGGTGCGCAGCCAGTTGATCGAGCCGCGGCACTCGTCCATCCGACGCAGCTCGATCAGGTGAAACGCCTTGCCATCCCAGACATAGCTCGCGCTCTCGCCGCAATCGCCGATCCCGCGGCCCTTGGCGTGGGTGCCGAGCACGCTCGCCTTGGCGTCCCACCAGGCGTTGGTGAGCATCGGCGCCTCGCCGGACCCGTCGCTCGAATAGTCGATATCGGCGACTTCGGCCTTGCCGCCCCGCAGTACGAACGGGACGGTGTTGACGTTGTACGCGCCGCTGCCGCACGGCACGAGCGCCAGCGACGCGCCGCCGCCGAGCGCGAAGGTCTCGATCGCGCCCTCGGCCTTTTCGCCGTCGTCGGTATAGTCCTCGCAGCTCGACAGCTTCTCCAGCTGCTTGCGCATCGCCGCATTTACCGTCGCGGGGGTGCCGCTGGCGCGCAGCGCGGCGACGCGAGGAGTCGCGGGCGGCGCAGGCACCGCGGTCGCGGGCTTGGTCCCTTGGGCCACTGCCGCCGTCACCGTGCCCGCGCGGCCCTGCCCCGCATCGATGAAGCGCAGCGCCGCCGACGACCCTTTGAGCGAGATCTTGACGTTGCCCAGGCTGAGCGCAGTGCCGTTGGCGACCGCCGCGACGATCCGCGCGGCGTCGGCGTCGCGGAAGCGCACAACCTCGTCCTTGGCGATGCCCTGCGCCACCGCCTTGCCGTCGACGGCGAGGGTGAGGCTGCCGGGCGCCTTGCCCGCATCGACGGCGATCTCGAAGCCGCCTTGCGGGCCGGGATCGCGGCTGATCGATGCAGTCAAGGGGCCGTCGTCGGGCAAGTCGCCCTCGTCGCTGACCAGCGACGTCATCTCGCAGACCTTGAGATTGTCGCAGGCCACGGCCCAGTCGCCATAGGTCTGGAAGGCGCCGGTGGCGGGATCGGCGGCGGCGAGCAGGAGCGCGAAGGTCAGCATGGACCGCGGTCTAGCCGAGCCCCGCGCCGGACGGTAGGGGACATGCGAAGCGGAATTGGAGACGGGCGATGCAGACGGTAGGCGTGATCGGCGCGGGACAGATGGGCGCGGGGATCGCGCAGGTTTCGGCGCAGGCGGGCTATGTCGTGCTGCTCTCCGATGTCGACTTGGGCCGCGCCGAAGCGGGCAAGGCCGGAATCGCCAGGCAGCTCGCACGCGCCGTGGAGAAGGAGAAGATCAGCGCCGCCGACGCCGAAGGCGCGCTCGGGCGGATCACCCCGATCAGCGACCTCGCCGCAATGGCGCCGTGCAACCTAGTCATCGAGGCGGCGACCGAGCGCGAGGCGATCAAGCGCCAGATCTTCGACACCGTTGGCAAGGCGCTGGGCGGCCAAACGATCCTCGCCAGCAACACTTCGTCGATCCCGATCACGCGGCTCGCCCAAGCGGCGCCCGATCCGGCGCGGTTCATGGGCGTTCACTTCTTCAACCCGGTGCCCGTCATGGGGCTGATCGAGCTGATCCGCGGCCTCGCCACCAGCGACGCCACCGTCGCCGCGGTCGAGACATTCGGCCAGTCGCTCGGCAAGCGCATCGTCCACGCCAACGACGCGCCGGGGTTCATCGTCAACCGCGTGCTGATGCCGATGCTCAACGAAGCGTGCTTCGCGTTGGGCGAAGGGGTGGCGACGATTCCCGACATCGACGCCGCCTGCCAGCTTGGGCTCAACCATCCGATGGGCCCGTTCACCCTCGCCGACTTCATCGGGCTCGATACGTGCCTGGAGATCACCCGGGTCCTGTTCGAAGGCACCGGGGATCCCAAGTTCCGTCCCGCGCCGCTGCTGGTCAAATATGTCGAGGCCGGCTGGTACGGCCGCAAGACCAAGCGCGGCTTCTACGATTATTCGGGCGCCGAGCCGGTCCCGACGCGCTGATCGGCGGGGCGTTCGACCGCCCAATTGGCGAGCCGGTCGAAAGGAATCGGGCTGAGAAAGGCGATTCCGGCGCGGCCGGCCTGGACCCAGCGCACCGTGCCGCTGCGCGGCTCAAGCCCGACGACGCCCAGGGTCACGTGCTCGCCCTCGCGCAGGCATCCTGCCTCGATCTTGGCGCCCCCTTGCGACAGATCGAGCAGAGTCACGCTCTGGCGGCCGCTCTCGGCGATCAGCGTCGCGGTGCAGCCCGCGCGCAGCCGCGGCATGCGCTGGACCGACGCCTGCGGGGTACGCACCCGGGCGTTGAGCACGGTCGAGACGTCGATCTGCGCATCGAAGCGGATGCCGATCTGCGCGTCGCGCGTCCACACCACGATGCCCGGCACGCATTCGCCCGAGCGCATCTCGACTTCGACGCGGTCACCCTGGCCGGGCCGCGCGACCGAACGGCACATCATCCCGGTGGCCGAGAGATTGCGGATCAGGCAGAGGACCTCGCGGCCGCCCCAGCGCAACGTCGCCGAGCGATAGACCGACATCTTGCTGCGCGCATCGGCGCGGCGCTCGACCCGCGCGGCCGGCTGCGCCACGGCCTTGACCCGCGGGCGAAACCCCGGAAGCGGCGCCTGCCCCACCTGGCGCGCACGCTCCCATTCGAACGCCGAGCGCGGATCCTCGGTCGGATACGCGACCTCCAAGCATTCGTTGAGCCACTCAAACGGTTCCCCCTGGGGGGACGGCAACATCCTCAATTGGTGATCCATCGGCATACGTTCCCATCGCACGCTCGAACCTGGAAGGCCCGAAATCACCCCACCCGCAGATCGCCGCTACCGCCGATTTAGTTGCACAAGCGTAAACATTCGCAGATATGCATGCGCTACGGCATCACCAGCCCGGCGAGCGCTGCCGACATCAGGTTCGCCAGGCTGCCCGCGACCAGCGCGCGGATGCCGAGCCGCGCGATCATCGGCCGCTGGTTGGGCGCGAGGCTGCCGGTCGCCGCCATCTGGATCGCGATCGAGCTGAAATTGGCGAAGCCGCACAATGCGAAGGTGATGATCGCCACGGTGCGCGGGGCGAGATCCTTCATCTGGCCGAGATCGATGAACGCGACGAACTCGTTGAGCACCACTTTGGTGCCGAACAGCCCGCCCGCCGCTACGGCGTCGTGCCACGAGATGCCGAGCAGGTACATCACCGGCGCGAACACCGATCCGATGATCCGCTGGAAGCTCAGATCGGCGAACCAGGCCTGCGCCCAGGACGCGTTTCCGCTGGCATAGACCACCCAATTGCCCGCGCCGGCGAGCAACCCGTTGGCGAGCGCGACCAACGCGACGAACGCGAGCACCATCGCACCCACCGCCACTGCGATCTTGACGCCGGTCGAGGCGCCGGTCGCAGCGGCCATGATCAGATTGGCGGCGCGTTCCTCCTCGATATCGTGCTCGGCGATCTTGATGGCCTCTTCTTCGGGATCGTCGCCGAGCGGCAGCTCGCCGTTCGCGGGGGCGGGATCGTCGGGCATGATGATCTTGGCCATCAGCAGCCCGCCGGGGGCCGCCATGAAGGAAGCGGCGAGCAGATAGGGCAGCGCCTGCGGGCCCAGCAGGCTGGCATAGGCGGCGAGGATCGTCCCCGCGACTCCGGCCATGCCGACGGTCATCACCGCGAAGAGCTGCGAGGGCGTGAGCCGCGCCAGATAGGGACGGATCACCAGCGGCGATTCGCTCTGGCCGACGAAGATGTTCGCCGCCGCGCACAGCGATTCGACCTTGGTGGTGCCCACCACCTTCTCGATGCCGCCCCCGATCCAGCGGATGACGAACTGCATGATCCCGAGATGGTAGAGGATCGAGACGAGCGCGGCGAAGAAGATGATCACCGGGAGCGCGGCGATCGCGAAGCTCTGCCCGCCGAGTTCGGGCCGGGCGAGCGGGCCGAACAGGAAGGTCGTGCCCTCGCCGGCATAGCCGAGCAGCGCCGAGACGCCGTTCGACATTCCGTGCAGCGCTGCGCGGCCCCAATCGGTGCGCAGCACGAGCAACGCGATTCCCGCCTGCAGCGCGAACGCCGCCCCGACGGTGCGCAGGCGGATCCCCCGCCGGTTGCTCGACAGCAGCCACGCGATCGCAAGGATCGCCAGGATGCCGAAAATGCCGATGGGAAACTGAGTCATTCGCCGGTGCGCCCCCGAGGCCGGCCGCGTGCTTTGGCCAGCAAAACCGCGACCATACACGCTGCGCGGCCCGAGGCCAGAGGGCACGCGCCCACCTTTCGCAGCGCCATCTTTCCCGCTAG
Source organism: Sphingomonas sp. HF-S4 (assembly GCF_032911445.1). NCBI lineage: Bacteria > Pseudomonadati > Pseudomonadota > Alphaproteobacteria > Sphingomonadales > Sphingomonadaceae > Sphingomonas > Sphingomonas agrestis. The sequence goes on along the minus strand of NZ_JAWJEJ010000002.1, from coordinate 269,770 downwards.
CGTCGGGCGATGGACATCCGGCCCAACATCACGCGCTCGCTCTTCTTCCTGTCGATCTTCTATGGCGGCATGGTCTGCATCGCCGGGGTGCTCGGCAACAAGCAGGTGTCGCTGGGACCGATCTCCGCGATCGGCACCTGGGTGGGCGTCGGCCCGCTCGCGGTCGAGGCGGGTATCTTCGCCTTCCTGTTGCTCGTCGCGGTGTCGAGCGCGGTCGCCGAGCTCAACGGCCCGGATGTCGCGCGGCGCCTGGTCCTCTGGGGCTTCGTGCCGCTCGTCACGTCGGTGCTGCTCTCGCTCGTCGTCCTCGCGCTGCCGGCCTCGCCGAGCATGGAGCCCGAACGCCTCCACGCCTTCGAGCTGATGATGTCGGGAACGCCGCGGATCTGGCTTGGCGGCATCATCGCCTATGGCATCTCGCAAATCCTCAACGTGACAATCTTCAGCGCATTGAAGCGCGGCGGCGGCAAGATGCTGTGGCTGCGCGCGGCGATCGCGAGCATGCTCAGCCAGATTGCCGACACGCTGATCTTCGTCACCGTCGCCTTCTACGGCGTCTTCCCGATCCGCGAGCTGCTCGTCGGCCAGATGCTCACCAAGGTCGTGCTCAGCCTCGTGCTCGTCCCGCCGCTGATCTATTTCTTCGTCGGCCTCGGCCGTTTTCTCGACCGCCGCCGCTCGCTCTGAGCGGCCCGGCAGGCGCACCCCACGGCGATCATCGACGAGCGCTAGCGCACCGCCCCACACGCCGCTACAGCGGCCGGTCATGAAGAGGCCCAAGCTTTCCGTCGTCATCCCCTGCTACAATGAAGAGGCGTGCCTCGAGGCGCTGCACGGCCGCGTCTCGGCCGCGGCGCAGGCGAGCGTCGGCAACGATTATGAGATCGTGCTGATCAACGACGGCTCGCGCGACCAGAGCTGGAAGGTGATGCAGCGGCTGTGCGAGACCGATCCGCGGCTCGTCGCGATCAACCTCTCGCGCAATCACGGCCACCAGCTCGCGCTCACAGCCGGGCTCGATCTGTGCGCGGGCGAGGAAATACTGATCATCGACGCCGATCTCCAGGATCCCCCCGAGCTGATGACCGACATGCGCGCGGCGATGAAGAGCCAGGGTGCCGACGTCGTCTATGCGGTGCGGCGCAAGCGCGACGGCGAGACGATCTTCAAGAAGATCACTGCCGCCCTCTTCTATCGCATGCTCGATCGGATCACCGACACGCCGATCCCGCTCGATACCGGCGACTTCCGGCTGATGACGCGGCGCGCGCTAGACGCGTTCCTGTCACTCCCCGAACAGGCGCGCTTCATCCGCGGGATGGTCGCCTGGGTCGGGTTCAAGCAGGTTCCCTTCCCCTATGACCGGCACGAGCGGCTGGCCGGCGAGAGCAAATATCCGCTCGCCAAGATGATCCGCTTCGCGCTGGACGCGATCACCGGCTTCTCGACCGCGCCTTTGCGCTTCGCCAGCCATATCGGGTTGCTGCTCACCGGCGCGTCGCTGCTGCTCATCCTCTACATCATCGTCGCCTGGCTGATGGGCAATGCGATCCAGGGCTGGACCTCGACGATGCTCGTCGTCGTGGTGATCGGCGCGGTGCAGATGTTCGTGCTGGGGATGATCGGCGAGTATCTCGGGCGGCTCTACGTCGAGTCCAAGCGGCGGCCGCTCTACCTGGTCGCCGACGTCGCCGGGCCGGTGCGCGGCCATGCCTCGCTCGGCTATCGCTTCGAGGATTCGGGCGAAGTCAGCGTCTCGCCGCAGACCGCGCGGAGCGAAGCGGCGGAGTAAGTTCCCCTTCCGCTTGCGGGAGGGGTTAGGGGAGGGACTGACGGGGAGGTTCCTTTCGACACACGCACGTCGGGCCCTCCCCCGACCCCTCCCGCAAGCGGGAGGGGAGCGCAGTCGGCGTGTCCCAGGTTATTTCTTCGAAGCCAGCGTGATTAGCGACAAGCCCGGCGGCAGCGGAATCCGGCCGACCAGGTGCCGCTCCACCCGGAAGATCCCCTCGAACAGCGTGTTGAGCGGCTTGGGCGGGGGCGAATCGTCGCTGTCGTCCTTGCCCATCAGCTTGCCGGCGAAGCGCGCCGCCACCGCCACCGGGAACAGCAGCGAATTGAAATAGCCGAGCTTGGCGCCACGCAGCCCGGCCTTGTCGAGCAGCGCCGCGAACCCGGCCTTCGAGTAGCGCCGCTTGTGGTGGTTGACCACGTCGTGCGCGCTCCACATCCATTGGTGCGCCGGCACGGTGATCAGGATCTTGCCGCCGGGCTTGAGCGCGGTCGCGATCGCCTTTAGCGCCGCGACATCGTCCTCGACATGCTCGATCACGTCGAGCACCGCGACGAGATCGTAGCTGCCGGGTTCAATGCCGACCAGATCGGGAAGCGGCGAGGTGCCGACGGGCTTGCCCAGGCGTTCGCTGGCCTTGGCGCCGGCGGTCTCGTCGATCTCGATCGCGTCGATCTCGCCGAACTGCGCGAGCATCGGGAGGTTGTGCCCGGTGCCGCAGCCGATCTCGAGGATGCGTGCGTCCTCGGGCAGCCCGCCCCAGCGCGTCAGATACTCGGCGAGGATGTCGCGGCGGGCGCGATACCACCAATGCGTGGTGTCGTGCGCGGCCATGCGCTCGTAAACGATGCGGTCCATTCTATCCGAATACCCATTGGCGGTTGAGCGCGAAAGTCGCGAGTGGCGTGATCAGCACGATCGGCACCAAGGGCAGCCATTGCGGCCCGTGGAACAGCGGCCCGGTGATCACCCAGGTGAACAACGCGTTGAGCAGCAGCCCGAAGCCCTGGACGATCAGGAACTTGAGGTGCTGACGCCCGCTCTGGTCGCGCGTGCCGTGCCCCTTGAAGCTCCAGAAGCTGTGGAGGAAGAAGCCGCAGGTCACCGCGACGAGGAACGCCGGCGGCACCGCGAGCACCGCCAGGTTCTTGGGCAGCACGAAATAGGCGAGCGGCAGGTACACCGCCGAATAGATCACCGTGGAGATCCCCCCGGCGATGCCGAAGCGGATCAGCTGGCCGAGCATGCCGCTCGCCATCAGAGATTCCAGTCGATTCAGGAGTGCCGTCACTAGTCTAGCTTGCCCTCGCGCAGGGCGCCGCCCTAATGCGGAGCGCAGAGCGAGGGAAGACATTTTGAAGCTGAGCGATTTGCGGATCGAACGCGAACTGGACCGGCGCTGGCTGGCGGGCATGCTGGTGTTCTGGCTGGGCGTGGTCGCCTGGTATGTCTGGCAGCGCCAGGGCAACATCTATTGGCTGACGCTCGGCGACACCGACGACAATCTGCGGCTGGCGCAGGTACGCGCCCTGCTCGCCGGGCAGGGCTGGTACGATCTGCGCCAATACCGCCTCGATCCGGCCTTAGGCGGGTTGGACATCCACTGGTCGCGCATCGTCGACTTGCCGATCGCCGGGCTGATCCTGCTGCTCAAGCCCTTGCTCGGCACGGCGCTGGCGGAGAAATGGGCGTGCGGGCTTGCCCCGCTGCTCCCGCTCGGGCTGACGATGACTGGGTTGTGCCTCACCGTCCGCCGGCTGGTCGCGCCCCAGGCCTGGCTGCTCGCGCTGGTCATCCTGATGGGGTGCACCTCGACGATGCTGATGTATGCGCCGTTGCGCATCGATCATCACGGCTGGCAGCTCGCCTGCCTGGCGCTCACCGTCGCTGGGCTCGCCGATCGCGCGCGGGCGCGGGGCGGTGTCACCGTCGGCCTGTCGAGCGCGTTGTCGCTGAGCATAGGGCTCGAGCTGTTGCCCTATTGCGCGATGGCCGGTGCGATCATCGCGCTGCGCTGGGTGTGGGACGCCGGTGATGCGCGGCGGATGCAGGTCTATGGGCTGAGCCTTGCCGGCGGCACCGCGCTCGGCTTCGCGCTGTTCGCGTCGAACGCCAACCAGGCGCTGCGCTGCGACGCGCTGACCCCGGTATGGTTGAGCGTGATGGTCGCGGCGGGGACGCTGCTGTTCGCGCTGTCGCTGCTGCGCCTGGAGAATCGCTGGGTCCGCCTCGCGCTTGCGGCAGTGGCGGGCGGCGCGATCGTCGCCGGCTTCGTCCTGCTCTTCCCGCAATGCCTCGGCCGCCCCGAGCAGGTGTCGGACGAACTCGCGCGGACCTGGCTCAGCCGGGTGCGCGAGGCCAAGCCGATCTACGAGCACAGCTTCAAGACCGGCTTCCCGATCGCGGTGCTGCCGATCATCGGGGTGCTGGGCGCGCTGCTCGCCACCTGGCGCGCGCGGCGCAGCGAGGCGGCGGTGGCCTGGGCCGCGATCGCATTGTTCACGGCATTCGCCGGTGCGATGCTGCTCTGGCAGATCCGCGCAGGCCCCGCGGCGCAGCTGCTCGGCGTGCCAGGCGCGACGGTTCTCGCCTGGCTGGTCGTGCCCTGGTTCCTTGCCCGATCGTCGATGCTGGTCCGGGTGTTCGGGTCGGTGCTGGCGTTCCTGCTCGTCACCGGACTGTTCGCCGGGTTGGTGCTGCCGTTCCTTCCCAGCGACAAGGCGAAAGGCAAACCCGGCCCCGACCGCGTCGGCCAGGCCAATGCCGCCTGCGCGCGGATGACCTCGCTGCGCCCGCTCGACGCGATCCCCAAGGCGGTGATGTTCACCCATGTCGACATGGGCCCGCGGCTGATCGTTGTCACGCATCACGATGCGATCGCCGGGCCCTATCACCGCAACGGCCAGGCGATCCTCGACGTCCACCATGCATTCACCGGCCCGGCGAGCGGCTTCCGCGCGATCGCGGCGCGGCACAAGGCGCAGTATCTGCTGGTCTGCCCCAACCTGTCCGAAACCACGGTCTATCGCGCGCGCAACCCCAACGGCTTCTACGGCCAGCTCCACCGCGGCCAGGTACCCAGTTGGCTCGAGCCGGTGGCGTTGCCTGCGAAGTCGCCGTTCAGGCTGTGGCGGATCCGTTACGACCTTCCGGACGTGCCGGTCAGTGCCCCGAAAGCGCCGCCCCGGCGCTGAAGCTGGCGCGAATCCCGTCGATCACGAACTGCGCGGCGAGCGCGGCGAGCAGCACGCCGAGCAGCCGCGACACCACCGCCTCGATCTTCGCGCCGACGACGCGCATGATCGGCCCTGCGATCAGCAGCGCGCCGAGCGTCAACGCGAGGATCGATGCCATCGCCGCGAGCACCACGGCCGAACGCGCCAGCCCCTGGCTCTGCGACATCAGCAGCATTACCGAGGCGATCGATCCCGGCCCGGCGATCATCGGCATCGCCATCGGGAAGATCGAGATGTCGGCGGGCTCCTCGGCCTTGATCTTCTCGGCGCGGTCCTCGCGGCGCTCGGTGCGCTTTTCGAACACCATTTCGAGCGCGATCAGGAACAGCATGATCCCGCCGGCGATGCGGAACGCATTGAGGCTGATGCCGAGCGCCTTGAGCAGCGCCTCGCCGAACAGCGCGAAGCCGAACAGGATCGCCGAGGCGACGAGAACCGCGCGCACCGCCATCGCCCGGCGATGCACCGCGCTCGCACCGCTGGTCAGCCCCGCGAAGATCGGCGCGCAGCCTGGTGGATCGATCACCACGAAGAAGGTGATGAAGGCGGAGATGTACAGCTCGATCATGTTGGCGCGGCTACCTTGTCCGAGACGACCGATACGAACGTGATGCCGTCCCAGATCCACGCATCGAAGCTGCGCGCACCTTCGGCGGAGACTTCCCAATGCCAGAGCAGCGTCCCGTCGGGCGATTGCCCGTCGCCGCTCTTGCTGCCCAGCATCGCCACGGGCGTGGCGACCGGCTCGGTGATCGGCTCGCACGAGGCTTTCCGCATGGCAACCTTCGCGGGGCGCGCCCGCGGCGTGGCGAGGTCGTCGCCATGGTCGAGCGACCATTTCCAGCCGGCCTCGCGCCTGTGCCAGACCGTGGTGAAATAGCCCTTGGCCTTGGAGCGTACCCAGGGACCGGTGTTCACCGCCGTCGTGCCGTCGCAGGCGACGAAGCTTTCGGCCGCCCACCATTGCACCGCGACCGGCGGGTCCAGCGTCGGCAGCGCCTGTTGGGCTTTCTCGGGCTGCGGCAGGAAGACGATCGCTTCCTGCGTCGCGAATTTCCGGAAGGCGGTCCACTGCCCCTCGGCCTGCGCTGCGCGGCGGAACGCGTTCTCGGCATCGACCGCGCTCGTCTCGGGACCGGCGGCGAGCAGCAGCAGTGCGAGCATCAGACCTCCGCTTCGTCGAGCGCGACTCCCTCGCGGCGATGCGCCGCGACCAGCGTATTGCGCAGCAGCACCGCGATCGTCATCGGCCCGACCCCGCCCGGCACCGGGGTGATTGCCCCCGCCACCGCCGCCGCGCTTTCGAAGTCGACATCGCCGGTCAGCCCGGTCTCGGTGCGGTTGATCCCCACGTCGATCACGGTTGCGCCCGGCTTGAGCCATTCACCCTTGACGAAGTGCGCGATGCCCACCGCCGCGACGACGATATCGGCATGCTTGAGATAATGCGGCAGGTTGCGGGTTCGCGAATGCGTCACCGTCACCGTGCAGCTCTTGGCGGTCAGCAGCGCCGCCATCGGCTTGCCGACGATGTTCGAGCGCCCGATCACCACCGCGTCGAGCCCGGACAGATCGCCGAGCCGATCCTCGAGCAGCATCAGGCAGCCGAGCGGCGTGCACGGCACGAACCCCGGCAGCCCGGTGGCGAGCCGCCCGGCATTGACCGGATGGAAGCCGTCGACATCCTTGTCCGGGCTGATCCGCAACAGCACTTCCTGCTCGTCGAGATGCGTGGGAAGGGGAAGTTGAACCAGAATCCCGTCGACCGCGGGATCGGCGTTGAGCTGGTCGACCAGCGCGAGCAGGGTTGCCTGGTCGGTATCGGCGGGCAGCTTGTGCTCGAAGCTCTCCATCCCCGCCTCGCGCGTCTGCTTGCCCTTCGATCGGACATAGACGGCGGAGGCGGGATCCTCGCCGACCAGCACGACGGCCAGCCCCGGCGCGCGGCCGGTCGCCTCGCGGAATGCCGGAACCTTGTCGGCGATCCGGGCCCGGAGACCCGCCGCGAATGCCTTGCCGTCGATCAGTGCTGCGCTCATGGCTCGGTTCCATAGAGACCGGCGGCGATTTTCGCCAGCGCATCCGGATCGCCCGCGATCGCGAGCCGCTTAAACCGCGCGCTATCCCCCGAAAGCAGCGTCACGGCGCGCTTGGGCACGCCGAACGCCTTGGCGACAAGCGGGATCAGCGCGTCGTTTGCAGCACCATCGACGGGCGGCGCGGCAAGGCGCGCGGCGAAATGCTCAGGCGCCCCCGCCGCGAACGCATCGCGCGACGCCCGCGGCGTCACGCGCACCGCGATCTCGAGTCCTTGGGGGCGCAGCGTCCAGGCCGCGCCGGCGCGGCTCAGAGCGGCGCGCCGACCGCGGCGCGATAGAGCGCGGGCATCACCGCCTGCTGAAGGATCAGCAGGATCACCAGCACCACCATCGGCGACAAATCGAGCCCGCCGAAATCGGGGAGCACGCGCCGGATCGGGCGGTAGATCGGATCGGTCATCGTCTTGAGCGCGCGCCAGATCGCGCCGACATATTCGTTGTGCGTGTTGATCACGTTGAACGCGATCAGCCACGACAGGATCGCCTGGACGATGATGATCCACCAGATGACGGTCAGGATGATCTGGAGGATGTCGAGGATCAGGATCAAGCCCGGTGCTCCGAAAGAGGTGTGTTGCGGTTAGATAGCGCGTCGGTCAGGCGTGTACCAGCGTGCCCGCGCCGCGCCGCGTGAAGATCTCGAGCAGCATCGCGTGCGGCACCCGCCCGTCGAGGATGACTGCGGCATCGACACCGGCGTTCACCGCGGCGACGCAGGTCTCGACCTTGGGGATCATCCCGCCCGAGATCGTACCGTCGGCCTTGAGCGCGGCGATGCCCTCGGGATCGAGATCGGTCATCAGCTCGCCCGACTTGTCGAGCACGCCCGCGACGTCGGTGAGCAGGAAGAAGCGCTTGGCCCCGCATGCCCCGGCGATCGCCCCCGCCATCGTGTCCGCATTGATGTTGTACGTCGCCCCATCGGCCCCGAGCGCGACCGGCGCGACCACCGGGATGAAGCCCTGCGCGGCGAGCGAGCGCAGGATCGCGACATCGACCGCGACCGGCTCGCCGACGAACCCAAGGTCGACATGCCGCTCGATCCCGCTGTCCGGATTAGGGCCGCGCCCCTGGACCTTTTCGGCGGTGACGAGCCCGGCATCCTTGCCCGAGATGCCGACGGCCTTGCCGCCCGCTTGGCCGATCCAGCCGACGATTTCCTTGTTGATCGATCCGGCGAGGACCATCTCGGCGATCCGCGCGGTCTCGGCATCGGTGACGCGCAGCCCGCCGACGAATTGCGATTCGACGCCCAGCCGCTTGAGCATCGCGCCGATCTGCGGCCCGCCGCCATGGACGACGATCGGATTGATCCCGACCGCCTGGAGCAGCACCATGTCTTCGGCGAAGTCACGCTGGAGCTCGGGATCGCCCATCGCGTGGCCGCCATATTTCACGACGAAGGTCGCGCCGGCATAGCGCTGCAGATAGGGCAGCGCCTCGGTGAGGGTCTCGGCCTTGGCGAGCAGCGCGGGATCGGGTGCGTGATCGGTCATCGCGCGCCCTTAGGGCAAAGTTGGCGCTATCCCAAGCCCGCGCAATCGAACGAGCGGAACGCAGGTTGCCCCCACACCCCGCAAATCTAAACGGAAGCGACACCGCCAAGCCCTGATGGACCACGCGACCAGGGCGGCGGGGGGCTGACCTATTCCAGCGGCGCGCTACCGAAGCGCTTCCACAGTTTCGGATAGCGCGCCGCCAATATCTTCGGATCCTCGCTGAGGGGTTTGCCGATCGGTTCGGGGGGCTGCGCGCGGCTGGCCGGCATCGTGGCGGGATCGCGGTCCGTGCGCGCGGCCCAGACCTCGATCACGACGTCGCCGAAGCCTTCGAATGCGACCGCTTCGTTTGCACCCGCAGGAATCGCCGTGACGAGGCTATCCGGATCCGCGAGTGCCGCTTCGAAAACGCGCTGGCCGCGCGAAATCAGCCAGTCGCGGAAATGGTCGAAGCCATCGTCCGAGGCGCCGCCATGGATGGCATGGGCTGCTCCCCAAAGCTCCCAGCTATATGCAGCCGCGCGCTTGGCATCATACGCGGCTCGCCATGTGACGAGATCGGCCAACGACAACGCGGCGAGGATATTTCGTAGACCCGCTTCCTGCTGCGCCTGGTCCCGCGCATTCCGCGCCGATCGTTCGATGATGTCCCAGAAGCGCCGGTCGTCCATCGGCACGACCTCCTGGACGGCCCCATTTGCCTTCACCGGCAAGGAGGCAAGCGGTGCCGCGAGCAGGAGCAACGCGAAGAGCATCACACCCGCTCGGTCGCGTTCACCACATCGGCCGCACGCAGCGCCGCGAGCAACTTCATCAGGTGCCCGGCGTTGCGGACCTCCAAGTCGATCGTGTTGGTGTGGAACGTGGTATCGCGGTTATCCATGCGCAGGCCCAGGATGTTGGCCTTTTGGGCGCCGATCAGCGTCGCAACCGCGCCGAGCGCGCCGGGCTCGTTCTTGAGCGTCACCGCGATCCGCGCGACTCCGCCCTCGGCCTTGTCGCCCCAGGTGAGGTCAACCCAATCCTCCTCGTCGGTGTCGATCAGGCCGGCGCAGTCGATGCGATGGACTTCGATCGGCGCGTCGGGGCGGCGGACCCCGACGATGCGGTCGCCGGGCACCGGGCGGCAATCGTCGGCGAAGGTGAAGGCAACGCCTGGGGTGAGCCCCTTGATGTCGATCGCGCGCGCCTGGCTCGGCATCTCGTGCTCGGCGCCTTCGGTCGATCCGGGCATCACCGCTTCGAGCACCTGGACGTCGGTGAGCTTGCGCCGCGCGATCGCCTCCATCAGCGTCTCGGCATCGGCGAACTTGAGGCGCTTGAGCGCGTCCTTGAGCGCGCCCTCGCCCGGCGGCGTCGGCAGCCGCTGGACGATCTCGTCATAGAGCTTGTGGCCGAGCGCGATCGTTTCGTCGCGCTCCTTGTGGCGGATGTGGCGGCGGATCGCAGCGCGCGCCTTGCCGGTGATCGCGAAGTTGAGCCAGTTCGCCTGCGGCTCCTGCGCCTTGGAGCGCAGGATCGACACCTGGTCGCCCTGCGCGATCTCGGTGCGCAGCGGCACCACCTTGCCGTTGACCTTGGCGCCCACCGCCTGGTCGCCGAGATCGGTGTGGACGGCATAGGCGAAGTCGATCGGCGTCGCGCCCTTGGGCAGCTGGATCAGCTCGCCCTTGGGCGTGAAGGCGAAGATCCGGTCCTGGTACATCGCCATCCGGGTATGTTCGAGCAGCTCCTCGGGGCTCTCGGCATGCTCAAGGATCTCGATCAGGTCGCGGATCCAGCTCACCTGCGTGTCGGGACGCACCGAATCCTGCTTGTACGCCCAATGCGCCGCAAGGCCGAACTCGGCCTGGGCATGCATGTCGTGCGTGCGGATCTGGATCTCCACGCGCGTGTCGCCGGCATGCATGATCGTGGTGTGGAGCGAACGATAACCGTTGCGCTTGGGCGTCGAGATATAATCCTTGAACCGCCCCGGCACCATCGGCCAGCGGCGGTGGATCACGCCCAGGGCGCGGTAACATTCTTCTTCGGTATCGACGATCGCTCGGAACGCCATGATGTCGCTGAGCTGGTCGAGCGACACGTGCCGCTCGGACATCTTTTTCCAAATCGAATAGGGGTGCTTCTCGCGCCCCGAAATCTCGGCCTCGACCCCGCCGCGCGCGAGCAGCAGCTTCAGGCCAGAACCGATCTTCGCGATGCGGTCCTCGCCTTCGATCGACAGGCTGTCGAGCCGCTTGGTGATGCTCTCATACGCCTCGGGCTCGAGCTCGCGGAAGGCGAGCGTCTGCATCTCCTTCATGAACTCGTACATGCCGATCCGCTCGGCGAGCGGGGCATAGATCTCCATCGTCTCGCGGGCGATGCGCTTGCGCTTGTCCGGGTTCTTGATGTGGTGGAGCGTACGCATGTTGTGGAGCCGGTCGGCCAGCTTGACCAGCAGCACGCGGATGTCGTCCGACATCGCCAGCAGGAATTTGCGAAGATTCTCCGCGGCGCGCTCGCTCTCGGTCTGCGCCTCGATCTTGGAGAGCTTGGTCACCCCGTCGACCATCCGCGCGACATTGTCGCCGAACAGTCGCCGGATCTCCTCGGGGGTGGCGACGGTGTCCTCGATCGTATCGTGGAGAATTGCCGTCGCAATCGTCTCGTCGTCGAGGTGCAAGTCGGTCAGGATGCCGGCGACTTCGATCGGGTGGCTGAAATAGGGATCGCCGCTGGCGCGCTTCTGGCTGCCATGCGCGTTGACCGAGAACACATAGGCGCGGTTGAGCAGCGCCTCATCGGCTTCGGGGTCGTAGGAAAGGACCCGGTCTACAAGTTCATACTGACGCAGCACGGGGCCTAGATGGGGCCCCGTGCTGCTGCAATGCAATGACTTTCGCTGTTCAGCGTGCCTTGGCGTTGCACTTGGCGAGTGCGGCCTCGTCGAACGTCGTGCCGTTGGCACGGAACGCCGAGAGCTGGCCGACTTCGCGCGCGACCAGCTCGCAGACGATCGTATCGCGGGCGTTGGCCTTGGCGGCGAGGCAGACGCCTTCGCCGCACTTCCAGATCGTCGAACGCGTAACCAGGCTGGCCTTTTCGGGCGAAGTCACCGGAGTCGCCGAATAATAGCCGCGCGCCTGCGCGAAGCCGGTCGCGGGGACGAGCGCCAGCGTTGCCGCGGCTGCTGCCGCGACGGCATGGAAACGGGTCATATCTTCCTCCTGGGGAGCGTTCCAAAGCAGCTTGCGCTGCCCGTAAAGACCTAATTGACACCAAAGTAAGTTGCAAGCAGAAACTATTGCTGCGCCGCAAGGTGTTAAGCCGTTCTTTCTTGGCCCGGCGATTTCAAGTAGGGTGTGCGCTTATGGGTGGTGCGATCAGAGAGTCCCTGCGGGCACTGGCCAGCGAATGCAGCCTGCCGGCGGCGCTGGAGGCGATGGGCGAACGCTGGGCGTTCCTGATCCTGCGCGGGTCCTTCAACGGGCTGCATCATTTCGAGGAGTTCCAGTCCGAGCTCGGCATTGCCCGCAACATCCTCGCCAACCGGCTCGCCCGGCTGGTCGACAAGGGCATCCTCGAGCGGCGCCCCTGCCCCGAGGATCGCCGCAAGATCGAGTACCGCCTTACGGACAAGGGCTATGCGCTGCTGCCGACGATGATCGCGTTGCGCCAATGGGGCGAACGCTGGGAGACGGGTGTCCCCGCCTATCCGGTGCTGGTCGACGCGCGCGATCGCAAGCCGATCGCATCGATCACCGTGCAGTCGCACGACGGCCGCGTGCTTCAGAAAGGCGATCTCGTCTGGGCGTTGCCCGAGGACGTCGAGGACGCGCCCGAGGCGCGCGCAGCGGAATAGGTTGGTTTATCTGAGGTTCAGGAAGTGTGGCTTTTGAGTCACGGTTTCTGCGCAACTGCGGCATTTTGGCGATTGCGGTGCAACAAACGAGTCGCTCGTTGCTTGTGCCTTTACCGATGCCGCGTGTGCCCAGCGTATCCGGGTTTGCGGCATCGGGAGTTTTCCAGCGTAACGAGGTTCCTCCCCAACATGCGTATCCTTATCGCCGCTGCGGCCATTGCCGCGGCGCTTCCGACCGTTGCCTTCGCACAGGACACCGCCAGCGACGCCAATATCGAAGCTGGCCGCGCGCCGGACGGCTCGTCGGGCTTCGGCATCGAGCCCTATTTCGGCATCATGGGCGGCTATGAGCAGTTCGATGACAATCCCTACAAGCGCACGGCGGGTATTCCCGCTGCACCCGGCCGCCGCGATTTCGACGGCGGGATCGTCCAGGGCGTTGTCGGCGTCAACGTGCCGCTCGGCCCGGTGTTCGTCGGCGTCGAAGGCAACGCCACCAAGGGTTTCAAGGGCGATATCGATTGGGAATATGGCGTCGCCGGCCGCGCGGGCTTCCGCCTGGGCGATAGCGGGCTGATCTACGGCAAGGCCGGCTATCAGTGGGTCAATTTCGACGCGCTGGGCAATGACAGCCGCGACTTCCACGACATCACCGCGGGTCTCGGCATCGAAGTCGGTCCCAAGGATATCGGTCTTGGCGGGATCACCAGCCGCTCGGGGCTGCGCTTCCGCCTCGAGCTCAACAGCTTCGGCGACTTCAACAGCTTCCAGCCGCTCGCGGGCGTGATCGCCCACTTCTGAGCACAGGCGCGGCCGGGATGGAGCCTCGGCCGCGCCCTTGCTGCAATGCAGGAACTTCCGCGCCGTTTACGCTTCGTTAACGCCTGTCGTTCATCTTCCGGTAACGATTCTCGACAATCCCGGACGTTGATCGGAGGGTGGCCAATGTATCGGCGCATCATCACGCTTTCCCTATGTGCCTTGCTCGCTGCTTGCGCGGCGCAAAAGCCGCATATCGTGTCGGTCAGTCCCGTGACCGTAGAGGAACCACCCGCCTGGCGCATGGCGATCCTGCCGGAGGATGTAGCCCGGCTCGATACGCTGCGCAGCCAGTGGGACGGGCTCCACGCCCGGCTGACTCCGCGCGTCCGCACCGCGCAGGGTAAATTGGTCGATCCCGCCGCCGGGCTCGAGCTTCCCGCGGTCACCCCCGGCTCGTATCGCTGCCGCATTCTCCGGCTGCGCACCCCGCAGCGCGGCCCCGCCACCGTCCGAAGCTCGACCAACGACTTCTGCTTCGTCTCCAGCGCGCCCGACGGCCTCGCCTTCGTCAAGCAGACCGGCAGCGATCCTGCCGCGGGCTATTTCTATCCCGATGGGGATCGCTACGTCTTCCTCGGCGCGCGCCAGCGCCGGGCCGGCGACAATTCGCTGGGCTATGGCAACGAGCCCGCGCGCGACATGGTCGGCGTGGTCGAGCGTGTCGGCGGCTTCCGCTGGCGGCTCGCCGTGGCCGGCGCCGATGCGCGCCAACTCGACATCTACGAACTGACCCCAGTCCCCGCCGAGCAGCAGCCCAAGGGCTGAGGCCTCAACACCAAGGCTGGCGGCGCCCGGTCCAGGGCCGCGCCAATCCTTCCGACACGAGCTGGTCGCCGAGCGAGCGTCCGCCGCGGGTGACCATGCGCAGCTTTCGCCCGTAGCGATCGGTGTCGCGGCCCTCGATCTCGAGCACCACCGGCCCCTGGTTGAGCAGTGCGTGCAGCCGCTGCGTCGCCGCCTTGCCCAGCCGAGCCTCCTCGGCGCAGCGCGGCGGATGCGTCTCGGGCGCGTCGATATCGGCGATACGGATGCGCTCGCCGGCAAACCAGAAGGTGTCGCCGTCGACGACGCAATTGGTACCGCCGCCACTAGGGCACAACCCGAAGCGCGCCGAGACGCCAGCGGGAGCGTCGCCGTCGAGGCTGATCCGCCGGGCCGGCGCCTCCCCCGAGGCGCGCATCTCGTCGGGAAGCGGCAGCCGCGCGGGCCATTCGCTGCCCCAGGTTGCGCCGAGCACGCCGCCTAGGCCGATCACGGCGATCAGCACGATCTGGAAGCCCGGGGGACGGCGCCTGCGGCTTGCGCGCCGCACCTGTCGATGGAATTCGGGAGAATGCCGCATCGCGTCAGGCTAGCGCCGCCAGGGTAACCAAAGCGTGTCGAGGCCGCTCCGCCGCGGAGCGATCACGCGGCAATCGCAGCCGCTTCGGAGCAAAGCCAGTCGCATCCATTATGGAGTCACTTGCCTCCGAAGCGGAGCCGAAGCGTGGCACGATGCGCGCGTGGCAGAAGGCAAAACTCCTCGGGTAGAATATGCGTGCGAACGCTGCGGCAGCGTGGCCGTGACGCGCGACGCCTGGGCTGAATGGAACCTGGAACGCCAGGCCTGGGTCTTGAGCGAGATATTCGACTTCGCCTTCTGCCACACCTGCGCCCGCGAAAGCCGGATCGCCGAGCGGGTGGCGGTCGGAGGCGGAGCGGTTGGGCGTCGCTAGGCCGGGGCCACGGCCGGCTGCAGATTTCAAGCAAGGGCCGCTTCAAGCCCTCTCCCCTCCGGGGAGAGGGTTGGGAGAGGGGCATGACTTGGCGCCTTCGCGTAGCGCCCACAGCTGAGGTCACACTGCCCCTCTTCCTTTCTCCCTCCCCCGAAGGGAAGAGGGAAGGCGAACATCACTTGCCCGGGACGTGCATCTCCTCGGCCTTCTGCGCCCAATGCTCGACCGCGCCGTCCATCATCTTGCCGACATTGTGCACGTTATCGAGCGTCTGCTTGTCGGCTCCAAGCGCGTAGGCGGCGCTATAGGCCGGGCCCGAGACCGGGCCGCCGGTAACCTTCTGGGCATGTTCGTCATATTCGGCGAGCGACTTCTCCAGCGCCGCCTGATGCGGGTCGGGCGCCTGCGCGGTCGCCACCGGGGTGCCGCACGCGTCGATCAGCTGGCCCTGTAGATTGAAGCTGTAGGTCGGGTTGACGCTGGTTACGGTGGGCGTGGCAGGCACGTCGACCGGGGTGGCGACCTGATGCGCCAGGCTGGTCTGCGCAGCCGCCACATCGAGCGCGCCTTCGAACCGGGCGGCATCGACTGCCGAGAGCTGCGCCTCGACCGCGGCCGCGACTTCGGCGCCGAACGCCGGATCGGCGGCCTGGATACCGGCGACCGCCGCGCCCAATGCCTCGGTATCGACCCCGGCAGGGCTGGTCGCGGCATCGGTCAGCGAGTCGGCCACGCCCTGTGCGCTGGGGCCCGTCGACGCGTCCGAGGCATTGGCGCCACTCGCGCCGCTGCTGCTGCCCGCGCCGCCGACACCGCCGACGCCGCCGCTCGAATCACTCATGTCGATCTCCTTCGTAACCGGTTACGGACCTCTTTTATGGGGATCGCGGCGGCCGGTTTCGCTAGTCGTTGCGATTAGATCCGCTCCTCTCCCTGCAAGGGAGGGGCTGGGGGTGGGTGCGAGCGAAGCGAGCCCAACGCGCTGCGTCGTTGAAAAGGAAAGGCCGGGCATCGAGCCCGACCTTTCCTAAACCCACCCCTGACCCCCTCCCTTGCAGGGAGGGGAATCATGTGAGCCTACTCCGTCACCCCGAGCTGCCACAGCACGAACGCCATTTCGTCGGCCGACTCCTTGAGGCTCTCCCAGCGGCCCGACTTGCCGCCATGCCCGGCGCCCATATTGGTCTTGAGCACCAGCACATTGTCGTCGGTCTTGGTCGCGCGCAGCTTGGCGGCCCATTTGGCGGGCTCCCAATAGGTCACGCGCGGATCGTTGAGCCCGCCCGATATGAACAGCGGCGGATAGGCCTGCGCCACGACATTGTCGTAGGGGCTGTACGAACGGATCAGCTCGAACGCGGCCTTGTCCTCAATCGGATTGCCCCATTCGGGCCATTCGCCGGGGGTGAGCGGCAGGCTTTCGTCGAGCATCGTGTTGAGCACGTCGACGAACGGCACGTCGGCGACCACCGCGCCCCACAGATCGGGATCCGAATTGACCACCGCGCCCATCAGTTCGCCGCCCGCCGAGCGCCCCGCGATGGCGATCCCGCCCTTATGGGTGAAGCCGTGGTCTATCAGGCCCTTCGCGACATCGACGAAGTCGGTGAAGGTGTTGGTGCGCTTGGCGAGCTTGCCGTCGTGATACCATTGCTGGCCGAGATCGTCACCGCCGCGGATATGTGCGATCGCGAAGGCCATGCCGCGATCGAGGAACGACATCCGGCTGGTCGAGAAGCCCGGCGGGATCGCATAGCCGTACGCGCCATAGGCATAGAGATAGAGCTTGCCGCTGCCGTCGCGCGGGAAGCCCTTTGGATAGACGATCGAGACGGGCACTTGCGTGCCGTCGCGCGCGGCGATCTTCAAGCGCTCGGTGGCGTATTTCGACGCGTCATAGCCGCTCGGGATTTCCTGGACCTTTAGCGTCTCGATCGCCCCGGTGGCGACGTCGTAATCCTGCACCGTCCCCGGCGTGACCATCGATTCATAGCTCAGCCGCAGCCTGTCGACGGCATATTCGGGATTGTCGGCCAGGCCCGCGACATAGCTCGCCTCGGGAAAGTTCAGCCGCACCGGGGCGATGGTCGGGTCGTAGCGGTGGAGCTCGACCTGATCGAGCCCATCCTCGCGCCCCTCGACGATGAAGAAGTCGGCGAAGCAGGCGACGCCGGTCATGTAGAAATGCGGCGAGGGCGCGATCCGCTCGGCCCATTCGCCCGGGTTCGTCAGGCTGGCGGTAGCGAGGCGGAACTGCGGGTCGGTGTCGTTGGTGTGGATGAACAAGGTGTCGCCGTGGAGATCGACATCATATTCGCGGCCGGTCTTGCGCGGGCTGACGATGATCGGCTCGGCAAGCGGATCGTTGGCGGGATAGAGCCGGATCTCGCTGGTCTCGTGGTCGCTGGTGGTGAGCAGGATCCACTTGCGGTCGCTGCTCAGCTCGACGCCGACCGAGAAGCCGAGTTCCTCCTCGAAATATACGACGATGTCGTCAGCGGGCGCGGTCCCCAAGCGGTGCAGCTTGATCGTGCGCGTGCGCCAATTCTCGTCGGTGATGCCATAGAGGATCGCGTCGCCGCTGCTGGTG
Source organism: Sphingomonas sp. HF-S4 (assembly GCF_032911445.1). NCBI lineage: Bacteria > Pseudomonadati > Pseudomonadota > Alphaproteobacteria > Sphingomonadales > Sphingomonadaceae > Sphingomonas > Sphingomonas agrestis. The sequence goes on along the minus strand of NZ_JAWJEJ010000002.1, from coordinate 252,170 downwards.
AAGACGATGTTCCCGATCGTGCCTTCGATCGAGACCTCGCCCCATTTGCCCGCGGCGCCCTCGATCCGCTCGCCGATCGCTGCGCCGTGTTCCAAGTCCTTGAAGCGGATCGTGTAGCGCTCCGACCCGTCGTCGTCGGTCGAATAGGCCATCAGCGACCCATCCTCGCTGATCGTGATCGCGCCGACGCGGAAATAGTCCTTGCCCGCGGCGAGCGCCGGCTCGTCGAGGATCAGTTCGTCGGCGCCGCCCGCAACCGGCTTGCGCCACCAGCGCGGATATTCGCCGCCGGTCTCGTAGTCGGTCCAGTAGAGCCAATCGCCGTCCTTTTGCGGCACGGTCGATTCGTCTTCCTTGATCCGCCCCCGCATCTCCTGGAACAGCGTCTCGCTGAGCGGCTTCAACGGCGCGATCACCGCCTCGAAATAGGCGTTCTCCTCCGCGAGGTAGGCGAGCACGTCCTTGTCGGTGACTTCAGGGTAGCCGGGATCGCGCAGCCAGGACCAGGGATCCTCGATCGTGACGCCATGCGTCGTGAAGCTGTGCGGGCGCGTGGCGGCGACGGGGGGCTTGGTAAGATCGGTCATATGCAGCCCTTATCGCAGCCGCGCGCCGTGTCGAAGCCCGATCAGTCGAGCGGAAGCGCCCGCTGGCCGCCGCGATTCGCGCGGACGATCCGGTTTCGCCCGGTTTCCTTTGCCTCATAGAGCGCTTCGTCGGCGCAATTGATCGCTTCCTCGAGCGACTCGTCGGTGGCGAAGCGGCAGACGCCTGCGGAAAAGGTCATCGCCTGGCCATCGACGACGATCAGCGGCTTGGCGATCAGCCGCTCGCTGACGCGCGCGAGCACGCGGCCAGCCTCCTCCTCGGTGGCGCCGCGAAATAGCGCGGCGAACTCCTCACCGCCCCAGCGCGCGACCAGGTCCCCGCGGCGCAGCTCGGACGAAAGCCGCGCGGCGAAATCGCGCAGCACGCGGTCGCCTTCGTCGTGGCCGAAGCGATCGTTGACGGCCTTGAACTGGTCGAGGTCTAGCAATGCGATCGTCCCACGGCGCTCGGCGGGGAGCATCTCCGCGACATCGGCAAGGAAGCCGCGCCGGTTGCGGACCCCGGTGAGCATATCCTCCTTCGCAGCGAGGTCCAGCGCGCGCATCCGCGAATCCGCGGCGTCGGCCGCGCGGTTGACGCTGCCCAGCAGGCTGCCGATCACGTCGTCGCTGCCCTGCGGCAGCGGTTCGACGTTCCCACCTTCTTCCAGCGTTGCCAATGCTTCCTGCGCGACATGGATCGGTGCCAGCAGCGCGCCGATCCCGAACAGCGCAATGCCCATGCCGACCACCGTCGCAAGCAGGAGAGTGAGAAACTCGGGCAGCGCTAGCCGCCCGGTCGCCGCGCCCCAACCCACATAGCCTAGCAGCGGCACATGCGTCGCGACGAAGCAGATCGCGAACACCCGCAGCCGGAAGCTGCGCGGAAATAGGAAAGAACTGGCGAGATAGAAACGCATTGTGTCTCATATGGATGGGGGCGATTGTTAAGCGTCGCTACGTCTCAGCGAATCCGCGTCGGTAAAGCTAAATGCGACGGACCCACCGGTCAGGTCGATCGCCCGCGCGCAGTGACCGGCCATGTACCGGTGACGCTATCGCCTTCGAGGACGTAGTAGCGATCGTAGAGATTGACCGTCGGGTCGCAGTGCGGCGGCATCAGCGTCACCCGCGCGCCGAGCCCGGGCAGCCCCGCGCCGTTCAGCGCGCCATGCTCGTCGCCGGTAAAGGCGTAGCGACTGTCCAGCGGCGCACCGTCGAGCACCGCCGGCACGCCGGCATCAGTGGCGAAGGCCTTCAATCCCGCATCGATCGTGACCATGCCCGGCGTGTTGGCGCTGACCACGGTCGCATCGACGAACAGCGCGGGCTCGAAACGCGGTCCGGCGAGCTCGCAATCGCGATATTCGCGGTCGAGGAAGATGTAGGAGCCGACCTGCAGCTCGGTGAACACGCCGAGCGCGGCGTCGATCGCAAAGGTGCCGGTGCCGCCGCCGGTGACGATCGGGATAAGGAACCCAGCGCTGCGAAGCGCGTCGAGCACGGTGCGCAGATAGTCGGTGCGCTCCTCGATCGCCGCGCGGCGCTCGGCGAGGCCCGCGATATGCTGGTGCGAGCCGCAATAATATTGGACGCCGCCGAGCCGTAGCGAGCCGGTCGCCGCGATCGCCTCCGCCAGGTCGACCGCGGCCTCGGGCGAAGTCACGCCGGTGCGGTGGCTGCCCGGATCGACGTCGATGAACACGGTGAGGCCATCGATCGCGCCCAGCGCGCGCGCATTGCCCGGATGATCGACGACGACCGACAGCGCGATCCGCGCATGGAGCGCCGCGAGCCGGGCGATCGCCCCCGGCGCCACCACCGGCGAGGTCAGGTGGATATCGGCCACGCCACCTTCGGCTAGCGCCTCGGCCTCGCCCAGCTTGGCGCAGCAAATCCCCACCGCACCCGCGTCGATCTGGCGCCGGGCGATTTCAGCGGACTTGTGCGTCTTGGCGTGCGGGCGCAGCTCGACGCCCTGCGCCTCGGCGAACGCGGCCATCGCGGCGATGTTGCGGTCCAGCGCGGCGCGATCGAGCAACAGGGCGGGCGTCGGCACCGCGTGGCGAGGCAAAGGAAAAGCGTCCATGCGCCCCCAATAGCGCGACTTAGTGCTTCCAATGTAGGTTTTCGTCTGCAATCCCGAACCCATGTTGGCTCGTGCCTTCCGCACCCGCATGACGCTGGCGGCGAGCCGCCTCTCCTTGCGCGATGGCACTGGTAAACTGAGTCAACTTCGTCAACTTCGTCGCCCGGATCGGGCAGGGATTTTCTGATATGTCCAGCTATGCCGATCGCCTCTCCGCCCTTCGCGAACAATTGAAGCGCGACCGCCTCGACGGGTTCGTCGTGCCGCTCACCGACGAGCACATGTCCGAATATGTCGGCGCCTATGCCCAGCGGCTCGGCTGGCTGACCGGGTTCCAGGGCAGCGCCGGCAGCGCGGTGGTGCTGTCGAGCGAAGCGGCGATCTTCACCGACGGGCGCTACACGCTCCAGGTCCGCCAGCAGGTCTCGGCCGATCACTGGCAATATGTTCCGGTGCCGCAGGTGAGCATCGCCAGCTGGCTCGGCGAGCACGCCCCCGAGGGCGGCCGCATCGGCTACGATCCCTGGCTGCACACCCGCGCCTGGGTCGAGGACGCGCGGAAGGCGCTCGCCGAGAAGGGCGCCGAGCTCGTTGCGGTCGACACCAACCCGGTCGACGCGGTGTGGCCAGACCGACCGGCGCCCTCGGACGCCACGCTGAGCGTGCAGGACGATGCCGCCGCGGGACGCACCTCCGCCGCCAAGCGCGCCGAGATTGCCGAGTGGCTCCAGGCCCGGAAAGCCGACGCAGTCGTGCTGTCGGCGCTGGATTCGATTGCCTGGGCCTTCAACATCCGTGGCAACGACGTCAGCCACACGCCCGTAGCGCTCGCTTATGCGATCGCCCATGCCGACGGCACCGCCGACCTGTTCGTCGCGCCGGAGAAGCTCACCGATGCGGTGCGCCAGCATCTCGGCAACGCGATCCGGCTCCACGACCGCACCGCCTTCGCCCCCGCGCTCAAAGCCCTGGCCGGCAAGCGCGTCGCCGCCGATCCCGAGCGCGCAGTCGCCGCGATCTTCGATTCGCTCGATGCCGGCGGCGCGAAAATCCTCGGCCTGCGCGATCCCGTCGTGCTCGCCAAGGCGCTCAAGAACCCCGCCGAGATCGCAGGGCACAAGGCCGCCCAGGCGCGCGATGGCGCCGCGCTGGTCCGCTTCCTCAAATGGTTCGAGGAGACCGCTCCCCAAGGCGGGCTCACCGAAATGTCGGCCGCGGACAAGCTCCAGGCGTTCCGCGCGGAGACCGGACTGCTCAAGGACCTGAGCTTCGACACGATCTCCGCCACCGGCCCCAACGGCGCGATCCCGCACTACAAGGTCACCGAGCAATCGAGCCTGCCGATCGAGCCGGGCCAGCTCTACCTCGTCGATTCGGGCGGCCAATATGCCGACGGCACCACCGACGTGACCCGCGTCATCCCCGTCGGCAAGCCCAGCGCGGAGATGAAGGACCGCTTCACCCGCGTGCTCAAGGGCCATATCGGCATCGCCACCGCGGTATTCCCCGATGGCACTACCGGTGCCCAGCTCGACAGCTTCGCGCGCGCGCCGCTCTGGGAAGTAGGACTCGATTTCGGCCACGGCACCGGCCACGGCGTCGGCGCCTATCTCTCGGTCCACGAGGGGCCGCAGCGAATCGCCCAGCCCTTCTATCCCGGCGGCCAGAGCCTCGAGCCCCTGCGCGCCGGCATGTTCCTCTCGAACGAGCCGGGCTACTACAAGGCCGGCGAATTCGGCATCCGCATCGAGAACCTGGTGCTGATCGTCGAGGCGGCGATCCCCGGCGCCGAGCAGGCAATGCTCGGCTTCGAGACGCTCACCTTCGCGCCGATCGAGCGCGACCTGATCGAGCCCGCACTGTTAACCCCAAAGGAACTTCAGTGGCTTAATGCGTATCACGCGCGGGTTCTCGAGGTGGTGGGCCCGCAACTGGCTGAGGAAGAACGACAATGGTTGGAAGCGAAGATCGCCCCAATCGCATGATGTGGTTCATGGCGGGGGCCGTGACGATGGCGATGTACATGATGGGGCCGCACGCCATCCTCGCCAAAGGCTATGACTTGGCCGAATCAGCCGCGCTCTGGGTGCATCCGCGCTGAGGCGCGTCCTCGGCGCGTTGCGCGCGCGCCTGTGCCTTGCGCTTGCGCAGATTCTCGCGGAGCGCCTCGGCGAGCCGGGCCTTCTTTTCATCGTCGTGCATCGATAGTCTCGATAAACCGTCCTGCTTCGGGTTGACAATCACTCGCCCCCAAGCACATAGGCCCCTCCCGCCCGGTCCCGACCGGCGAGTGCTGCCGTAGCTCAGTGGTAGAGCGCATCCTTGGTAAGGCTGAGGTCGTGAGTTCAATCCTCACCGGCAGCACCATTTTCAACACCTTGACCGTTGCGACGGCGCAAGGCCCCTCATGCTCCGCATAGGGCATGCGCAGCGGACATTTCACCGCTGCACCGTTCCTGAGAAACGGCCGGCGGACCTCATGTGAGGCGCTTCCGACTCACATCTCCCCCGCAGTCGATGCGGCCGCCCCTGGCAACATGTCTAAGGCATTCTCTTCCACCCATCGGTCGAGCGTGGACACGATGGGGCTGAGCGACGCACCTCGCTTGGTGAGCGCGTATTCGACCTTGGGCGGTACTTCACGGTAGTCCCGACGCTCGATCAGCCCGAGTGCTTCGAGCCTGCGTAACGTCTGGATCAGCATCTTCTCCGAGATCCCGCCAATCCGGCGTCGAAGCTCGCTCGTACGCCTGGGGCCTTCGCCCAGTGCATCGATGATGAGCAAAGCCCACCTCTCCGCCAGGACGGTGAGCACCGATCGCGCACGGCAATCCGCGCGCATCACATCCAGCCTGGGGGACCCGCCGGGCAAAAAATCCATACTTACTCCTGGGTGTGTACTTGAGCTACAGTTCGTATGCGATCAAGTCTTGGCACGCAACCGATCCCGGGCCAGCGTCGCACGCTCGCTGGCGGACGGCTCTCTGATCATGCGAGGAATCATCATGACTACCGTTCACTTCCGCACCCAGCAGGTCGGCGACGTCGAGATGTTCTATCGGGAGGCGGGTCCGGCGGACGGGCCGGTGCTGCTGCTTCTCCATGGCTTTCCGTCGGCCAGCCACATGTTCCGGGATCTTATCCCACTGTTGGCCGATCGCTATCGCCTGATCGCGCCCGACCTTCCCGGCTTCGGACAGACCAAGGCGCCCCCACGCGGCGCCTTCGCCTACAGCTTCGACTCGCTGGCTCACGTGGTCGAGGGCTTCGTCGACGCGATCGGACTGGACCGCTTCGCACTCTACATCTTCGACTATGGCGCCCCGACGGGCTTGCGGCTCGCGATGAAAAACCCCGAGCGTATCACCGCGATCATTTCGCAGAATGGCAACGCGTACGAGGACGGCTTTAGCGACGCGTGGGAGCCGTGGCAGGCGTATTGGCGTGATCCCAGCCCTGAGAACCGCGAAGCGTGCCGGGCGTCGCTAGCGCCTGAAACGATCCGCAACTGGCAATACGGGACCGGCACCGACCCGGACCTGCTGTCGCCGGACGGATACGAACTCGACATCGCCTATATGGCGCGGCCTGGCGCCGAGGATATCCAGCTCGACCTGATCCTCGACTATCGCAGCAACGTTGCGCTCTATCCCGCCTTCCAGGCGTATCTGCGCGAACGCCGCCCGCCGTTCCTGGCGCCCTGGGGGCGCAATGACCCCGCGTTCCTGCCGGCGGGCGCGCTGGCCTATATCCGCGACCTTCCGAATGCCGAGGTCCACTTGCTGGACACCGGACATTTCGCGCTGGAAACCCATCATCGCGAGATCGCTGCGCTGGTCCGCACGTTCATGGGCAGGCACGTCGGCTAGCCGGGGTATGCGGGGATCGGTCGATCAAAAGAATCTCGTTCCGGGAGGCGGCGCTTGCGCGGAGAGGCCTCGGCGCGCGCCTCCGTCGCGTCTGCCGCCCGCTTGATATCTTTGCCGGCGACCACCCCCCATTCGATTGATACTTCGGGAACCCCGGGGCGATAACAAGACCGGTATCAGGAACAGGTTGAGCGGAGGCCGTCCTACCCCTTCCCCGGAAACGCCGATTTTCCTTTCTTGCAACCGCAGGTCGGTTCCCCGATCAGACGCGTAAGCAAGGAGATACCCATGAAGACCAGAGCCGCCGTCGCATTCGAGGCGAAGAAGCCGCTCGAGATCGTCGAGCTCGACCTCGAAGGGCCCAAGGCGGGCGAGGTGCTCGTCGAGATCATGGCGACCGGCATCTGCCATACCGACGCCTATACGCTCGACGGATTCGATTCGGAGGGGATCTTCCCGTCGGTCCTCGGCCATGAGGGCGCCGGCATCGTCCGCGAAGTCGGCCCGGGAGTCACCAGCGTGAAGCCGGGCGACCATGTCATCCCGCTCTACACCCCCGAATGCCGCCAGTGTAAGTCGTGCCTCTCGGGCAAGACCAATTTGTGCACCGCGATCCGCGCCACCCAGGGCAAGGGGCTGATGCCCGACGGCACCACGCGGTTCAGCCATAAGGGCCAGCCGATCTACCATTATATGGGCTGCTCGACCTTCTCGAACTTTACCGTGCTGCCCGAGATCGCCGTCGCGAAGATCCGCGAGGACGCGCCGTTCCAGACGAGCTGCTATATCGGCTGCGGCGTCACCACCGGGGTCGGCGCAGTGGTCAACACCGCCAAGGTCCAGGTGGGCGACAATATCGTCGTATTCGGGCTGGGCGGGATCGGGCTCAACGTGCTCCAGGGTGCCAGGATGGCCGGGGCGAGCAAGATCATCGGCGTCGACATCAATCCCGATCGCGAGGAATGGGGCCGCCGCTTCGGCATGACCGACTATGTCGACGGCCGCGGCAAGTCGCGCGACGAGACGATCGCCGCGATTCTGGCACTCACCGACGGCGGCGCCGACTTCACCTTCGATTGCACCGGCAACACCGAAGTGATGCGCACGGCATTGGAGGCATGCCATCGCGGCTGGGGCACCAGCATCGTCATCGGCGTGGCCGAGGCGGGCAAGGAGATCGCCACGCGCCCGTTCCAGCTCGTCACCGGACGCAACTGGCGCGGCACCGCGTTCGGCGGCGCCAAGGGACGCACCGACGTGCCCAAGATCGTCGACTGGTACATGAACGGCAAGATCGAGATCGACCCGATGATCACCCATGTGCTGAGCCTCGAGGAGATCAACAAGGGCTTCGACCTGATGCACGCCGGCGAGAGCATCCGCAGCGTCGTGGTCTATTGAGGGAACACCCATGTTCAATCACATCGTGATCGGTTCGAACGACATCGAACGTTCGAGGCAATTCTACACCGCCGTGCTCGGCACGCTCGGCTTTGCCGGCGAACCGCTGCGCAACACGGCCGGCAGTGGGCATATCCGGCTGTTCTACCGCCACGCCGGCGGCACCCTGTGCATCTCCCAGCCGATCAACGACGAGCCCGCGACCTGCGCCAACGGAGGCACGATCGGGTTCAAGTGCAGCTCGCCGGAGCAGGTGCAGCAGTTTCACGACGTTGCGGTCGCGCATGGCGGACGCTCGATCGAGGATCCGCCCGGCGAACGCGACGGCGGTGCGCTGGGCACGATGCACTTGAGCTATGTCCGCGATCCCGACGGCAACAAGCTCTGCGCGATATACCGCCAGGCATGAACGAGGCGGTCAACCTCGCGGAGAAATTCGCCGCCTTCAGCGATTATTGGGCGCCGCGCCTGGTCGCCAGCTATAACGGCAACGACATCCGCATCGTGAAAGTGCAAGGCGAGTTCGTCTGGCACACGCATGACGACACCGACGACTTCTTCCTGGTGATCGACGGCATTCTCGACATCGAGTTGCGCGACCGCACGATCAGGCTGCGCCCAGGCGAGCTCTACGTCGTGCCGCGCGGGGTCGAGCATCGCCCCGTCGCGCGGCACGGCGAAGTGCGGCTGATCAATATCGAGCCGGGCGGCACCCACAATCTCGGCGAGGGATCGCCGCAGCAACCGGTCATCGAGGCCCGATGAATCCCGCGCCACCTCCCGGAGGCGGCATTTCGATACGCGCGACAGCCCAGCCGATTTGGCCAGCCGATTTGGAGAGTTCGATGGAAACGCTGAGCCAGAACCAGGCGCATAATGGCGTGCAGGGCGTCTACCGCCACGCCTCGCTCGCCACGGGCACCGACATGACTTTCTCGGTTTATGTCCCCGAGCATGTGCGGGGCACGCGATTGCCGGTGCTCTGGTATCTCTCCGGGCTGACCTGCACCCACGCCAACGTCACCGACAAGGGCGAGTATCGCCGCGCCTGCGCCGAGCATGGCGTCATCCTGGTGGCGCCCGACACCAGCCCGCGCGGCGAGGGCGTGCCCGATGACGAGGCCTATGATTTCGGCCAGGGCGCGGGCTTCTATGTCGACGCGACACAGGCGCCGTGGGCCTCGCACTTCCACATGCGGGCCTATGTCGAGGACGAGCTGCCCGCGCTGATCGCCGCCGAATTCCCCGCCGACATGGCGCGGCAGGGCATCACCGGCCACTCGATGGGCGGGCACGGTGCGCTGACCGTCGCGCTGCGCAACCCGACGCGCTTCCGCAGCGTCTCGGCGTTCGCGCCGATCGTCGCGCCCAGCGTGGTACCGTGGGGCGAGAAGGCGCTGGGCGGCTATCTGGGCGAGGATCGCGACGGCTGGCGGCCCTATGATGCCTGCGCGCTGATCCTCGACGGTGCGCGCGTGCCCGAGCTGCTCGTCGATGTCGGCGATGCCGACCAGTTCCTCCACGAACAGCTTCGTCCCGAGCTGCTGCGCGCCGCGTGCGACGCCGCGGGGATCGACCTGACGCTGCGGATTCAACCAGGCTACGACCACAGCTATTATTTCATCTCGACCTTCCTTGCCGAGCATGTCGCCTGGCACGCGCAGCGGCTCGAGGCATGACGCGCTTCGACATCCTGATCGTCGGGGCGGGGCATGCCGGAGCGCAGGCGGCGATCGCGCTGCGACAGGGCAAGTTCGAGGGGACAATCGGCCTGCTCGGCGACGAGCCCGAGCTTCCGTATGAGCGCCCGCCGCTCTCCAAGGAGTATCTGGCGGGCGACAAGCCGTTCGAGCGGCTGCTGATCCGCAACGCCGCCTTTTGGGAGGAGCGCGACGTGACGCTGCTGCCGGGGCGTAGCGTCGTGCAAGTCGATCCGGTCGCGCATCGTGTCGCCACCGAAAGTGAGATGATCGGCTATGGCGCACTGGTCTGGGCGACCGGGGGCAAGCCGCGGCGGCTGGCATGCGCAGGCGGCGACCTGGCCGGAGTCCATAGCGTCCGCACCCGCGCCGATGTCGACGCGATGATCGCCGAGCTGCCCGGGGTCCGGCGCGTCGCGGTGATCGGCGGGGGCTATATCGGGCTCGAAGCGGCGGCGGTGCTGACCAAGCTCGGCCGCGAGGTGGTGGTGCTCGAGGCGCAGGGTCGCGTGCTTGCGCGCGTCGCCGGCGAACCGCTGTCGCGCTTCTTCGAGGACGAACATCGATCGCACGGCGTCGAAATCCGGCTCGGCGTTTCGGTCGAGGCGATCGAGGGCGACACGCGCGTAACCGGCGTGCGGCTGGCGAGCGGCGAGGTCGTGCAGGCCGAAATGGCGATCGTCGGGATCGGCATCGCGCCCGCGGTGGCACCGTTGCTCGATGCCGGCGCGGCCGGGGGCAACGGCGTGCTGGTCGATGCGCAATGCCGTACGTCGCTGCCCGACATCTTCGCGGTCGGGGACTGCGCGCTCCACGCCAATCGCTTCGCCGACGACCGCTGCATCCGGCTCGAATCGGTCCAGAACGCCAACGACCAGGCGACCGTCGCGGCCAAGACGATCCTCGGAGCCGACGCGGCGTATGATGCCGTCCCCTGGTTCTGGTCGAACCAGTACGACCTCAAGCTCCAGACCGTAGGGATCTCGGACGGACACGATGCCAGCGTGCTGCGCGGCGACCCGGCGAGCCGGAGCTTCTCGCTGGTCTATCTGCGCGCGGGCCGGGTGATCGCGCTCGACTGCGTCAACGCGACGCGCGACTATGTCCAGGGTCGGAAACTGGTGATCGAGGGCGCGGCAGTCGATCCGGCACGGCTCGCCGACGCCGCCGTCCCGCTCAAGGAACTCGCCTGAACCCCGCCGAGCCGCTAGGTCTCGATCCGATCTGCCAAGAATGAGGTGCCCGATGCGTTTCCGTTCCCTGCTGGCCGGCCTTGCGCTGGCGTTCGCGCTGCCCGCGCACGCCCAGGCGACCAAGGACGCAGATCCGGCTTTGTGGGTGGTCAAGGACGACGACACCACCATCTATCTGTTCGGTACCGTCCATGTGCTCAAGCCCGGGCTGAGCTGGTTCGACGAGGCGGTGGCGAAGGCATTCGAGGGCAGCGACGAGCTGGTGCTCGAGATGGTCGAGCCCGACCAGGCGGCGATGGGCACGCTGGTGATGAACCTCGCGGTCAATCCGACCGGCCCGTCGCTGACCGACAAGCTGCCCGAGGACAAGCGCGCGGCCTATGCCAAGGCACTTGCCGATCTCGGCATGCCCGCGGCGGCACTCGATCGCTTCGATCCCTGGTTCGCCGCAGTGACGCTGAGCGTCGCCGGGCTGCCCAAGCTCGGCTATGACCCTGCACAGGGCGCCGAGGCCGTGCTCACCGCCGCGGCCAAGGCGGCGAACAAGAAGATCGCCGGTCTCGAGACCCCCGAGCAGCAGCTCGGCTTCTTCGATTCGCTGGCAGAGCCGCTCCAGGTGAAGTTCCTCGTCTCGACGATCGACGACTTCCCCAAGATGGGCAGCGAGCTCGACGCGATGGTGACGAGCTGGGCTGCGGGCGATCCCGAGACGCTCGCCGCCAAGATCAACGAAGGCATGCGCGAAACCCCCGAGATCGCCAAGGTGCTGCTATCGGATCGCAACGCGCGCTGGGCCGAGTGGATCGAAAAGCGCATGGCGCAGCCGGGAAATGTGTTCGTCGCGGTCGGCGCGGGGCACCTTGCGGGCAAGGACAGCGTTCAGGCGTGGCTGGCGAAGCGGAAGCTGACCGCCAAGCGCATCCACTACTGACCGCGCAGGGAGAATCGCATGTCCAAGGGTCCGCGTCCGTTCGTCGGGCTGTTCGTCGGAATCGCCGCGGGGCTGGTCGCCTCGGCGGCGATGGCGGCGTTCCAGGTGCAGGCGCAGAAGCTGCTGCCCGAGGACGATGGCGATCCCGCGACGCTCAAGGCCGCCGACGCGGCGAGCGAAGCCGTGATCGGCGATCCGGTACCCGAGCCCTATCGCGAGCCCGCGGGGCAGGCGGTCCATTATATCGCCGGCGCGGTGATCGGCGGAATCTATGGCGTGCTGACCGAGTATAAGCCCGAGGCGAGCGCCGGGTTCGGCAGCGCCTATGGCGTCGCGACGGCGGCGTTGTTCGACGAGGCGGCGGTGCCCGCGCTGGGGCTGGGCTCCGCGCCGAGCGAGACGCCGCTCGCTACCCACGCTTATGGGGCAGCTTCGCACCTGGTGTATGGCTGGGTGCTCGAAGGCGTTCGAGCGCTGGTCGCCGGGCGGCGATAGACCGCGCTCCCGATCGATAGCGCGACTAGGCCCCGATCCGCCGCGCTTCCTCGATCAGCAGCACCGCCACGCCGTCGCGGATCGGATAGGCAATGCCCGCCGCATCGGACACCAGCGCCTGCGCCTCCTCGTCATACCGCAACGGCGTGCGCGTCGCCGGGCACACCAGCCTTTCGAGCAGCCACGGATCGATCGAATCGCTCATTGCAGCGTCACTCCGCCTTCCTCGCCATGCCGGCCGAAGAACTGCATCAGCTGGACGATCAGCTCGGCCCGCGCCGATAGCCCATCGGCTTCGAGCAAAGCCTGCTTCGACGCGGTGTCGAACGGTGCGATCTGGGCGATGCCGTTGACCAGCGACTCATCGTCGAGCCGCGTCACCGCCTCCCAATCGACCGCATAGCCGAGCCCGTCGGCGAATCGCCGCGACTCCATCTCCAGCGACGCGCGCTCGGCGAGTGCCAGCGCTTCCTCTTCGCTTGCCGCTTCCAGTTCGGCTTCGACCTGGCGGAACGGCGTCGTGACGTCGAGCTCGCGCAGCACCGTGAAGCGTGCCAGCCCTTCGAGGACGATGTCGTAGCGCCCGTCGGGCAGCGCCTCGACATCGGCGATCCGGCCGACGCAGCCGATATCGAACAGCGTCGGCGGGTCGCTCGCGTCCCGTGGCTGGATCATCCCGATCCGCCGGTCGCGGGCGAGCGCGTCGGAGACCATCGCGCGATAGCGCGGCTCGAAGATGTGCAGCGGCAGGTGCATCCGCGGAAACAGCAGCGCGCCGGCAAGCGGAAACACCGAGAGCCGCGTCGCGGTCATCCGAACAGGATCGCCGAGAGCTTCCGCCGCTGCGCCGACACCCAGGGATCCTCGAGCCCCACCGCTTCGAACAGCGTGAGCAGCCGCGCGCGGGCGGCGCCTTCGTTCCAGTCGCGATCCTCGGCGATCATCGCGAGCAAGGTCGCGGCGGCGGCATCGCGATCGCTCGCCATCCGGGCGCCGGCGAGTTCGTAGCGCGCTTCCATGTCGCCGGTCGCGGCCTTGGCTTCGAGCTCGGACAGATCCTCGACCGGCGTCGCTTCGCGCGCCAGCGCCAGCGCGGCACGCGCGCGTTCGATCTCCGGACCCTTGGCCGCTTCTTCGGGGAGCGCCGCAAGCACCGCCTCGGCCTCGTCGGCACGGCCCAGCCCGATCAGCGCGCGGGCGCGGCCCGCGGCAACCTGGGGATGCTCGGGCGCCATCTCGGCGATCTGCTCGAACACCGAGAGCGCGCGTTCATGATCGCCCTCGGCCAGGATCTGCTCGCCCATCGCGATCAGCGGCTCGAGCTCGGCCTCGGCAGCGGAGTCTTCGCTCTGCACCGGGAGCTGCCGGAGAATCTGGTCGAGCATCGTGCGCAGCTGCGATTCGGTCCGCGCGCTGGTCAGGTCGGCGACGAGCTGGCCCTGGAACATCGCATAGACGGTCGGGATCGATCGCACCTGGAACTGCGCGGCGATGAACTGATTCGCATCGACGTCGACCTTGGCGAGCATGACGCCCTTCGACGTATAATCGGCGGTCACCTTTTCGAGCACCGGGGTCAGCGCCTTGCAGGGCCCGCACCATTCGGCCCAGAAATCGATGACGACGAGGCTGGTCATCGACGGCTCGACGACGTCACGGCGGAAGGCGTCGACGGCTTCCTTCTCTTGCGGGGACAGTCCTAGCGTGGCCAAAGCTATGCTCCTGGGCGAGTGAACGCGGTTGCGGGCTATGTGGGCGTTCGCGCTTCTCGCGCCAAGCCTTTTCCAAAATCGGTCGAAGGGGGTTGCGCTGCCAGAAACCCGCTGCTAGTGGCCGCGCCTCACCCGCCCCGAAGCGCTTGCAGCACGGGGCAGAACGCCAGAGCGGGCGTAGCTCAGGGGTAGAGCACGACCTTGCCAAGGTCGGGGTCGAGGGTTCGAATCCCTTCGCCCGCTCCAGCGCTGCCGCGCGGGATTTAGGAACTAAATCCCGCTTTTGATCGGCAGCGCGGCCGGCACGGCGCTTGCCGTGTCCGACGACGCGGCTTTGCCGCGGCGCGCATCGCTAAAAGCCCGTTGCACCCGCCGCCCTGGCCGTTCAGCATAGGGCCATCGCCGGTGTTCGAGAAAGGCCGCAATGACCGCCAACCTGCTTGCCCTCGCGCTCGCCGCGCTGCCCCTCACTGCGATCCCCGCTTCTGCCGACGAAATGGCCCCGCCGATCGGCACGCAATGGCACAACCCGTCGAACAGCGTGCACGTCCAGATCGACGAATGCGGCGCCAAGCTGTGCGCGACGGTGACCTGGGCGAGCGACAAGGCCAAGGGAGATGCGCGCCGCGGCGGCACCGAGAACCTCGTCGGCACCAAGTTGTTCCGCGATCTCGCTCCCGCCGGCAGCGGCCGCTGGCGCGGCAAGGTGTTCGTGCCGGATATGCGCAAGACCTTCTCCGGCACGATCAGCTTCGCGGGCACGGACAAGATGATCGGCAAGGGCTGCGTGCTGTTCGGCGTAATCTGCAAGTCGCAGACCTGGACGCGGATCCGCTGATTCGCAGTGGTCGATTTAGGGCGCAGCTTCCGGACTGACCGCCCGGCAAAACTCGGCTAGACCGGCGTCATGGCAAGCGCACCCATTCGAATCGGCATCGGCGGCTGGACCTTCGAACCCTGGCGCGGGACCTTTTATCCCGAGGGGCTCGCCCAGAAGAAGGAACTCGAATACGCGTCGCGCCAGCTGACCGCGATCGAAGTCAACGGCACCTATTATTCCACCTTCAAGCCGGCGACGTTCGAGGGCTGGGCGAGGACCGCGCCCGACGGCTTCGTGTTCACGCTCAAGGGCTCGCGCTTCTGCACCAACCGGAAAGTGCTCGCCGAGGCGGGCGATTCGGTGCGGCGCTTCGTCGGCCAGGGGCTGGTCGAGCTCGGCGACAAGCTCGGCCCGATCTTCTGGCAGTTCATGGCGACCAAGAAGTTCGAGCCCGAGGATTTCCGTGCCTTCCTGGCGCTGCTGCCCCTTGAAGAGGCCGGCGTGCCGCTGCGCCACGCGATCCAGGTTCGGCACGATAGCTTCGCAGTGCCCGAATTCGTCGCGATGTGCCGCGAAGCCGGCGTGGCGATCGTCTATGCCGATTCGCCGACCTATCCGGCGATCGCCGACATCACCGGCGACTTCGTCTATGCGCGGCTGGAAGCGGGCGAAGACGATAACCCGCTCTGCTATCCCGAGGGCGACTTCCCGCGCTGGATCGAGGCGGCAACGACCTGGGCGTCGGGCGGACGGCCCGACGGCCTGCCCTATGTCGAGGACAAGGCGCCGCCCCGGCAACCGCGCGAAACCTTCATTTTCTTTATCCACGGCGGCAAGGTCCGCGCGCCCGCCGCGGCGCAGGAGCTGATCCGGCGGCTAGCCTAGCCCGAGCGGACGCAGCGGATTGCCCACCAACCCGCTGACCATCGCCGCCTGGAGCGTCATCACCGGCCGCAGCCGCGAGATCGGCCCGACCAGCCGGTCGCGCACCAGTGGCACCAGCCGTCCGTCGGACTGGTAGACCGGCGTCAGCACCCGGCTCATCGCCTGGTACAGCCGCACATGCCGCCGCCGCAGCGCCACCGCGTGCGCCAGCGCCTCGGACAGCGACTCCCCCTCGCGCAGCGCCTTGGCGAGCGCGAACGCATCGAGCAGCGCCATGTTGGCGCCCTGGCCGAGCTGCGGGCTGGTCGAATGCCAGGCATCGCCGATATGGATCAGCCTGGGCGCAGCCGGCGCGGCGAGCGTGCGGTGGGCATAACGCGCGAAGGTGAGCTGGTCGGGATCGACGATCGCGTCGAGCAGAGGCTGGGTCGCAGGCCACAACGCCGCCACTTCGGCCTTCCACGCATCGAGACCCGCCGCGCGCCATGCCTCCAGCCGGTCGGCGCGCAGCGACCAGAAGAACGCGGCCTGCCCCTGCCCCGTCGGGAGCACCCCGGCCATCACGCTCGCCCGCCGATAGCGCTGCTGGAGCGCCGCCGGGTCGAACCCCGCCTGCCAGGGCAAGGTTGCCCATAAGGCGCCATATGCCAGCCCGCGCCCTCCCGCCGCCAGCGGACTGCGCGCGCCGAGCGCGTCGATCACCAGGTCGCCTGCCGACGAATCGCCGCCCGCGGTCCGCAGCCGAATCGCGTCGTCACCCCGAATCACATCGCGAACCTCGCACCCTGTGCGGATCGGGATTCCCGCCGCGATCACGGCTTCGTGGAGCATTTCGAACAGCGAGGCGCGGTGGATACCCAGCCCGAAGCGTTCGCCCCTCAGCGCGGCATAGTGGACGTCGAGCACGGTACGGCCATCGGCCTCGCCGGTCAGCCGCGCAATCCGCGCGCCCCGTGCTACCAGCGCATCCTCCAGCCCGAGGTGGCGCAGCACCGCGAGCCCGGTCGGCTGGAGCATCAGCCCCGATCCGATCGGCCGCGGCGCCTCGAAGCGCTCGAACAACGTGACGCGGTGCCCGTCGCGGTGGAGCAGCAGCGCCGCGGCGAGACCCGCCGGCCCGCAGCCGGCGATCGCGATGTCGAGCGGCCTCAGCCCGGCCGCCGCGGGCTCGACCGGTCCGAGACCATCCGCTCGCCGTCGATCACGATCGGGCTCGCCAGCCCTGGCACGCCGTCGCGTTCGATCGCCATCCCCCGCGCGCGCACCTGCGGATCGGCGAAAACCTCGTCCACCGCATTGATCGGCCCCGCCGGCACGCCCGCCGCGTCGAGCGCCTCGTAGAGATCGGCCTTGGCCCAGCCGCGGATCGCCACGTCGATCTGCGGAAGCAGCGTCGCCCGGTTGGTCACTCGCGCCGGATTGGTCGCGAAGCGTTCGTCGTCGGCGAGATCGAGCCCGAGCACGCCGCAGAGTTTCGCAAACTGCGAATCGTTGCCCACCGCGACGATCAGCGCGCCGTCCCTTGTCTCGAACCCCTGATAGGGGACGAGGTTGGCGTGGCCATTGCCCATCCGGTGCGGCACCTTTGCGGGGTTGGCCATCCAGTTGAGCGCCTGGTTGGCGAGCACGCCGACCTGGGTGTCGAGCAGCGCCATGTCGATATGCGCGCCCTCGCCGGTGACGTCACGACGTCGCAGCGCCGCGAGGATCGCTGTCGACGAATAGATCCCGGTAAAAAGGTCGGCATAGGCGACCCCGGCCTTTTGCGGGGCGCCACCGGGCTCGCCGGTCAGCGACATGATCCCGCCCATCCCCTGGATGATGAAGTCGTAGCCGGCGCGGTGCGCATATGGCCCGTCCTGCCCGAACCCCGTGATCGAGCATATCACCAGCCGCGGGTGCGCCGTGCGAAGGCTGGCGGCATCGAGCCCGTATTTGACCAGCCCGCCGACCTTGTAGTTCTCGATCACCACATCGGCCTCGGCGATCAGCGCGCGGACCTCGGCCTGGCCCTCGGGCGTCGCGATGTCGATCGCGCGGCTTTCCTTGCCGCGATTGGTCGCGTGGAAATAGGCGGCGTCGAGGTCGGCGCCGTCCGGGCCGTGCATGAAGGGCGGCCCCCAATGCCGCGTGTCGTCGCCTTCGCCCGGCCGCTCGACCTTGATCACTTCGGCACCGAGATCGGCGAGCAACTGGCCGCACCACGGCCCGGCGAGGATCCGCGCCAACTCGACGACCTTGATGCCCTCCAGCGGCTTCACGGTCTGCTGATCTCGTAGATCACATGCGACTTCATCTCGCCCGCCATGAATCGCATCTCGGGCGGCCCGCTGCGCAGCACCCCGCCGATCTTCTCCATCGCCTTTCGCGAGCGGATATTGCCCTCGCCGACGGTGAACACCGCTGTCGCTACGAAGCGGTGGATATGATCGAGCATCAGGCGCTTGATCTCGCGATTATAGCTGCCGCCCCAATAGTCGCGCTTGAGATAGGTCCAGCCGATCTCGATCTGGTCGGTCTCGGGCTTCCAATTATCGAAGCGCGAGGAGCCGATGACGGCGCCGGTGGCCTTGTCGAATATGGTCAGCGCGCCGCCGCTGGCGATCCCGGCGTCGAAATAGGCGCGGAACACGCTTTCCTGCCAGCGATCGTGCGCGGGATGGACTTCCCAGATCAGCGGATCGGACGCGACGGCGAAGAGCGCGTCCCAATCGTCCGGCGTGCTGGGTCTCAGGATCACACGCTCGCCGGTGAGGGTCGGTTGCCGATCGGGTTCGGTCACATTTCCTCCTGGCAGTTAAAACGCCGCAATCCCCGTGATCGCGCGGCCGAGGATCAGCCCGTGGACGTCGTGCGTCCCCTCATAGGTGTTGACCGTCTCGAGGTTGATCGCGTGGCGCATCACGTGAAACTCGGCCGAGATGCCGTTGCCGCCGTGCATGTCGCGGGCGACGCGCGCGATATCGAGCGCCTTGCCGCAATTGTTGCGCTTGATGATGCTGATCGCCTCGGGGCTGAGCGTCCCCTCGTCGAACATCCGTCCCGCGCGCAGTGCCGCCTGGAGGCCGAGCGCAATCTCGGTCTCCATATTGGCGAGCTTCAACTGCACGAGCTGGTTCGCCGCGAGCGGCTTGCCGAACTGGGCACGGTCGAGCGTGTATTGCCGCGCGGCGTGCATGCACGCCTCGGCGGCGCCCATCGTGCCCCAGGCGATGCCGTAGCGCGCACGGTTGAGGCAGCCGAACGGACCCCGAAGCCCCTGGACCTCGGGCAGCAGCGCGTCCTCGCTTACTTCGACGCCGTCCATCACGATCTCGCCGGTCACCGAGGCACGGAGCGAGAGCTTGCCTTCGATCTTGGGCGCCGAAAGCCCCTTCATCCCGCGCTCGAGCACGAAGCCCTTGATCCCGCCGCCATGCGCGTCGCTCTTCGCCCACACGACGAACACATCGGCGATCGGCGAATTGGTGATCCACATCTTGGTGCCGGTGAGGCGGTATCCCCCGTCGATCTGCTCGGCGCGGGTGCGCATGCCGCCGGGATCGGAGCCGGCATCGGGTTCGGTAAGCCCGAAACAGCCGATCCACTCGCCGGTCGCGAGCTTGGGCAGGTATTTCCGCTTCTGCGCCTCGGTCCCGTAGGCGAAGATCGGGTGCATCACGAGGCTGCTCTGCACCGACATCGCCGAACGATAGCCCGAATCGACACGCTCGACTTCGCGCGCGACCAGGCCATAGGCGACATAGCCGAGCCCGGCGCCGCCATAGCTTTCGGGGATCGTCGGGCCGAGCAACCCGAGCGCGCCCATTTCGGACATGATCGCGCGGTCGAACCGCTCCTCGAGGAACGCGCTGGTGACGCGCGGCAGCAGCTCGCCCTGCGCGTAGTCGCGCGCGGCACCCTGCACCATCCGTTCCTCGTCGGTGAGCTGAGCATCAAGCGCGAACGGATCCTGCCAGTCGAACCGGCCCATCTCTGCCATTGGTCTTCTCTCAGTTGGCTGCCGGGCGCGCAGGTGCTGCGGCCGGCGGCGTGGCGGGCGGCGCGGCAAGCGCGGCCCGTTCGATCTCTAGCAATCCCTGGCGCGCGGCGATGTAGCGGCGCGCGGCGGCGATCCAGCTTTCGGCGCTGGCGACCCCGGGCATATGGACGACTTCGGCTAGCGCCGCCTCGACATCGCCCGATTCGAGCGCGAGCCGGGCGCGGCGCAGCCGGTCCGACGTGCGCGGGCTCGGCGATTCGGCCTGGCGGACGACCACCAGGTCGCCGAGCAGCCGGCGGACGCCCATCCACATGCTGTCGTCGGCACCGCTCGCGAGCCGCGGTGCGATCGTCTCGAGCGCGAGGCGGAGATCGCCCAGCGTCACCGGCTCGGCGGAGGCGCGTAGAATCATCGCGACTGCCTCGCCATGCACTTCGGCGAAGCGCTGGCGCAGTTGCGCGTCGAGCGGTCCGAGCGGCTGGCCGCGGTCGAGCGCGCGGCGAACCCCAGCGGCGATCAGCAACTGCTCGGCGCGGCTGGCATGGTTCGCGGCGTTGCGCGCGCTGCCGTCCACATCGCGCAGTCGCAGCGAGAGCTGGTCGAGCCGCCCGGCGAGCTCCTGCTCACGCGCATTGAGCGTCGCGAGATCGGTGCCCGTGGGGAGCGGCGGCGCCGGAGTCGGCGCGGGCGTCGAAGCCTCGGTCGGTGCCGGTGTGGGGGCAGTGCGCGGCGATCCGATTCCGCCCGCAAGCTGGAATGCCGCCGCAGTCACGGCGATCCCGCCGACAAAGGCAAGGCCGCCAATGAGATAGTGGGTCCGCGTTTCGGGGCCGCGGGGCGGCTCCAGCGCGAGGGGCTCGTCGCTCATGCCCCCTTATTCGCGCTGGCGCCCGCGCGGTCAATCGGCGAGCGCGATTGCCGCTTCGATCAGTGCCTCGCTGGTGGCCGCGGCGGGCACCCGCACACGCTCCCAGCCGGGACCGGCAGCCGTCGCAGCCGCGGCGCTGATTGCAACCAGCGCGATCGCGGATCGATCGAGCCCCGCCTCGCCGACGAGCTTGGCAAGCGCGCCACCGGCACGCGCTGACTGGACCAACGCGATGCAGCCTGCCAGCCGCTCGACCTGTTCGGGATCGCGCGTTTCGCTGGCATAGACGGTACGCACATCGGCTACGATTCCGCCGGCCTCCAGCGTGCGTTCGCGCCCCGCCAGGTGCAGTGCATGGCGCACCCCGGCCGCTTCCGCGTGCGCCACCAGCATCGCGGCGCCTTCCGTGCCGATGCCTGCGACATCGAATCCGGCGCGCGCTGCCGCATCGGCGGTCGCCTTGCCAACCGCGTAGACCGGCAGGCGTCGAAGCGCCGAAAGACCCGCCCCGCCATGCCGCACGGCATTGGCGCTGGTCAGTATCAACGCGTCGAAGCGCTCGACCTCGGGAACGCCCCACATTACCGGCCGCACCTCGAACAGCGGCATGCGAATCGCGCTGCGGCCGTGCGCCTCGATCGCCGCCGCGGTGACGCGGTTGCCCGGCTCGGGCCGCAACACCGCGATCGCGCGGCTCATCCGCCGAACAGCCGGCGAATTTCCGGCGGCGCCCCGACCAGGAGGTCGCGCGCGACGGCGATCGATAGCACCGGGTCGGTCGGCGCCCCCGCCTCCTGGGCATAGACATGGACGCTGCCGTCTTCCGACAGCAGCTCGGCGCGCAGCGTCATGATCGCGCCTTCGATCGTCGCCAGTGCCGCGACCGGGGAGTGGCAATCGGCCTTGAGCGCGGCGAGCAGCGCGCGCTCGGCGAGCACGCAGGCATGCGTCTGCGGGTCGTCGATCTTGGCGAGCATTCCGCGAGCGCGGTCGTCATCGGTGCGGCATTCGATCCCCACGGCCCCCTGCGCCGGCGCGGGCAGCATCACGTTGATCGGGATCGCGGTGCCGACGTCATGACGTCCCAGTCGCTCTAGCCCCGCCGCGGCCAGCAGGGTGGCATCGACTTCGCCCGCTGCGAGCTTCGCCAGTCGGGTATCGACATTGCCGCGGAAGACGATCGTCTCCAAATCGGGGCGAAGGTGGCGCATCTGCGCCGCGCGCCGCGGCGAGCTGGTCCCGATCACCGCTCCCTGGCGCAGTGCGTCGATCGACTCGGCCCCGACCAGCCGGTCGCGAACGTCCGCCCGCGGCAACATCGCAACGATCGAGATCGCCTCGGGCCGCACCGTCTCGACATCCTTCATAGAATGCACCGCGGCGTCGATCTCGCCGGCAAGCAGCGCGCGATCGAGCTCCTTGGTCCACAGCGCCTTGCCGCCGATCTCGGCGAGCGCGCGATCCTGCACCTTGTCGCCGGTGGTGCGGATCGGGACGATCTCGATGGCGTCGGCGGCAAGCGCGTGCGCGGCGACCAGCGCGTCGCGGACCATATGGGCCTGGGTGAGGGCGAGCGGCGAGCCGCGGGTGCCGAGGCGGAAGATAGGCATGGCTTGTGCTAATGCCCTCAGCGCTTAGATGGATGCAATGGCACTCATTCTGGGTCTCGAATCGAGCTGCGACGAAACCGCCGCCGCGCTGGTGACCAGCGACCGCCGTATCCTCGCGCATACGCTAGCCGGGCAGGAGGCCGCGCACCGTCCCTATGGCGGCGTCGTGCCCGAGATTGCGGCGCGCGCGCATGTCGAAGTGATGGCACCGCTGGTCGAGGCGGCGCTGGCCGAGGCTGGGGTGACGCTGGCCGAGGTCGATGCCATTGCCGCAACGGCCGGGCCCGGGCTGATCGGCGGGGTCATGGTCGGCCTCGTCACCGGCAAGGCGCTGGCGCTGGCGAGCGGCAAGCCCCTGGTCGCGGTCAACCATCTCGAAGGGCATGGCCTGTCGCCGCGGCTGAGCGATCCCGACCTTGCCTTCCCCTATCTGCTGCTGCTCGTCTCGGGCGGGCATTGCCAGCTGCTGCTGGTCGAAGGAGTCGGACGCTATCGCCGGCTTGCCACCACGATCGACGATGCCGCGGGCGAAGCGTTCGACAAGACCGCCAAGCTGCTCGGGCTCGGCTTCCCCGGCGGCCCCGCGGTCGAAAAGGCGGCGATGGCCGGCGACCCGCATGCAGTGCCGCTGCCGCGTCCGCTGGTCGGATCGGGCGAGCCGCATTTCTCGTTCGCGGGTCTAAAAAGCGACGTCGCGCGCAAGGCGGGCAAGTTCCCCGTCGCCGATCTCGCCGCATCGTTCCAGCAGGCGGTGGTCGATTGCCTGGTCGACCGCACTCGCATTGCCCTGCGCAGCGTCCGGCCGACCGCCTTGGTCGTCGCCGGCGGCGTCGCGGCGAACAAGGCGGTGCGCGGCGCGCTCGAATCGCTCGCCGCAGAGCATGGACTGCGCTTCGTCGCGCCGCCGCTCTGGCTGTGCACCGACAATGCCGCGATGATCGCCTGGGCCGGTGCCGAACGCTTCGCTGCGGGGCTGACCGATCCGCTCGACGTTCCCGCGCGACCGCGCTGGCCACTCGATCCGGATGCCGAGAAGGTGCGTGGCGCAGGGGTGAAGGCATGAGAATTGGCGTCATCGGCGGCGGCGCCTGGGGCACTGCGTTGGCGCAGGTCGCTGCGCGCGGTGGCCAGCCCGTCACGCTTTGGGCGCGCGAGCCCGACGTAGTCGAGAGCGTCAATGCGGCCCATGAGAACCGCCAGTTTCTCGCCGGGGTGCCGCTGTCCGAATCGATCCGCGCCACCGGCGACCTTGCCGAACTGGCGAATCACGATGCCTTGCTCGTCGTCGCGCCCGCCCAGCATGTGCGGGCGGTGCTAGCCGCGGCGCCCGTCGGCAGTACGCCCCTCGTTCTCTGCGCGAAGGGCATCGAGGCCGGCACGCGGCTGCTCGTCGGCGAAGTCGCGCACCAGGCCGCGCCCGATGCGCCGATCGCAGTCCTGTCCGGTCCGACTTTCGCGCACGAAGTCGCCAGGGGGCTGCCGACCGCGGTCACGCTGGCCTGCGAGGACGAGGCGCTGCGCACCGCGCTCGCCGAGCGGCTCGCCGGCCCCGCCTTCCGCACCTATGCCTCGGCCGACGTGATCGGCGCCGAGATCGGCGGCGCGGTCAAGAACGTCCTCGCGATCGCGTGCGGCGTGGTCGAGGGCGCCGGGCTCGGGCTCAACGCGCGCGCCGCGCTGATCGCGCGCGGCTTTGCCGAGATGACGCGCTTCGGCCTCGCGCGTGGCGGGCAGGCCGAGACGCTCACCGGGCTGTCGGGGCTTGGCGATCTCGTCCTCACCTGCAGCTCGACCAATTCGCGCAACTTCTCGCTCGGCGTCGGGCTCGGCCAGGGCCGCAGCGCCGCCGCGCTGCTGGCCGACCGCAAGACCGTTGCCGAAGGCGCGCATACCGCCCCCGTCCTCCGTGAGGCCGCAGCCGAGGCAGGCGTCGACATGCCCGTGACCGCGGCGGTCAACGCGCTGCTCGAAGGCGCGGCGGTGCGCGAGGTGATCGAGGCCTTGCTCAGCCGCCCGCTGCGCGAGGAACTGGCGTGAAGCGCTGGGCTGGGCTCCTGAAAGGCGTCAATGTCGGGGGCAACCGCAAGTTGCCGATGGCCGAGTTGCGAGTGCTCGTCGAAGGCCTTGGCTATGATAACGTCAAAACGCTGCTCGCTTCGGGCAATGTCGTGTTCGACGCGCCGGGCGCCGCCGCAGACATCGTCGCGAAACTTGAGGCTGCGCTGGCCGAGCACGGCTGCAAGACCGACGTGCTGCTCCGCGACCTGGCCGAGATTGACGCCGTGATCGACGCCAACCCCTTTGCCTACGCCGCCGAGGACCATCCCAGCCACTTGCTCGTGGTGTTCCACCGCGATCCCTTCCCCGGCGGGCTGATCGACAAGGTGGCGGAAATCTACACCGGCCCCGAGCATCTCCATGCGGAGGGTCGCGAGCTGTTCGTCGATTATCCTGAAAATATCGGCGAATCGAAGCTCGACCGCGCGATGGCCAAGCTCAAATTTCCGGCGCTCGCCACTGCGCGCAACTGGAATACGGTGCAGAAGCTCCGCGCGTTGCTCGACGCCTAGAAGTCGATCGCGACGCCCTTGCGCTCCCAATCGCCGTAGCGCGTCGGGTCGAGCGGGTCCTTCGCCGGCGCTGCGGCCTCGGGCTTGGGCACCGGCGGGCTCTTCGAAAGATAGCTGGGGGGCTTCACATGGCTCGGGCGCTGGCCCATTGCGCTGGCTCCAATGAACAAGCCTCCCCATCGTCGCCGTCGCCCGGACGGTCAAGAGCCCGATGCCCCCGGCGTCCCCGCGCGCCGCGCCGCGCTCAAGCTGCTCGACGCGGTACTCCGCCGCGGCCTCGCGCTCGAACAGGCGCTCGATTCGGCGGCCCACGGCCTCGCGCCCAACGACCGCGGGCTCGCCCACGCGATCGCCGCCGAGGCGCTGCGCCGACTCCCTGATCTCGACGCGCTGATCGATTCGGCGACCCAGCGCCCGCTCCCCGACGACGCCAAGCCCCGATTCGCGCTGCGCATCGCGCTGGTCCAGGCGCTGGCGCTGGGCACGCCGGGGCATGCCGCGATCTCCACCGTGCTGCCGCTGGTAGATGGCGGCCCGCGAAAGCTCGTCCACGGCGTGTTCGGCACGCTGGTCCGCCAGGGCGCGACGCTGCCCGAGCCGCCGACGCTCCCCGATCCCGTCGCGCTGCGCTGGCATGCCGCCTGGGGCGACCAGATGATCGAGGATGCCGAAAAGGCGATCGCGGTCCCGCCGCCGCTCGACCTGACGTTGCGCGACTCGGCCCGTGTGCCCGACCTTGCCGGCGCCAGCCTGCTCCCCGGCCATCTCCGGCTCGACGAAAAGGCGGCGATCCCTACGCTCGAAGGCTATGCCGAGGGCGACTGGTGGGTGCAGGATCTCGCTGCCTCGCTCCCTGCCCGGCTGATCGGCAAGGGGGCTGGCACCGCGCTCGACCTGTGCGCCGCGCCGGGCGGCAAGACGCTCCAGCTAGCCGCGGCGGGATGGGACGTGACTGCGGTCGACGTCTCCGAAAGTCGTCTGGCGCGACTTCACGAGAATCTTGAGCGCACCGGGCTTTCGGCAAAGGTGATCGCCGCCGATCTGCTGCAATGGCAACCCGAAGCGCCCGCCGATGCGGTGCTGCTCGACGCGCCGTGCAGCGCCACCGGCATCTTCCGCCGCCACCCCGACGTGCTCCACCGCGTCCGCCCCTCGCTGATTGCCGAGATGGCGGCGCTCCAGGCCAAGCTGCTCGCTCGGGCGGTGCAATGGGTGAAGCCGGGCGGCACGCTGGTCTTTTCGACCTGTTCGCTCGAGCCCCAGGAAGGCGAGGCGCAGCTCGAACGTTTCCTGGCTGAACATTCCGACTTCGCGATCCAGCCGGTCACCCCGGACGAGCTTCCCGCCGGGATAGCCCCGCGCGACAACGGCAGCCTCCGCCTCCTCCCCGGCGCGCTCGCCGAGGCGGGCGGTCTCGACGGCTTCTTCATCGTCCGGCTGCGGCGCAGCTAGTTGGCAGGCTTGGCGCGAAACTCTATATTCGTGACATGGCAGAGATGAACCCGCGCCTTCCCGAGGATCTCGAAGCCTGGGCCGAGACGCGCGTTTCGGAAGGTGCATATGCCAGCACCCATGAGTATATCGGCGATCTGGTTCGCCGCGATCGCGAAGCTGAGGAAGCCCGCCGCCGCCTGAAGGCTGCGATCGAGATCGGCAGGGCATCGGGTATCAGCAACCGTACGATCGACGACATCATTCAGGCGTCTCGCGAGCAAGACTGAACGTGCGGGTAACGCTCAGCGAGGCCGCCGACGCCGACATCGCTGAGATACTTTCCTATAGCATCGCCAGCCACGGCCGAGCCGCCGCCGAAATCTACGTGGGCGGAATCAAGCGAGCGTCCGAGCTGTTGATTGATCACCCGGCCGCCGGCGTGGCCCATCCGGATATCGATCCGTTGGTCCGGTCACTCCCCTATCGCGCGCATCGGCTGTACTACCAGATCGAGCCCGAGCGAATTCTCGTCCTCCGCGTGCTCCACCGCTCGATGGACGCGGCAAGATGGCTCAACGAATAGCCCGCAACCGCTGTTGCGCCCGAGTCGCGCCATGCCTAAGGATTCGTGCATGTCCGCCGTCCGCATCGCGCCTTCGATCCTTTCCGCCGATTTCGCCCGCCTGGGCGAGGAGATCCGTGCGATCGACGCGGCGGGGGCCGACTGGATCCATGTCGATGTGATGGACGGCCACTTCGTGCCCAACATCACGATCGGGCCCGCCGTCATCAAGGCGCTGCGCCCGCACACCGCCAAGCCGTTCGACGTCCATCTGATGATCGCGCCGGTCGATCCGCTGCTCGCGGCCTTCGCCGATGCCGGTGCGGACACGATTTCGGTCCATCCCGAGGCGAGCCCGCACCTCCATCGCACGCTCCAGACGATCAAGGCGCTCGGCAAGCGCGCCGGGGTGGTGCTGAACCCGGCGACCCCGGTGGACGTTGTCGACCACGTCATGGACATGGTCGATCTGATCCTGGTGATGAGCGTCAATCCCGGCTTTGGCGGGCAGAAGTTCATCGAGAGCCAGCTGCCCAAGATCACCGAGCTGCGCCGGCGGATCGACGCGTCGGGCCGCGCGATCGACCTCGAAGTGGATGGCGGGGTCGATCGCGACACCGCACCGCGCGTGATCGCCGCGGGCGCCGATGCGCTTGTCGCGGGCACCGCCACCTTTACCGGCGGCCCCGATCGCTACGCCGCCAATATCGCCGCGTTAAGGGGCGGATGAAGGACGCCCCGCCCGAGTCCGGTGCCGACGGAGTCGAGGAAGGCAAGCGGCTGATCCGCACCGGCGGCGATCGCGGCCTGAGCCTCGCCGAACGTATCTCCGAGCGTTTCCAGCGGCTGACCTGGGGCACCCCGCTCCATGCGATGCGCCTGAAGGGGCGGCACCCGCTCAAGCTGATCGCGATCCCCGACGATCCGTTCTTCGGCGATGTCCAGCGCGGCAGTGCGCTGCTCGACGGCAAGGTCCGCTTCCGCGGTGAAGAGCGTGCGATCCAGGCGCTCGATTTCGCTGCTCCCGATTGGTCGCCCGATTTCGGCGACTATCTCCAGAGCTTCGCCTGGCTGCGCGACCTTTCCAGCGTCACGACGCGCGCCCAGGGCGTGCCGATCGCCGAGGAGATCATGCGGCGCTGGCTCGCGGTGCATGGCGAGAAGGTGTCCGAGCCCGCCTGGCGCGCCGATCTCTGGGGCCGCCGCATCCTGTTCTGGACCGCGCATGCGCCGCTGATCCTCTCGTCGACCGACCTGATCTATCGCTCGAGCGTGCTCCACGCGCTCGCCCGCGGCGCGCGCCACCTCGATCGCGGCGCCGATCGCCTCCAGCCCGGCGCGGGGCGGCTCGCGGCCTGGGCGGGGGTGCTGGTCGCCGGCCTGTCGATGCCCGGCGGCGATCCGCGCCGCGCGTTCGGCGAAAGCGGGATGCGTCGCGCGCTCGACCAGTCGGTGTTCGAGGATGGCGGCAGCGTCACGCGCTCGCCCGCCGCGCAGGTCGAATCGATCCAGATCCTGACCATCCTAGGCGAGGCCTATGCCGCGCGCCGGATCGGCGTGCCCGACTTCATTGACGCCGCACGCGCCCGCATGGTCACCGCGCTGCTCGGACTCAGCCACGGCGACAAGGGGCTGTCGAGCTGGCAGGGTTCAGGCCCGATCGCCGGCGACACGATCGAGCAGTTGGCCGAGGCAACGGGCGTGCGCACCCGTCCGCTCAAACAGGCCAAGGAATGGGGCTATCAGCGGCTGTCGCAGGGGCAGAGCGTGCTTATCCTCGATGCCGCGCCGCCGCCGCTTGCGCGGCTGGTCGAGGGCGGCTGCGCCTCGACGCTGGCGTTCGAGCTTTCGGACGGCGCCGACCGGCTCGTCGTCAATTGCGGCGGCGCGCGGGCTGCCGGCGCCCAGCTCCCGGCAGCGCTTGCTGAGGGCCTGCGTACCACCGCGGCGCATTCGACCCTGGTGCTGAGCAACAGCAATTCGACGGCGATCCATGCCGACGGCACGCTCGGCCGCGGCGTGGTCGAAGTCGAGCTCGCGCGGCACGAGACCGATACCGCCAGCCGGATCGAGGCGAGCCATGATGGCTATGTCCGCCGGTTCGGCTTCCTCCATCGCCGCGTCGTCGCGATGTCGCCCGACGGCAAGGATGTCCGCGGCGAGGACATGCTGCTTCCGGCCGATCGGCGGAAGCACAAGGCGCCGGCGGTGTTCGCGATCCGCTTTCATTTGCATCCGCGGATCCAGGTCACGCCCACTGCCGACGGGCTTGCCGCGATCCTGCGCACAGCCTCGGGGCATCTCTGGCAGTTCCGCTGCAAGGGCGGCAGCCTGGAGGTCGAGGACAGCCTGTGGGTCGACGGGCGCGGCCGGGCGCTCTCCAGCCAGCAACTCGTCGTCACCGGGGCGAGCCCGGCAGGCGGCGCCAATGTCAGCTGGCTGTTCCACCGCGCCAAATAGGGGTTGCGGGGCGAGGCGCGATCCTTAGGAGGGCGGGCCATGGATCAGGTCAGCATCAAGCGCGCGCTTCTCTCGGTCTCGGACAAGACCGGCATCGTCGAACTCGGCCAGGCGCTCGCCGCGCAGGGCGTCGATCTCGTCTCGACCGGCGGCACCGCCAAGGCGCTGCGCGACGCGGGCCTTCCGGTCCGCGACATCTCGGACCTCACCGGTTTTCCCGAGATGATGGACGGCCGCGTCAAGACGCTGCACCCCAAGGTGCATGGCGGGCTGCTCGCGGTGCGCGACAATCCCGAGCATGTCGCTTCGATGGACGAACACGAAATCGGCGCGATCGATCTCGTGGTGGTGAACCTCTATCCCTTCGCGCAGACCGTGGCGCGCGGCGCGGCGCGCGACGAGATCATCGAGAATATCGATATCGGCGGCCCGTCGATGGTCCGCTCCGCCGCGAAGAACCACGACTCGGTCGCGATCCTCACCGATCCGGCCGACTATCCGCTGGTCTATGGCGGCAGCACCAATTTCGAGCAGCGCAAGAAGTTCGCCGCGAAAGCCTATGCCGCGACCGCTGCCTATGATTCGGCAATCGCCGGCTGGTTCGCGCATGTCGATCAGGGAGAACGCTTCCCTGAAAGCGTCGCGGTGCCGATGATCAAGCAGGCCGAGCTCCGCTATGGCGAGAACCCGCACCAGATCGCCGCGCTCTACACCCAGTCCGCCGGCGGCGTGAACGGGGTCGCCCAGGCGCGGCAGATCCAGGGCAAGGAGCTTTCGTACAACAACTATAACGACGCCGACGCCGCGCTCGAACTGGTCAGCGAATTCCGCGACGGCCCGCCGACCGTGGTGATCGTCAAGCACGCCAATCCTTGCGGCGTCGCCACCGGCGAGACGCTGGTCGAGGCCTATGAAGCGGCGTTCGCCTGCGACACCGTCTCGGCATTCGGCGGGATCATCGCCGTCAATCGCCCGCTCGACGGCCCGACTGCCGAGGCGATCTCCGGCATCTTCACCGAAGTCGTCGCTGCGCCCGATGCCGACGAAGCGGCGCGCGCGGTGTTCGCCCGGAAAAAGAATCTCCGCCTCCTGCTGACCGGCGACCTGCCCGATCCGGCGCGCCGCGGCCGCGTGATGAAGTCGATCGCCGGGGGATTCCTCATCCAGTCGCGCGACAGCGGCATCGTCACCGATGCCGACTTGAAGGTCGTCACCAAGCGCGCGCCGAGCGAGCAGGAACTCGCCGACTGCCGTTTCGCCTGGACCGTCGCCAAGCACGTCAAGTCGAACGCGATCGTCTATGCCAAGGGTGGCAGCACTGCCGGCGTCGGCGCCGGGCAGATGAACCGCCTCGAATCGGCGCGCATCGCCGCGTGGAAGGCCAAGGATGCGGCGGAGAAAGCGGGCTGGGCGCAGCCGCGCACGATCGGCAGCGCCGTAGCCTCGGACGCCTTCTTCCCCTTCGCCGATGGCCTGCTCGCCGCAGTCGAGGCGGGCGCCACTGCGGTAATCCAGCCGGGCGGTTCGATCCGCGACGACGAAGTCATCGCCGCCGCCGACGAAGCCGGGCTCGCGATGGTGTTCACCGGGATGCGCCATTTCCGGCACTGACTTTAAGGTCAGGCTTGCTGACCTACTCGACAAGGCTTTTGAAATTTTATAACAAGCGTCCGGAAACCGGGCCCGTGCGTTGCTAGCAGCGACACGGTCCGCAATTCGGAGAGATCATGGACGCTCCGCGCGCCAATTTGCCGCCGCTCTCGCTGCACGTGCCGGAACCCCGGTTCCGCCCCGGCGACGAGGCCGATTTCAGCGCCGTCGAGGTGCCCCCGGCGGGCTCGGCGCGACGGCCCGATACCGCCGCCCCGGCCGACAGCTTCCACGAACTCGCCTACACGCTGGTGCGCGTGCTCGACGATTCGGGCCAGGCGGTCGGCCCGTGGAACCCGCGGCTCGATCCGGAGGCGCTGCGCAAGATGCTCCGCGCGATGGCGTTGGTCCGCGCGTTCGACGAGCGCATGTTCCGCGCCCAGCGCCAGGGCAAGACCAGCTTCTACATGAAGTCGACCGGCGAAGAGGCCGTCTCGGTCGCCGCCGCGATGGCGCTCGCCAGCGACGACATGTGCTTCCCCTCCTATCGCCAGCAGGGCATCCTGATCACGCGCGGCTATCCGCTGGTCACGATGATGAACCAGATCTATTCCAACGCCGCCGATCCGCTCCAGGGCCGCCAGCTGCCGATCATGTATTCGTCGAAGGAATACGGCTTCTTCTCGATCTCGGGCAATTTGACGACGCAATATCCCCAGGCGGTCGGCTGGGCGATGGCCAGCGCGGCCAAGGGCGATACGCGCATCGCCGCGACCTGGTGCGGCGAGGGCTCGACCGCGGAGGGCGACTTCCACTCGGCAATGATCTTCGCGACGGTCTACCGGGCACCGGTGATCATGAACGTGGTCAACAACCAATGGGCGATCAGCTCGTTCTCGGGCTTCGCCGGCGCCGAGGCGACGACCTTTGCGGCGCGCGCGATCGGCTATGGCATCGCCGGGCTGCGCGTCGACGGCAACGATGCGCTCGCGGTGTACGCCGCCACGCAGTGGGCGGCCGAGCGCGCGCGGACCAACCAGGGCCCGACGCTGATCGAGCACTTCACCTATCGCGCCGAGGGCCATTCGACCTCCGACGACCCCACCGCCTATCGCAGCGCCGGCGAGCCCAATGCCTGGCCGCTCGGCGATCCGATCCGCCGGCTCAAGGATCACTTGATCGCGCTCGGCGAATGGGACGAGGAGCGCCAGACCGCGCAGGATCGCGAGCTCGCCGAGATCGTCAAGGCCGCGCAGAAGGAAGCCGAGAAGAACGGCATCCTCGGCCACGGCATGCACCAGCCCTTCGATTCGATGTTCGAGGGGGTGTTCGAGACGATCCCCTGGCACCTCAAGGAACAGCAGCAGCAGATGCTCGACGAACAAAAGGCGGCCGGACTGTGAACCTGCTCCTCGACCGCCGCGCGCTGCTCAAGGGTGCCGCCGCACTGGGTGGCCTCGCGCTGCTCCCCTCCGGGCTGCTCGCCGCCCCCGCCGCGCCCGAGACGATCGACCTCACCGTCGGCGCGCGCACCACCAAGCTGACGATCTGGCGCCCCGCCGCCGCGCCGCGGGGCGTAGTGCTGTTCTCGACGGGGTTCGGCGGCTGGCCCGAGCGCTATGAGGCGATCGTCGGCGCGGTCGTCGCCGACGGCTATGCCGTACTTGCCCCGCTGCATGTCGATTCGGTCCGCTATCCAGGCAACGAAAAGTTCGACGGCCGCGCCCGCTTCTTCGAGCGCGTCGCCGATATGAGGGCGACCAGCGCGCACGCCGCCAAGACTTTCCCCGGCATCCCCGTCGCGGTGATGGGGCACAGCTTCGGCACGCTGATCGGCCTCGGCATGGGTGGCGCCTATGCGAACCTCATGCCGATGCGCGATCCCAGCGTCACGGCGGTGCTCGGCTTCTCGTCGCCCGGTGCGGTCCCCGGGCTGGTCCGTCCCGGCGCCTATGCGTCGCTTGGCGTCCCGACGATACTGGTCACCGGCACCAAGGATCTGGTCCAGGGCTTCGTCACCGATCCCGCCGATCACCTCCAGCCGATCGAGCAGAGCCCGGCGGGCGACAAATATGCGCTGGTCATCCAGGACGGCAGTCACGGGCTGATCGGCGATGCGGGCACCGGGCCCTTCACCCGCGCCCAGCTTGCCGCGCGCCGCTTCCTCGCCGCCTATCTTCCGCCCAACGCCGCCGCCAAGACCGCATTGGCCCAGATGACCGTCGCCCCCGGCGACCGCTACATCGTGCGGGAGGGCTGACCGTGGCGCAGATGAACATGATCCAGGCGATCAATTCGGCCATGGACGTGATGATGGAGCGCGATCCCAACGTCGTCGTGATGGGCGAGGATGTCGGCTATTTCGGCGGCGTGTTCCGCGCCACGGCCGGGCTCCAGGCGAAATACGGCAAGACCCGCGCCTTCGACACCCCGATCACCGAGATCGGCATCATCGGCGTCGCGATCGGCATGGGCGCGTACGGCCTTCGCCCGGTCCCCGAGATCCAGTTCGCCGATTACATCTATCCCGCGCTCGACCAGCTCGTCTCCGAAGCCGCGCGGCTGCGCTATCGCTCGGCGGCGGACTTCACTGCGCCGATCACCGTGCGCTCGCCTTATGGCGGCGGTATCTTCGGGGGCCAGACGCACAGCCAGTCGCCCGAGGGCATCTTCACCCACGTCTCGGGGATCAAGACGGTGATCCCGTCCACCCCCTATGATGCCAAGGGGCTGCTGATCGCCGCGATCGAGGACAACGATCCCGTCCTCTTCCTCGAGCCCAAGCGCATCTATAACGGCCCGTTCCACGGCCATTACGACCGCCCGGCCAAGACCTGGGCGGGGCATCCGGCATCCGAAGTTCCCGAAGGGCATTACCGCGTCGAGCTCGGCAAGGCCGCGACCGTCCGCGAGGGCGAGGCGGTGACGATCCTCGCCTACGGCACGATGGTCCATGTCGTCGCCAACACGGTGGAGGAACTCGGCGTCGATGCCGAGATCATCGACCTGCGCACCCTCGTCCCGCTCGACATCGAGGCGATCGAGGCGTCGGTCAAGAAGACCGGCCGGTGCATGATCGTCCACGAAGCCACCCGCACCGGCGGCTTCGGTGCCGAACTCTCCGCGCTCGTCCAGGAGCGCTGCTTCTACCATCTCGAAGCCCCGATCGAGCGCGTCACCGGCTTCGACACGCCGTACCCCCACAGCCTCGAATGGGCGTATTTCCCCGGCCCGGTGCGCATCGGAACGGCGCTCCAGAAACTCCTGAAGGACTGATCCGCATGGCCCGCTTCACTTTCCGCCTGCCGGACATCGGCGAAGGCATCGCCGAGGCCGAGATCGTCGCCTGGCACGTCAAGGTTGGCGAGCGCGTCGAGGAAGACCAGCAGGTCGCCGACATGATGACCGACAAGGCCACCGTCGAGATGGAATCGCCGGTGTCGGGCGTGGTTCTCGAACTCGCCGGCGACGTCGGCGACCAGGTTGCGATCGGCTCGGCGCTGATGGTGGTCGAGACCGACGACGCAGGCGAAGCGCCGGTTTCGGAGGAAGTCGAGGAACAGGTCGAAGCCGAGAATCCAGGGGTGGAGGAGGTGGTTGAACCCTCCCCAATCGCTCCCCTTCCGCTTGCGGGAGGGGCTGGGGGAGGGCCTGTTACGACCGCTACCTCCGAAGAGACATCCCCTCCCCCGACCCCTCCCGCAAGCGGAAGGGGAGAAGAGAAGCACGTCCTCGCCTCGCCCGCAGTCCGCGCCCGCGCCAAGGATCTCGGCATCGACCTCGCCAGCGTGAAGCCCGCCGAGGGCGACCGCCTCCGCCACGCCGACCTCGACGCGTATCTCCGCTACGGCCAGGGGCAGGGCTATCACGCGCCGCACGCCAGCCGCGCCCGCGTGGACGAGCCGGTGAAAGTGATCGGCATGCGCCGCCGCATCGCCGAGAACA
Organism: Sphingomonas sp. HF-S4; assembly: GCF_032911445.1. NCBI lineage: Bacteria > Pseudomonadati > Pseudomonadota > Alphaproteobacteria > Sphingomonadales > Sphingomonadaceae > Sphingomonas > Sphingomonas agrestis. Next base: position 217,467 of record NZ_JAWJEJ010000002.1, on the reverse strand, counting down.
TGGCTGCGTCGAAGCGCGCGATCCCGCATTTCACCTATGTCGACGAGATCGACGTCACCGCGCTCGAAGCGATGCGGGCCGACTTGAACACCAATCGCGGCAACCGCCCCAAGCTGACGATGCTGCCCTTCCTGATCGTCGCGATCTGCCGGGCGATCCCCGACTTCCCGATGCTCAACGCGCGCTACGATGACGAGGCCGGCGTGGTCACCCGCCACGGCAGCGTGCATCTCGGCATGGCAGCGCAGACCGACGCGGGGCTGATGGTCCCGGTGATCCGCGACGCGCAGGATCGCAACGTCTGGCAGCTCGCCACCGAGATCACGCGCCTCGCCGAGGCGGCGCGCACCGGCAAGGCGAAGAGCGAGGAGCTCAGTGGCTCGACCCTTACCGTCACCTCGCTCGGGCCACTCGGCGGGATCGCGACGACGCCGGTGATCAACCGCCCCGAAGTCGCGATCATCGGCCCAAACAAGATCGTCGAGCGCCCGGTGTTCCACGGCGACGATATCGTCCGCGCCAAGCTGATGAACCTGTCGATCAGCTGCGACCACCGCGTCGTCGATGGCCATGACGCGGCGAGCTTCGTCCAGGCGGTGCGCAAGCTGCTCGAGACCCCGGTGCTGCTGTTCGCCGATTGAGGTGGCGCATCACCTGCTCTTCTATGAACTCGCCTCCGACTATCTCGAGCGCCGCCCCGGCTTTCGCGACGCGCATCTCGCGCTAGCCTGGGCGGCCTCCGAGCGCGGCGAATTGCTGCTCGGCGGCGCGGTCGGCGATCCGGTCGAATCGGCGCTGCTGCTGTTCACCCATGCCGATGCCGCACGCGCTTTCGCCGAGGCCGATCCCTATGTGATTGAAGGGCTGGTCGCGCATTGGCACGTCCAGCCCTGGAACACTGTTGTCGGCGCGGAAGCGGCGAACCCGGTGCGGCCGGGCTAGCTCCCCGCGAAGATCGATTTGCTCAACACGTCGCGGACCATGTCGCGGCCCTGCGCCATGCGCTCCTGGGAGCCGCGCTCGATCGCCTCGACCTGCCCGGTCAGCTCCATCCGCGCCTTGGAGAGCGCCCGGAAGCGCGTCTCGTCGGCACCGCTGCGAAAGCCGAAATAGCCGCCATTGTTGAACCAGCCGCGCCCGGCGAGCAGCCCGCACAGGTCGGCGGTCGCGCGCACCATCGCGAGCTGGTTGTCGAGCCGCGGGTCGGGCGCGCCGGCTGGCGGCCCCGCCATGATCGTGATTCCTTCCTTGGCCTTTGCCGGCAGGTTCGCCTTGGCAAGCGCTTCGGTCATCGCCCGGGTCCGCTGCGCCCGCGCCGCCGCCTGCGACTGTGCGAGCGTCGCCAACGCCTTGACCGCATCGCATTGCGCCAGGGCCTTGGGATCCTGTTCGAGCAGATAGGGGCTGGTCAGGTTGGCGACGCCGAGACGGCCGAACGCGGTGCCGAAATCGCGCTGCGCCTGCGCGTCGGCGGTCACGGCCTCGGCGAAGCGCTTCGACAGCGGTCCGCGCCCCGCGGCGCCCGCGGGCAGTTTGACCCCGCCGCCGGGGCCGAACTCGACCTCGGCAAAGGTGCTCGCATCGGCGCGCGATAGGGTCTCGAACTGGCCGTGTGCGATCAGTGCGGCGCCAGCGCCCGTCGCCAGCAGCACCGCGAGCGAACCCAGCTTCCACGGCAATGTCGAGTAGCGCGTCGTCACGACGAAGCCGATCACCCACAGCACCAGTCCCCCGCCGACGCCGATGCCGATCAGCGTCCCCAGCGGCTGCTGCGGCACGAAGCGCGGCGCGAGCAGCGCGGCGATCACCAGGATCGCTGCGCCCGCCAAGGTCGCAATCACCGGATGGTCGTACGGAGTCTGCCGACCCCCTTCTTCGATTTCGTCCATGCTATCCCCCCCTGTTCGCCGCGGAAGCTAGCGGGCGCGGCGTGGCTGGCAAGGGGCGTAGTGCGGCTATCGCGCGACAAAGCAGCCGCGGCTTGCCGATCGCGGCGCGCCGGGCAAAGGGGGCATATGCGCAGTTCGTCCCAGCCCGGTGCCGCGGGTCTCGTCTTCGGCATCGGTTCCTACACGATCTGGGGCCTGCTGCCGCTCTACATCCATCTGCTCAAGGGCGTGCCGGCGCTCCAGGTGCTCGCGCACCGCGTGCTGTGGTCGCTGCTGCTGGTCGCGGTGCTCATCCTAGTCCTCCGGCGCGCGAAGGGGATCGTCGCCGCCGCGCGGGGCCGCACGCTGCTGCTCCTCATGGCGAGCGCACTGACGATCGGCGTCAACTGGATCGTCTATATCTGGGCGGTCCAGAACGGCCATGTGCTCGAGGCGAGCCTGGGCTATTTCATCACCCCGCTGGTGAATGTCGCGTTGGGCTTCGGCTTTCTCGGCGAGCGTCTGCGGCGGCTGCAGAGCGTAGCGATCGCGATTGCGGCGGCGGGCGTGGTGGTGCTCGCCGTGAGCGGCGGCGGCGCGCTGTGGATCTCGTTGCTGCTCGCGCTGAGCTTCGGGCTGTACGGCCTGATCCGCAAGGTCGCGGCGATCGACGCGCTTGGCGGGTTGAGCGTCGAGACGCTGCTGCTTGCGCCGTTCAGCATCGCCCTGCTGCTCTATGCCAGCCAGACGGGCACCAACGCGTTCGGCCAGTCGGCGCGTCTGGATTGGCTGCTCGTCTTCGCCGGCGTGGTGACCGCGCTGCCGCTGCTGCTGTTCGCCGCGGCCGCGCGCCGCCTGCCCCTCGCGACCCTGGGGCTGCTCCAATATATCGCCCCTACGCTCCAGTTCGCCGAGGCCGTTTTGGTGTTCGGCGAACCGGTCCGTGCCGTTCACATCATTACCTTCACGCTGATCTGGACCGGCTGCGCGCTCTACGCTTTCGACAGCATCCGCACGGCGCGGGCGCCGAAAGTTCAACCAACTGGTTGACTAAGGGTCGAGCATCTGCCAAGTTCAACCATATGGTTGAACAACGACTCGACACGACCTTCCACGCTCTCGCCGATCCCACGCGGCGCGGCATGCTCGCCACGCTCGCGCTCGGCGAGAAGTCGATCGGCGAGCTGGCCGAGCCCTTTGCGATGAGCTTCGCCGGCGCCGCCAAACATGTGAAGGTGCTCGAAGGCGCCGGCCTCGTCGCGCGGCGGAAAGTCGGGCGCAACCAGCTCTGCCGGCTCAACGCCGGCCCGCTCGCCGAAGCGGACAAGTGGCTGCGCCAATGGGAGCAGTTCTGGAATTTCCGGCTCGATCGGCTCGCGTCGCTCATCGAGGAGCAGAAACCGTGACAAAAGCGACTCCTTTCCTGATGTTCCAGCACGGCAAGGCGCAGGCGGCGCTCGATTTCTACGTCGCCACCGTCCCCGGCAGCCGCATCGTCTCGATCGAGCGCTTCGGCCCCGAAGGCCCGGGCCCCGAAGGCAGTGTGCTGCGTGCCACTGTCGAGATCGCCGGCCAATCGGTCATGGCGCATGACAGCTTCCTCGACCACAGCTTCGATTTCACACCTTCCTGGTCCTTATTTCTCGAATGCGATGGGGAATCGGAAGCCGAACAACTGTTCGCCGCGCTCGGCGAAGGTGGCCAGATTTTGATGCCGCTCGACAATTACGGCTGGAGCCGACGCTTCGGCTGGGTTTCGGACAAGTTCGGCGTCTCGTGGCAGATCAACCTGCAATGAGCGGCCCGGTGACCCTCAAGGTGAAACGCGATTTCGCCGCCCCGGCAGCCCGCGTGTTCGACGCCTGGTTCGATCCCGCCGATGCCGCGCGCTTCCTGTTCGCCACGCCCGACGGCGAAATGATCCGCTGCGAGATCGATCCGCGTGTCGGCGGCGGCTTCACGCTCACCGAGCGGCGCCCCGCCGGTGATGCCGAGCATCGCGGGCGCTATCTCGAGATCGATCGACCGCACCGCCTCGTCTTTCTGTTCGCCGCCGGTCCTGCGGAGGAAGAGGAATGGACGCGCGTGACGATCGAGATCGTCGATACGGCCGAGGGCTGCATGCTCACCCTCACGCACGAAATGGACCCGCAATGGGCGGCGTACGAGGCGCGGACCCGCAAGGGCTGGACGACGATCCTCGAGAGCCTCGCGCGCATCCTGGAGAACTGACATGGCCGATACGATCACTGCCGACACGCTGCGCTTCGAACGCGAGCTCGCCGCCCCGATCGAGACCGTCTGGCAATATCTCGTCGATCCCGAACTGCGCGCGCGCTGGTTCATGGGCGGCCCGACCGAGGCGCGCGCGGGCGGCGCGATCGGCATGACGATGCGCCACGGCAATCTCGCCGACGGTCCCGATCCAATGCCCGAGCGCTACGCGCCCTTTGACGGCAAGGCGTGGTCGGAGACGATCACCCGGATCGAGCCGCCGCATCTGCTCGCCTTCACCTGGGATGGCGGGGCCGCCGGCGAAGTGACGATCGAGCTCGCACAGGCGGGCGAGGGTCGCACCCGGCTGATGCTCACGCATGCCGGGATCCGCGGGATTCCGGACGCGAAGAATTTCGGCGGCGGCTGGGGCGCGCACCTCGCGGTGCTCGAGAAGCGGCTGGCTGGCGAGCATGTCGCCAGCTTCTGGGCGCTCCATGCCGAAGCCGAGCAACGCGCCACAACTGCGCTGGGCTAGGGAATCTCGAACAGTCCGGCGGCGCCCATGCCGCCGGCGGTGCACATCGAGACGACCACGAAGCGCACCCCGCGCTTGCGCCCCTCGATCAGCGCATGGCCGACGAGCCGCGATCCGGTCATCCCGAACGGATGGCCGATCGCGATCGCGCCGCCATTGACGTTGAGCTTGTCGGGATCGATGCCAAGCGTGTCGCGGCAATAGAGGCACTGGCTGGCGAACGCCTCGTTGATCTCCCACAGCCCGATATCGTCGACCGTCAGTCCGGCCCGTGCGAGCAGCTTGGGGACGGCGAAGACCGGGCCGATTCCCATCTCGTCGGGTTCGCATCCAGCGACCTGGAAGCCGCGATAGATGCCGAGCACGTCCCTGCCCTCGGCCTCGGCGGTGCTGCGGTCCATCAGGATCTGCGCGGCGGCGCCATCGGAGAGCTGGCTGGCGTTGCCGGCGGTAACGTTGCGCCCCTCCTGCACGAACGCGCCGTCCTTCCACACGGTCTTGAGGTCGGCGAGCGCTTCGACGGTGGTGCCCGGGCGGATGCCCTCGTCCTGCGCCACCGTCACGGTCTCGTTGCCAATGCGATTGCCCTGCTTGTCGAACAGCGCCTTCTGAACCGTGATCGGCGCGATTTCCTCCGCGAACGCGCCGTTCTCGAGCCCCGCCGCGGCACGCTGCTGGCTGGTCGCGGCGAATGCGTCCTGCGCCGCGCGGCTGATCCCGTAACGCTCGGCGACGATCTCGGCGGTCTCGATCATCGGGATGTACGCCGCGGGCACGCGCTCGACCACCGACCGGTTCACCACGCGCGGCGCATTCTGCATCGTCAGGCTGATCGACTCCATGCCCCCCGCGAGCGCGACGTCGATCTCGTCGGTCATGATCGACCGGGCTGCGAGCGCAATCGCGGTCAGCCCCGAGCCGCATTTCCGGTCGAGACTGAACGCCGGGACGCTGTGCGGAACCCCCGCGGCGAACAGTGCGAGCCGCGCCATGTTGCCGCCCTGCGTGCCCCATTGATTGCCCATGCCGTAGAAGACGTCGTCGATCCGCGCAGGGTCAACCCCTGCACGCTCGACGGCCGCGTTGATCACGTGTGCGGCGAGAACCGGCGCTTCGGTATCGTTGAAATAGCCGCGCCCGGCCTTGCCCACGCCGGTTCGTGCAGTCGAAACAATGGCAGCCTCTCGCATCCTGGGACTCGCTTTTCGAGTTTCGGGTATGCTCAGGTCTAGCGGCGCCAACTCAGTCGGTAAAGCTGGGCGCGCGCTTCTGCATATTGGCCATCACCGCCTCGATCTGGTTGGGCGAGCGCAGCAGCGCCGCCTGCTCCTCGCTCTCGGCGACGAGAATTGCGGCAGCATCACCTTCGAAATTGGCGAGCCGCTTGGCCGCGCGCACTGCATTCGGATTGCGCCCCGCAATCGCCCGGGCGAGGGCCAGCGCCTCGGCATGCGGATCGGCGGCAATGCGTGTGACGAAGCCCAGGGACTGCGCCTCGGCGGCGCCGAACTCGCGCGCGGTATAGGCGACCTCGCGCAACACATCGTCACGGACAGTGCCGCGCCATAGCGCGAAGCCCGCCATGTCGGGGACGATACCCCATTTCATCTCCATCGCCGACAGTCGCGTTTCGGGGGCCGCGATCCGCACATCGGCGCCGCTGGCGATCTGCAGCCCACCGCCGAACGCGACGCCGTGGATCGCTGCGATCACCGGCACGCGGAGCGTGCGCCAACCCCAGGCGACTTGCTGGAAATCGTTGGCGAGGCCATGCGTCCGCACCGCGAGGTCGATTCCCGAGCCGGCGCTGGCCATGCTCGCCATGTCGAGCCCCGCGCAGAATCCGCGCCCCTCCCCCGACAACACCACTGCGCGCAGCCCAAGCGTCGTCTCGAGCTGCGCGATCGCGTCTATCAGCGCAGCGAACATCGCGGGGTCGAGCGCGTTGAGCTTGTCGGGCCTGGCCAGCCGGACATCGGCAACATGCTGGTCGAAATCGATCGTGACGCGCTGCTCGGACATGGAATTCCCTCCTGACCCGCGCATGCTAGCCGAGCGCCTGGCCGGGGTCGATCAATCGGTATCCGCGTCCGCGCTCTGTCACCAGCATCGGCGCTGCGAAACCGCGGTCGAGCTTGGCGCGCAGCCGCGAGACATGGACCTCGACGACATTGGTGCCCGGATCGAAGCGCAGCCCCCATATCGCGGCGAGCAGTTCGGCCCGCCCGACGCAGCGGCCTTGAGCGCTAGCGAGGTAGTGCAGCAGCGCATATTCGCGCGGCAGCAGCGCCATCGCGCGACCGTCGCGCTCGACGTGCCGCGCTACGGGGTAGATACGCAACGGTCCCAGCAGTATCGCCGACCCCTGGCCACGAAGCCGTGCAGCCAGGCGGGCGGCGATCTCGCCGGGGCAGGCAGGCAGCGCCACCGCATCGTCGGCGCCGGCGTCGAGCGCGCCCGCAACGCTGGCACCATCGCCCTGCGGGAGCGCGAGCATCAGCGTGCCATACCACCCTTGCGCGCGGACCATCGCCACGCACGCGGCAGGATCACGGCCTTCGAGCCCGACGATCGCGGCCTGCGCCCCGCTTTGCGCCAGCGCGGCAATAGCGACGGGGACGAGCTTGAGCCCTCGCGCGCCAGCCGCCTCGCGCAGTCTCGGGATATGGAGCGCGCAAGCGACAATTCCGGCCACTGGCCCAGCCTAGCGCGGCACCGATCCACTTCGGATTAAAACCTGTCCATTATGGAGTGGTCCGCGCCGTTAGCCGCAACCGTGCATGTTCCGCGACATAGCGACTCGTGGCGTCCGCTGCGCGTTCGAGGGTCGCCATCCGTCCAGGCACCCGCGCCGAAGCGAGCGCATCGATCGCGGTCACGCGCATCCGCTCGCACGGATGCGCCAGCGCAAAGTGCGTCGCTAGATCCGCGCCGTTGGCGATATGCACGGCAAGCGCGAGCAAGGCCTCGGCACCGGTACAGGTCAGGCCCTCGGCGATCACGCCGCGGCGGATGTCGAAGCGATACTGGTCGAGCCAAGGCTGGGCCGGATCGGCGCCGAGGATGTTGAGCGAGACCGAAAAGGCGTCCGGCGGGAGCTGGACGTGGATGTCGCGCCGCATCCGATAGAGCATCAGCCGCCCAGGCTCGAGCCGCGAACGTTCGACGAAGCGCAGCACGGCATCCTCGCCCGGTACCCCGGCCAGCGCGTCGACGTCATAGTCGAAATAGTCGCTCCAATAGCCCGGCCCCAGATAGCCATAGGTGAGGAACGGGAAATTATGGTCGTGCGGCAGGCCGTAATAGAAGGCTTGCGCGCCGCTCGCGCGCACCACCGGATCGTCCGCAGCCGGCCAGAAATTGGCGCGAAGTACATAGCGGCCGTTGGGTGGGCGTAGCAGGAGGACCTGCGCGCCATAGCCGTTGCCGCGATGCTGGGTTTCGCAGCGCCCCTTCAATTCGTCGATCGCAAGCTCGGCGAGGAAATCCGGGTTGCGCCCCAGCCGCGCGAGCATCGGGCCCAGCGCGGCGAAGCTGTCCTCGTCGCGGGCATCGAAGGCGGTCGTGTCGAGCGCCTCGACCAGGTCGTCGAGCCCGATCGCCCCGCCCTCGCCCGGCGCGATCAGCCGGGGCATCGCTGCTCCAGCCGATTCGTCACCACTGAAAGCATGCAGGCGGCGGCGGCGCGGACTTCGCGGTTCGAATCGCGCAACGCCATTTCGGTCAGCCGCGGCAGCGCGCCTGCCGCGTCGAGCGCGAGCCATTCGCGCATCGCCGCCCAACGCAGATGGAAACCCTCCGCGCGGGTCGCTTCTGCAAAGCATGCGCCTGCATCGGCGCGTCCGGCGACCCGCAGGAAGCGCAGCAGCATCGCAGTGCGCGACGGCCGGTCGTCGGCGTCGGCGACGCGCAGCAGCGCGCCGGTCGCGATGTCGTACTCGCGCATTAGCGACGCCGCACCGGTGCGGATCGTCGCGGTCAGCGTCACCACGTCGCTTGCGGCGTCGCAGACCAGTTGCGCCTCGGTTCGTCCATCGGTGCGATGCACTACGCCGTCGCATAGTGGCACAGCGCCCGCCGGCCTGCAGCGCCCCGCGTCCGCCGCCACGAAATCGGGGCCCATCGGCTCGGCCAGCCAGCGCCGCAAGCTTGCGCCGCCGGTGCGGATCGTGCGCGTCACGGCGATCCTTCCGGTAAAGACGATGGTCGCCGGGGGCGGCGCCGGGCGCGTCACGCTCGCCGCGATCGACGCCGCCGGGCAGTCGAACACCACGGCACCGATGCGCATCGAATCGCGATGGAATTTGAGCGCCGGCTCGAACAGCGGATCCGCCGCCAGCGCGACCAGCAGCGGCGCGAGCAACGCCGCGGCCCAGTCGCCATCCTCGAGCAGCCTCTCGGCGCAGTCGGCCGCGCGCCCGGGCGAATCGCCGCAACCGGCGAAGGCTGCGACGCCCGCCGCGAACGCCGCCCCCTCGCGCCAGGCCTGCATCGTCGCCCGGGCGCGCGATCCCGCCGCTATCAGCGCATCGCGCGTCGCCCCGTCGATCTGCACCGGCTCAGCCGCCCGGGGCCAGCTCGTAGATCAGCACCGCGATGCCGACGAGAAGCTCGAAGAGGTCGTCTGCTGCGGCGACCTCGGTGGCGCGGACCGCGCCATGCATCGCCACTTGCGTATCGAGTTCGACGATTTCCGAGGGATCTATCTGTACCAGCTTCATTTGCCGCTCCTCCAGTTCGACCCGGCTTCGAGGCTAGCGTGGGCAGGCACCGACGCACGTTACAATTTCTGTAATGTTGCGCCCCGCGCCGGTTTGCGCGCCACCGGCCGCCGCGCTAGGGCCTCGCCGATGACCGACAGCCCGCGCTTCGATCCCCGGAAATGGTTCGGCGGCCGCTTCGGCGGGCATGGCGGGCGGCTCGGGATGGCCTTCCAGGATTGCGGCGCCGACTGGTCCGAGCTCGCGCTGCCCTATGCCGAGGCGCTGGTCGGCGATCCGGCTTCGGGGGTGATCGCCTCGGGCCCGATCCTCGCGCTGATGGACGTGGCCGCCAGCATCGCGGTGTGGAGCAAGCTCGAGGCGTTCAAGGCGCATGCCACGCTCGACCTGCGGATCGACTATCTCCGCCCGGCGCGTCCCGGCCAGACCGTGATCGGCCGCGCCGAATGCTATCGGATCACGCGCTCGATCGCATTCGTCCGCGGCCAGGCGCATGATGGCGATCCCGACGATCCGATCGCGCATGTCGCGGGCACCTTCATGGCCGTGGAGGGCTATCGATGATCCCCTATGGCGAATTGCTCGGGCTCGAGATCGAGCCGGGTGAGACCGCGCCGACCCTGGTCATGCCGTTCGCTACGGACGTGATCGGGCGACCCGGCTTCCTCCATGGCGGCGCCATCGGCGGGCTGCTCGAAGTCGCGGCGATCGGTGCGCTCAAACAGGCGCTGGAGGCCGAGGGCGGCGGGCGGATCAAGCCGATCAACCTGACCGTCGATTACATGCGCGGCGGCCGCGACAAGGTGACGCGCGCGCGCGGCACCGTCACCCGGCTCGGCAGCCGCGTCGCCAATGTCGAAGCGATCGCCTGGCAGGACGAACCCGACCGCCCGATTGCCGCGGCGCGGATGAACTATCTGATCGTGCGCTGACGACGCAGGCCGCTCCTATTCCGTTCGCGTCGAGGGAAATCGAGACACCGTCCCCAGACCCCGTTTCTCGACTACGTTCGAAACGAACGGGTGCGGGTCAACCCGGCGTCAGCTTGAGCAGCCGGCCGTTCGCCGTGTCCTCGAGCGCCCAGATCGCGCCGTCCGGACCCTGCTCGACTTCGCGGATGCGCTGGCCGAGTGCGATGCGCTGGACCTCGGCGGCGCTGGTCGCGGTGAAGCGCACGCGCACCAGTCCCTGGCTGACCAGCCCGGCGATGATCGCGTCGCCCTGCCAGTCGCGGAACAGCGTGCCCGAATAGAGGATCATGCCGCCCGGGGCGATCACCGGAGTCCACCAGGCCAGCGGCGCGACATAGCCGTCGCCAGGGGTGTGATTGGGGATGTTGCCGCCGCCATAATCCTGGCCGTTCGAGGCGTTGGGCCAGCCATAATTGCCGCCACGCGCGACTAGGTTGAACTCGTCGCCGCCCTCTGGCCCCATCTCGTTCTCCCACAGCCGCCCGGCAGGATCGAAGAACAGCCCATAGGGATTGCGATGGCCGTACGACCAGATCTCGGTCCGCGCGCCGGCGGTGCCGACGAACGGATTGTCGGCGGGGATCGTCCCGTCGGCGTTCAATCGGACGATCTTGCCGAGCGTCTTGCTCAGGTCCTGCGCGGGCGAGCCCTGCTGGCGCTCGCCCGCGGTGACGAACAAATGCCCGGTCGGGCCGAACGCCATGCGCCCGCCGAAATGCCCCGAGCCGCCGACCTTGGGCGCCTGCTGCCAGATCACCACAGTGCCGGTAAGCCGCGCGCCGCCGGTATCCTCGGTGAGCGTCCCACGCGCCACCGCGAGTCCCGCGCCGCCGGTGCCGGGCTCGGCATAGCTCAGATAGACGAGGCGGTTGGTCGCGAAATCGGGGTGCAGCGCGACGTCGAGCAGGCCGCCCTGGCCGCTGGCCGCCACCGCCGGCACTCCGCCCAACGCCGCCGACTTGGCGCCGGCCTGGGTGACGATGCGTAGCGTCCCGCCTTTCTCGGTGACGAGCAGCCTACCGTCGGGAAGGAATACCATCGCCCACGGCGACGCCATCGTCGCCACCGGAGTCGCGGTCACCGAGGCGATCGGCGTCGCGGTGGGCGTCGGCGAAGGGGATAGGCTCGGGCTCGGACTGGGCGTGGGTGTCACCACTGCTCCACCGTCTCCGCCACCGCCGCATCCTGCAAGCGCAAGCAGCGCCGCGCCCGTCAGCCAAGCCACTCCACGCATACGCCTACTCCGTGTTGGAGCAGATCAAGCGCGCCCGCGCTTCATTCGTTCCGAGTCAGCTTGAGCAGCCGGCCCTGCGAGGGGGCGTCGCCATCCTCGAGCAGCCACAATGCGCCGTCCGGGCCCTGCTCGACGTCGCGGATGCGCGCGCCCATCGGCCATTGGTCGCCCTTCGTGGCACTGGTGCCGTTGACGTCGACGCGGACCAGCGACTGGCTCGAGAGCCCGCCGATGAACAGATCGCCCTGCCATTGCGGGAACATCGCCCCCGAATACGCGAGCAGCCCGCCCGGGCTGATCACCGGGTTCCACCAGACCTTGGGCGCCTCGAAGCCGTCGCCCGGCGCATGATCGGGAATGTCGCGGCCGTCATAATGGCTGCCGTTCGAGACCTTGGGATAGCCATAGTTGCGCCCGGGCAGGACGAGATTGACTTCGTCGCCGCCCTTGGGACCCATTTCCTGCTCCCAGAGATTGCCCTTCGCGTCGAATGCGATGCCGAGCAGGTTACGGTGGCCATAGGACCAGACCGCGGGATGGAAGCCCTTCGCGGTCAGCCCGGGATCGCCCGCGGGCTTGCCGTCGGGGGTCAGGCGCAGCACCTTGCCCAGGGTCGCCTTGGGATCCTGCGCAGGATCGAACTTCTGGCGCTCGCCATTGGTGAAGAACAGATACTTGCCGTCTGGCGAGAAGGCGATGCGGCCCGAATAATGACCGTTGCCCGAGACGAACGGCGTCGCGCGGAAGAGCTCGGTGATGCCGGTCAGCGCCCGGGTGCCGAGCACGCCGCGCACCAGCACGACGCCCTTGCCGCCATCGCCGGCCGCCGAATAGCTCAGATAGACATGCTTGCTCGTGGCGAAATCGGGCGCGAGCACGACGTCCATCAGCCCACCTTGTCCGGCCGAATCGACCGGGAAGCTTGCCAAATTCTGCTTCTGCTTGCCGTCGGCCGAGAGGTGAACCAGCGCTCCTGCCTTCTCGGTGACCAGCATCGATCCGTCCGGCAGGAATGCGATCGCCCAGGGCGCGTCGAAATCGGCGACTGGGGTAACCTTGAACGGCAACGCGCCGGCGGGCGCGGCGGCCTGCTCCTGTGCGACGGCGTCGGTCTGGGGATTGCACGCGGCGAGCAGCGCGGCGGCGGGGAGCATCAGGCGGACGAGGCGCATTGGGTCACCTTGTTTCAAGGATTGTTTCGGATGCAACGCTCATCGCGCATTTGCGCTCCACCGTCCATTTATCTCCTTTCGCCGTCGTTGCGGGAGCGCATCGATTTATTGCGTGATTTCACGGTATTGCGCAATTTTCTTGCCGCAATATGCTGGGCGTCGGACAAAAGGCTTGGGGGCAAGTCGAATGATCGGACGATTTCTGCGTGGCGCCGCGCTGGCGTGCGCGCTCATTCAGGGCGGACCGGCGATGGCCGGGACCGACGCGCCGGGTAGCGCCGCGGATTATTTCGCGCCGCCGGCGATCGAGGATGCGGCGCTGTCACCCGACGGGCGCCATGTCGCGGCGCGCGCGCTCGTCAATGGGCGCCCCCGGCTTGCGCTGTTCGATATCGGCGGAAGCGTCTCTGCTCCGCGCGCCGTCGCGCTTCCCGAGGCCGAGCGACTCGAATGGCATCGCTGGCTGGGTGCCGACCGGCTGCTCGTCAGCCTGCTGCGCCAGGGCAAGGCGCCGACCACGCACCTCGTCACGATCGACCTTGCCTCGGGCGCGCTCAGCCAGATCGGCAAGCCGCGCTCGGCCGAATCGAGCGGCGACGTCATCCATGTCGCCCCAGACGGTTCGTTTCTGCTGCTCAGCGCCGACGTACCGGGCAGCACTACCCCGGGGGTCTATCGAATCGACCTCACCACGGGCCGCACCACGCTCGCAGTGACGCCGCAGGACCATGTCTGGGACTGGTACGCCGATTCGGCGGGGGTGATCCGCGCCGGTATGGCGCAGGACGGCAAGCGCTCATGGCTGCTCTATCGCAAGGACGAGCATGCCCGCTTTGCCCGCTCGGCGCGCGGCGCGGGCGACATGCGCTCGGGCATCGAGCGATTCGTCCCCGTGCGAGGCACCGATCGCGGCTATGCGCTCGCCCAGACGCCCGAGGGTCGCCTGGGGCTCTACGCCTATGATTTCGCTGCGGGCAAGCTCGGCACGCTGCTCCACGAAAACCCCCAGGTCGATCTCGAAGGCTTCCAGACCGATGCCGATGGCCGGCTGACCGGAGTCGAATATTCCGCCGAGCGCCCGGTCTCGCGTTGGTTCGATGCAAAGATGGCCGAGCGCCAGGCCGCGATCGATGCTGCGCTGCCGGGCCGCGCCAATCGCATCCTCTCGTCGAGCATAGACGGATCGCGCACCCTGGTGTTCAGCGAATCGGCGGGCGATCCCGGGGCTTTCCACGTCTATGCCGATGGTCGTGCCGCGTTGGTCGCGGCGGTCAGCCCGGCGCGCCTCGGCAAGCCGGAGACCGAGATGAAGGCGGTACGCTACCGCGCCCGTGACGGGCTCGAGATCGGCGGCTTCCTCACGCTCCCTGCCGGACGCGATCCGCGCGGGCTACCGCTGATCGTCATGCCGCATGGCGGCCCCTTCGCGCGCGACAGCTGGGGCTATGATCCCTGGGTCCAGTATCTCGCCGATCGCGGCTATGCCGTGCTCCAGCCCAATTATCGTGGCTCGACCGGATTCGGCCGCGCGTTTCGCGAAAAGGGCGACGGCCAATGGGGCCGCGGCATGCAGGACGATGTCGATGACGGCGTCGACTGGCTCGCCGCGCAGGGGATCGCCGATTCGAAGCGCGTCTGCATCATGGGCGCGTCTTATGGGGGATACGCCGCGATGTGGGCGGCGGCGCAGGCCTCGCCCCGCTATCGCTGCGCCGTGAGCTTTGCCGGCATCTCGGATGTCGATGCGCAGCTTGCCTTCGATCGGAAGACCTTCGAGGAGCACGACTTCCGTGCATGGAAGGCGCGAATCCAGGGCTCGGCCCCATCGCTCGCCGCGCTCTCGCCGATCACGCGGGTAGCCAGGCTGACCATGCCGATCCTGATCGCGCATGGCGCCGCCGACACTACCGTTCCCGCCGATCAGTCCGAGCGGCTCCATTTGGCGCTAAAACGGCTTGGCCGTGCGCACGACTATGTCGTGTACGCGGGGCAGGGGCACACGCTCGAAGGCCCGGCGGACAATGCCGATTTCCTCGATCGTGTGGGTGCGTTTCTAGCGGCGCACAATCCCGCCTAGCACCCCTTGCTTGGCGCGTAGTGAGCGCGTATATCGCACTTGCTTTCTCGACATCGTTACACATGCCGAGGTCGGGGCCCAGCAGGGCTCCGGCGCCGAAGCTGCTTATCTGATTGCCGGAGATCCAATGGCGGACATCGCCGCACTGACCAGCCTGATCGAACCCGAAGCCAAGGCTTTGGGGTTGGCGCTCGTGCGCGTGAAAATGTTCGGCGGCCAGTCGGATCCGACGCTCCAGGTGATGGCCGAGCGACCCGACACGCGCCAGCTGACGATCGAGGATTGCGCCGATCTGTCGCGCCGCATCTCGGACCGGCTCGACGCGCTCGAGGCCGAGGGTCGCGACCCGATCGACCATGCCTATCGGCTCGAAGTCAGCTCGCCCGGCATCGATCGCCCGCTCACGCGTCTCCAGGACTTCGAGGACTGGAAGAGCCACGAGGCACGGCTCAACCTCGTCGAGCCGACCGCGGACGGGCGGAAACAGTTCACCGGGGTACTGCTCGGCATCGAGGGCGAACAGGTCAGCATCGACGTCCAAAAGTACAAGCAGGTCATCGTGCCGTTCGCGCAGATCGCCGACGCCAAGTTGCTGATGACCGACGCACTCATTGCCGCAACCGCCCCGCTTTCCGCCGAGGGCGCCGACGAATTCGAAGCAGAGGAACAAGACTGATGGCCACTGCCATTACCGCCAACCGGGCCGAGCTGATCGCGATCGCCGATTCGGTTGCGAAGGAAAAGCTGATCGACAAGGCCATCGTCATCGAGGCGATGGAGGATGCGATCCAGCGCGCCGCGAAGAACCGCTATGGCAGTGAGAACGACATCCGCGCCAAGCTCGATCCCAACACCGGCGATCTCCGCCTGTGGCGCGTCGTCGAAGTGGTCGAGGCGGTCGACGATTATTTCAAGCAGGTCGACCTCAAGGGCGCGCAGAAGCTCCAGAAGGATGCCAGCATCGGCGACTTCATCGTCGATCCGCTGCCCCCGATCGAGTTCGGCCGCATCCAGGCCCAGGCATCGAAGCAGATCATCTTCCAGAAGGTCCGCGACGCCGAGCGCGAGCGCCAGCACGAGGAATTCAAGGACCGCATGGGTGAGATCATCACCGGCGTGGTCAAGCGCGTCGAGTTCGGCCACGTCGTCGTCGATCTGGGCCGCGCCGAGGGCGTGATCCGCCGCGACCAGCAGATCCCGCGCGAAGTCGTCCGTGTCGGCGATCGCGTCCGCTCGATCATCCTCAACGTCCGCCGCGAGAATCGCGGGCCGCAGATCTTCCTCAGCCGCGCGCATCCGGACTTCATGAAGAAGCTGTTCGCGCAGGAAGTCCCCGAAATCTACGATGGCATCATCGAGATCAAGGCGGCCGCCCGCGACCCGGGATCGCGCGCCAAGATCGGCGTCATCTCGCACGACAGCTCGATCGATCCGGTCGGCGCCTGCGTCGGCATGAAGGGCAGCCGCGTCCAGGCCGTCGTGCAGGAAATGCAGGGCGAGAAGATCGACATCATCCCCTGGTCGCCCGACACCGCGACGTTCGTCGTCAATGCGCTTCAGCCGGCCAATGTCAGCCGCGTGGTGATCGACGAAGAGGATGACCGCATCGAAGTCGTCGTCCCCGACGATCAGCTCAGCCTCGCGATCGGCCGCCGCGGCCAGAACGTTCGCCTCGCCTCGCAGCTCACCGCCAAGGCGATCGACATCCTCACCGAGCAGGATGCCAGCGAGAAGCGCCAGAAGGAGTTCGTCCAGAATTCCGAGATGTTCCAGAACGAGCTCGATGTCGACGAGACGCTCGCCCAGCTGCTCGTCGCCGAGGGCTTCGGGTCGCTCGAAGAGGTCGCTTATGTCGAGCTCTCCGAAATCGCGGACATTGAAGGATTCGACGAAGATCTCGGCGCCGAGCTGCAGAGCCGCGCGCAGGAAGCGCTCGAGCGCCGCGAGGAAGCCAATCGCCAGTTGCGCCGCGAGCTCGGCGTCGAGGACGATCTGGCGACGATGCCGTACATGACGGAAGCGATGCTGGTCACGCTCGGCCGCGCGGGGATCAAGACCCTCGACGACCTCGCCGACCTGGCGACCGACGAACTGGTCCAGAAGAAGCGCCAGGAGCCGCGCCGCCGCGCCGAGAACGCCAAGACGTCCGAGCGCGCCGAGGACAAGGGCGGGATCCTCGCCGAATACGGCCTCAGCGACGAGCAGGGCAACGAGATCATCATGGCCGCCCGCGCACACTGGTTCGCGGACGAAGAAGAGCCGGCGGCTGCCGGTGCGGAGGACGCTGTTGCGGACTCCGAGCAATGATACCGCTGGCGTAACTGCCAAGGCTGACTCCTCTCCTGCCTCAGGGCAGGGGAGCGAGCCGCTGCGTACCTGCATCCTGTCGCGCGAGGAATCCCCGCGCGAGGGGCTGGTCCGACTCGCGCTCTCGCCCGATGGCGAGGTGCTGCCCGATGTGCGCGCCAAGGCGCCGGGCCGCGGCGCCTGGATCGGCGTCGACCGCGCCGCGCTCGACGCCGCACAGGCCAAGGGCAAGCTGCGCGGCGCGTTGTCGCGTGCGTTCAAGACCCAGGATCTGCGTATCCCCGACGATCTCGGCGCGCGGATCGCTGCCCAGCTCGAGCGCAACCTGCTCGATCGCATGGGACTCGAATCCAAGGCGGGTCATGTCACGATCGGCGGCGAGAAGCTCGACAAGGCGGCGCGCTCGGGGAAGCTGCACCTGCTGCTCCACGCCTCGGACGCAGGCCAGGATGGGGCGGGCAAGCTCGCCCAGGCCTGGCGCGTCGGCTCGGATATGGAAGGAAGCGGACGCAAGGGGGTTACATTGCCCTTGCCGCGTACCATATTGTCCTTGGCGCTCGGCCGCGAAAATGTGGTACACGCCGGCATTACCGACGCCAAAGCGGCCAAGCGGGTGAGCGAAGCGCTCGACCGGTGGCTGCACTTTATCGGACCCGACCCCGCTCCCCGCCCTTGCGAAACAGGCCCGCAAGGCGCATCGGCGTTCCCGCCGGACGGGTCGCCGAATATGACGAACTCGACTGAAGGACTTTGAGCACGCGCATGAGCGATACTGAGAACGAAAAGCCGAAACTGGGCATGCGCGCGCCGCTGGGGCTCAAGCGCACGGTCGAGACGGGCAAGGTGAAGCAGAGCTTCAGCCATGGCCGTTCGAACACCGTGGTGGTCGAGGTCAAGCGTCGCCGCGTGCTCGGCCCGCAGGGCGCGCCGCAGGAAGATGCCACGCCGCAGGCCGCGCCCGAGCCCGTCGCCGCTCCCCCCGTGCAGCAGGCGCCCGCGCCGGCGCCGCGGGTCTCGAACGAGACCGCGCAGGAGCGCCAGTCGCGCCTGCTCCGCGAGGCCGACGAGCAGCGCATGCAGGCGCTCGAAGACGCCCGCCGCCGCGAGGAGCGCGCGCGTGCCGAGGCTGCCGAGGCCGAGGTCCGCCGCGTCGAAGAGCGTGCCCGCGCCGAGGCCGAAGCCGCTGCCGCGCCCAAGGTCGAGGAACCCGCACCTGCGCCGGCGCCCGAGAAGGCACCCGAGCCCAAACCTGCGCCAGCACCGGCCGCAGCGCCGGCTCCCACGCCTGCACCTGCACCCGCACCCGCGCCCGTGGCGCGGCCGCAGCCGGTCGCGCTCCAGCTCGACACCAGCCGCCCCGCGCCGCGCCTGTTCACGCCGGTGCAGCGTCCGGAGATCCCCAAGCCGCAGCCCAAGCCCGAGCCGGCGCCCCAGGCGCGTCCAGCAGCGGCTGCGCCCGCGCCGTCCGCGGGCTCGCCCGCGCCGCGTCCCGCGCCCTCGGGTGGCACCGGCCTCGCGCCGCGCCGTCCCGCCGAGCCGCCGCGTCCGCAGCAGCGGGATCGCAAGGCCGACGATCGTCGCCAGTCGGGCAAGCTCACCGTCAACCGTGCGCTCGGCGACAATGACGGCGCCCGTGCTCGCTCGCTCGCCGCGCTCAAGCGCGCCCGCGAAAAGGAGCATCGCCGCTCCTATGGCGGCGGCTCGCGCGAGCCGCAGGCCAAGCAGGTCCGCGACGTCGTGGTGCCGGAGGCGATCACCGTCCAGGAACTCGCCAACCGCATGGCCGAGAAGGGGGCCGATCTCGTCAAGACGCTGTTCAAGATGGGCTCGCCCGTCACGATGACACAGACGATCGACCAGGACACCGCCGAGCTGCTGGTCACCGAATTCGGCCACAACATCGTCCGCGTCTCCGACGCCGATATCGACCTCGCGACCGACACCGTCGAGGATGCCGAGGATACGCTCCAGCCGCGTGCCCCCGTCGTCACGATCATGGGTCACGTCGATCACGGCAAGACCTCGCTGCTCGACGCGCTGCGCGGTACCGACGTGGTCAAGGGCGAGGCTGGCGGCATCACCCAGCATATCGGCGCCTATCAGGTTACGCTGAAGGACAAGTCGAAGGTCACCTTCCTCGACACGCCGGGCCACGAAGCGTTCAGCGAAATGCGCGCGCGCGGCGCCAACGTCACCGACATCGTCGTGCTGGTGGTGGCCGCGAACGACGGGCTGATGCCGCAGACGATCGAGGCGATCAATCACACCAAGGCGGCCGGCGTGCCGATGATCGTGGCGATCAACAAGGTCGACCTCGACAGCGCCAACCCGCAGCGCGTGCGCGAGCGTCTGCTCGAGCACGAAGTGATGGTCGAGGAAATGGGCGGCGAGGTCCAGGACGTCGAAGTCTCGGCGCTCAAGAAGACCGGGCTCGACCAGCTCATCGAGAAGATCCAGCTCCAGGCCGAGTTGCTCGAGCTGCGCGCCAACCCGAACCGCGAGGCCGAAGGCACCGTGATCGAGGCCAAGCTCGACAAGGGCCGTGGTCCGGTCGCGACGATCCTCGTCAATCGCGGCACGCTCAAGGTCGGCGACGTTTTCGTCGTCGGCGCCGAGAGCGGCAAGATCCGCGCCTTGGTCGACGACAAGGGCCGCCAGCTCAAGGAAGCTGGGCCGGCGATGCCGGTCGAGATCCTCGGTCTGTCGGGCGTGCCGATGGCGGGCGATCCGCTCCAGGTCGTCGAGAACGAAGCGCGCGCCCGCGAAGTCGCGGAATATCGCGCCGGCGTGATCCAGACCAAGCGGACCACCAACGCGCCTGCCAGCCTCGAGAGCATGTTCTCGGCACTCAAGGATAAGCAGGCGCAGGAATATCCGCTGGTCGTCAAGGCGGATACTCAGGGCACCGTCGAGGCGATCGTCGCGGCGATCAACAAGATCTCGACCGATCTGATCCGCGCGCGCGTGCTGCATTCGGGCGTCGGTGGCATCACCGAGAGCGATGTGACGCTCGCGGGGGCCTCGGGCGCGCCGATCATCGGCTTCAACGTCCGCCCGAACGCCAAGGCGCGCGAGATCGCCGATCGCAATAAGGTCGCGTTCAAATATTACGACGTGATCTACGAGCTCACCGACGAGATCCGCGCCGGCATGGCGGGGCAGCTCGGTCCGGAAGCGTTCGAAACGGTCGTCGGCCGCGCCGAGATCAAGGAAGTGTTCAGCGCGGGCAAGCACGGCAAGGCGGCGGGTCTGCTCGTCACCGAAGGGGTCATCCGCAAGGCGCTCAAGGCACGCATCACCCGGGACGATGTCATCATCTACCAGGGCGAGATCGCGTCGCTGCGGCGCTTCAAGGACGACGTGGCGGAAGTCCGCGCGGGCCTGGAGTGCGGTGTCACGTTCAGCCAGAACTTCACCGACATCAAGTCCGGCGACTATCTCGAAACCTTCGAAGTCGAGATGCGCGAACGCACGCTGTAAGGAACTAGCCCTCTCCTCTCCGGGGGAGAGGGCACATCGCTATGAAGCACGCCGAAACCACCGAGAACCGCTCCGTCCGCCTGCTCAAGGTGGGCGAGCAGGTGCGCCATGTGCTGAGCGAGATCCTCCAGCGCGGCGACGTGCATGACGAGGTGCTGGCCAGCCACATGGTGTCGATCACCGAAGTCCGCATGTCGCCCGATCTGCGACACGCCACGGTGTTCGTGAAGCCGCTGCTTGGCAAGGACGAGGAAGCGGTGCTCAAGGCGCTGCGCACCAACACCGCCTATCTCCAGCGTGAAGTGGCTCATCGCGTGAAGATGAAATACGCCGCCAAGCTCAAGTTCCTCGCCGACGAGAGCTTCGACGAGGGCAGCCATATCGACCAGCTGCTCCGCGATCCCAAAGTGGCGCAGGATCTTGACGGGGAGTAGAGTAAGACGCATCTTACTCCGATGAACGCGCACACCAGAATGTCGGACAAGGGGCAGGTCGTCGTTCCCAAATCCGTCCGGGATCGGCTTGGCTGGACGGCGGGCGCCGACCTGGAAGTGATCGAAACTACGAGCGGCATTTACCTTACGCGCCGGCAGACCCGGCAGGCGATGTTGACGGTTGATCAGGCTGTCGAGAAGCTTAGGACCATATATCGGCACTCTGGGCCGCCGATCGCCGTTCAGGACCTCAACTGGTCGCCTGACGTGCCGGACGAGCTGTGAGGTCAGTCGATACGAATGTGCTGGCACGGTTCGTCCTCGCCGATGATCTCGCGCAACATGATGTCGCGCGATCGATCCTCTTGGAGCCGGTTTGGGTAACCCCGACCGTGTGGCTCGAACTTGGCTGGCTGCTCGGCAAGAAGCTGAAGCTGCGTCGCGATGCCGTTGCCGATGCGATTACCATCCTGCTGTCGATCGAAACCGTGCAGACGCTGGTTCCCGACCGCCTGCGCTGGGCAGTGGAGCAATACCGGTCGGGCGCCGACTGGGGAGACACGATGCATTTGGTCATGTCCGAAGATGCGGCTGACCGGTTTGCCACCTTCGACAAAGGGGTGGCCAAGATTGGCAATGTGACGCGTTTATCGATCGAGACTCTCGCCTGATGGCTAAGCTCTATTTCTACTACGCCTCGATGAATGCCGGCAAATCGACCACGCTGCTGCAGGCCGATTTCAACTATCGCGAGCGCGGGATGCGGACGCTGCTGTTCACAGCAGGGGTGCATGATCGCGGCGGCAAGGGCGTGATCGATTCGCGGCTCGGGATCAGCGCCACGGCGATACCGTTCGATGCCGATACCGATCTCCAGCAGATCGCGCAGGACGCGCATTTCGAAGCGCCGCTCGCCTGTGTGCTGGTCGACGAGGCGCAGTTCCTCTCGGCCAAGCAGGTCCGCCAACTCGCCGCTTTGTGCGACGAGGACGACATCCCCGTGCTCGCCTACGGGCTGCGCACCGATTTCCAGGGCAAGCTGTTCCCCGGCTCGTCCGAACTGCTCGCGCTCGCCGACTCGCTCGTCGAGATCAAGTCGGTCTGCGAATGCGGGCGCAAGGCGACGATGAACCTCCGGGTCGACGAATCGGGCGCGGCGATCCGCGAGGGGGCGCAAAAGGAGATCGGCGGAAACGAACGCTATGTCGCGCTGTGCCGCCGCCATTTCATGCAGCGCGTATGCGGTTGATGCACGGCTGGATCATCCTCGACAAGCCGCTCGGGCTCGGCTCGACCCAGGGCGTGAGCGCGGTCAAGCGCGCGCTGCGCGACGGCGGGTACGGCCCAAAGAAAAAGGACATGCCCAAGGTCGGGCATGGTGGCACGCTGGATCCGCTTGCGACCGGGGTGCTGCCGATCGCGCTCGGCGAAGCGACCAAGCTTGCGGGGCGGATGCTCGACAGCGACAAGGTCTATGACTTCACGTGTCGGTTCGGGGTGCAGACCGACACGCTCGACCTCGAGGGCAAGCCGATCGCCGAATCCGATGTTCGCCCGGCGCTGGACGCAGTCGAGGCGGTGCTGCCACGCTTCACCGGGCCGATTGCGCAGGTGCCCCCGGCTTATTCTGCGCTCAAGGTCGACGGAGAACGCGCCTATGATCTGGCGCGGGCGGGGGAAGAGGTCGTCCTGCCGAGCCGCGACGTGACGATCCACGCGCTGACTCTGACTTCGCCTGCGGCCGGGGACGCACTGGAGGAGGTCACGCTTACTGCCCACGTCTCCAAGGGCACCTATATCCGCAGCCTCGCACGCGATATCGCGCTGGCGCTCGGCACCGTCGGCCACGTCACCATGCTCCGCCGCACCAAGGCCGGCCCGTTCACGCTCGATTCCGCGATTTCGCTGGACAAACTGGCCGATGCCGCTAAGCACCGCGCCCTTGAACAATGCCTCCTGCCATTGAGGGCGGGGCTGGACGACATCCCGGCTCTACTCCTCACCCCCGACCAGGCAGGGCTGCTCCGACAGGGGCAGGTTCTGGCCGGGATCGCCGCCGATGATGGCCAATATTTCGCGCTGCTGGGGGAAATTCCGGTCGCGCTGGTGGAGGCTCAATCCGGACTCGTCCGGGTCGTCCGCGGCTTCAACCTGTAAGCAGATGTCGTAGGAAAACGCATGTCGATCACGCAGGAGCGCAAGGACGCGCTCGTCAAGGAACATGGCCGCGAGAGCGGCGACACCGGCAGCCCCGAAGTCCAGGTTGCGATCCTCACCGAGCGGATCACCAACCTGACCGAGCACTTCAAGACCCACGCGAAGGACAATCACTCGCGCCGCGGTCTGCTGCTGATGGTCAACAAGCGCCGCAGCCTTCTCGACTATCTTCGCAAGAAGGACGAGGGCCGCTACACCAGCCTCATCGCGAAGCTCGGGCTTCGCAAGTAACCGGAAGGGCGCCCTCGCGGCGCCCTTTTGTCATCCCGGCGTAACCGCCGGGCTCCAGCATCACCGAAGCGCAAGGCGCTTCCCCAGCCGCTGGACTGGACAGGATCGGAGACCGGCAATCCGGCCGATCTCCGCGGACCAACCCGGTCCGACTCATAGGCCCCCGCCGCATCGGGCAGCGGGAGTGAAGGAAAACCAATGTTCGACAAGAAGACTGTATCGATCGAGTGGGGCGGCAAGACGCTGACTCTCGAAACGGGCAAGGTTGCCCGCCAGGCCGACGGCGCGGTGATCGCGACGCTCGGCGAGACCGTGGTGCTCTGCGCAGTGACCGCGGCCAAGAGCGTGAAGGAAGGCCAGGACTTCTTCCCGCTGACGGTTCACTATCAGGAGAAGTTCTCGGCCGCGGGCCGCATCCCCGGCGGCTTCTTCAAGCGCGAGCGCGGCGCGACCGAGAAGGAGACCCTGGTCTCGCGTCTCATCGACCGCCCGATCCGCCCGCTGTTCCCGGAAGGGTTCTACAACGAGATCAACGCGATCGCCCAGGTTCTCAGCTATGACGGCGAGAACGAGCCCGACATCCTCGCGATGGTCGCGGCATCGGCTGCGCTGACCATCTCGGGCGTGCCGTTCATGGGCCCGATCGGCGCCGCGCGCGTCGGCTATGTCGATGGCGAGTACATCCTCAACCCGACCGACGAGCAGGTTGCGCAGGGCGAGCTCGACCTCGTCGTCGCCGCCACCTACGACGCGGTGATGATGGTCGAGTCCGAAGCCAAGGAGCTTTCGGAAGAGATCATGCTCGGCGCCGTGCTGTTCGCGCACGACGCATGCCGTGAGATCGTCAAGGCGATCGTCAAGCTCGCCGAGCAGGCCGCCAAGGATCCGTGGGAGCTCGCCCCGGTCGACGACAAGGCCGCGACGCTCAAGAAGCTCGACAAGGCGATCGGCAAGGACATCGCCGCCGCCTACAAGCTCACCGACAAGCAGCAGCGCCAGAACGCGCTCAACGAGGCTCGCACCAAGGCGCGCGACGCGTTCGCCGACCTCAAGGAAAGCGATCCGGCGCAGTATCTCGGCACGCTCAAGCTGGTGAAGAAGCTCGAGGCGAACATCGTCCGCCAGGCCATCCTCAAGGACGGCAAGCGCATCGACGGCCGCACCACCACCCAGATCCGTCCGATCGAAGCGGAAACCCACTTCCTGCCGCGCGCGCACGGCTCGGCGCTGTTCACGCGTGGCGAGACCCAGACGATCGCCACCGCGACGCTGGGCACCCGCGACGCGGAGCAGATGATCGACGGTCTCGGCGGTCTCTCGTACCAGCACTTCATGCTGCACTATAACTTCCCGCCGTACTCGGTCGGTGAAGTCGGCCGCTTCGGCGCGCCTGGCCGTCGCGAAGTCGGTCACGGCAAGCTGGCATGGCGCGCGCTGCACCCGGTGCTGCCGACCAAGGAAGAGTTCCCCTACACGATCCGCCTGACCAGCGACATTACCGAGTCGAACGGCTCGTCGTCGATGGCGTCGGTGTGCGGCGGGTCGCTCGCGATGATGGACGCCGGCGTGCCGATCAAGCGCCCGGTCTCGGGCATCGCGATGGGCCTGATCCTCGAGGGCAAGGATTTCGCGATCCTGTCGGACATCCTGGGTGACGAAGATCACCTCGGCGACATGGACTTCAAGGTGGCGGGCACGTCCGAAGGCATCACGACGATGCAGATGGACATCAAGATCGCCGGCATCACCAAGGAGATCTTCGAAGCCGCGCTCCATCAGGCCAAGGAAGGCCGCGCGCACATCCTGGGCGAGATGAACAAGGCGCTGGGCGAAGCCCGCACTGAGCTCTCGGCACATGCGCCGCGCATCGAGACCTTCACGATCGACAAGTCGAAGATCCGCGAAGTGATCGGCACCGGCGGCAAGGTGATCCGCGAGATCGTCGCCACCACCGGCGCCAAGGTCGACATCGACGACGAGGGCGTGATCAAGGTGTCGTCGTCCGACACGTCGCAGATCGAAGCCGCGATCAAGTGGATCAAGGGCCTGGTCGAAGAGGCCGAGGTCGGCAAGATCTACAACGGCAAGGTCGTCAACCTCGTCGATTTCGGTGCGTTCGTGAACTTCATGGGCGGCAAGGACGGCCTCGTCCACGTCTCGGAGATCAAGAACGAGCGCGTCGAGAAGGTCTCGGACGCCCTGAGCGAAGGCCAGGAAGTCAAGGTCAAGGTCCTCGAGATCGACCAGCGCGGCAAGGTCCGCCTGTCGATGCGCGTCGTCGACCAGGAGACCGGCGAAGAGCTGGAGGACACGCGTCCGGCACGCGAGCCCCGCGAAGGCGGCGATCGTGGCCCGCGCGGTGACCGCGGCGATCGCGGTGACCGTCAGCGCGGCGGTGGCCGTGGTGGTGACCGCGACCGCGGTCCGCGTCGCGAAGGCGGCGGCGACCGTGGTCCTCGCGGCGACCGTGGTGACCGCGGCCCGCGTCGCGAAGGCGGCGAGGACAAGGGCGGTGACGATATCGGCCTTCCCGCCTTCCTCACCGGCGACAAGGATTGATCCAGCGATAGCTCGGATCGAATGCGGAGGGGCTCGCGGCGACGCGGGCCCCTTCTTTCGTTGAGGCTTCGCGCACAAGCTCCCGCAATGTCCGAGACGACTCCTCCGAAGCTTCCCGGGTGGCTCAGCCATTACACCGACCTGCCCGGGCTGATCGGGATCGTCGACCAGGGCGTGATCCGCGCGTCGAACGTCGCCTATCTCAACGATCGCGAGGAACTGCTCCACGGGGTCCGCTGCGCCCGAAAGGCGCTCGATCGTATCGTCGGTAGTTCCCGGCTCGCCGGCTGGGCCGAGCCTATCGAGACCGTCGTCGCACAGATCGAATCGGGGCGGATGCCTGACACCTATGCCGCCTGCTTCTGCGAGAAGGCGGATTTGCTAAGCCAGTGGCGCGGCTATGGAGGCGGCGAGCAGGGGGTCGCGATCCAGTTCAGCCGCGCTGGGCTCGAAGAACTAGCCGGCGCGAAGGGGCGTTATCTCGCGCCGGTCGAATATGGCGTGGTCACTGCCCGGAGCCGGATCAACGCCGAACTCAAGGTGCGGCTCGCCGAGCTCTCGGACGAGGCGCCGGAAGGCGAGGTCTATCACTTGCTCAGCGCGCTCATCCCGCGATTCAAACATATCGGGTTCAAGGGTGAACTCGAATGGCGACTCGTCGCGCAGCACGAGACGCTGCACGAGGCCGTGAAATTCCGCGCTCGGCGCAACGTCATCCTGCCGTATCTCGAGATCGGGGGGCAGGACGGGCGGCTGCCGATCAGGGCAGTCAAGATCGGACCCGGACCCGATGTCGAACTCACCCGCAAGAGCGTGAAGCAATATCTCGAACGCAAGGGCTACGAGGTGCGGATCGATATCTCCAATGTGCCCTTCCGGACCTGACACCGTTTCGCCGCAAGCCACTGCAATTGTACGGAGAAGGCGCGCCCTTCGCGGAACGTTATGCGCCGGGCCGGGGGTTTCATCATGTCCAAGCCGAATGCCGCCGATCTGTTGCGCGATCACGCCGCGATCGAATCCTTATCGGCGCGCCTTGCCGCGCTGATCGACCGCGATGCCGGCGCAAGCGAACTGGCGATGACGCTCGATCATCTCGTCGAGACGGTCGCTGATCACCTGTCGATCGAAGATTCGATGATCTATACGCTGGCGCTGCAGGCGCGTTCGGGCAGCGATGCCGCTGGCATCGAGCGGATGCGCACCACGTTCGAGCAGCTCAAGGCCGATTGGGGCGCCTATCTCACGCTGTGGAGCCCCGAGGCGATCGCCGCGAACCACGCCGAGTTCGTCTGCGCAACGCGCGCGATGCTGCCGCGGCTGCGCGCCCGGGTCGGCCTGGAAAACGAGCTGCTTTTCCACGCCACGCTGGGCGAGAGCCGGAAGGCGGGTTGAGGGGAAAGTGGGGAGCTTCTGTTGCCCGGTGCTCCCCGTACCGCTGGAATCCCCTTCTGTTGCCCGGTGGGGTCCGACCGCGCATTTTAGTCTAACCTTGGGCCGTTAAGCCGTTGGGTTAGGCCGCAATAGCGAGTGCTTCGTTATCGTTGGCACTTGTGTTTCAGACCGTCACAGTGGCCCACGCTGAGAGATGGATGGCGCTTTTCAACACACGTCGATCCTGGTTCGGCCCCGTCAGAAACGGTGTCCAGATACACCACCGGTTATGGTGGAGCCGCCGGGTACTGCCCCCGGGTCCGCTGCGCCTATTGCACGCCTTCGTTTATCCCCATAGCCGGCCGAAGCCGGCAGCCGGGCAAGCCCGACAGCACCCATATAGGCGCGCGATCGCTTAATGAAAAGGTCAGGTTGGGGCCGTTAAGGGCCTTTCCACCGATCCAATCACTTGGCATGGAGAGTGCATCATGTTGACGCAGCGGTCTCGCTACGCGCTTCGCGCGATGCTCTTCCTTACCCAGCAACAGGCTGCGACCGGCCCGGTGCCGATGAACCGCATCGCCGCCGAGGCCAATGTGCCCCGGAAATTCCTCGAGCTGATTCTCGCCGATCTGCGCGAGGCGCAGTTCCTGGTTTCCACGCGCGGCAAGATGGGCGGCTATCGCCTCGCCCGTGCGCCGCACCTGATCTCGCTGGGCGAGATCATCCGCGTGATCGAGGGGCCGCTCGCTTTAGTCCCCTGCGTCAGCCGCACCGCGTATCGCCCCTGCAACGACTGCAAGGACGAAGCGAGCTGCGCGATCCGCCACGCAATGGCGCGCGTACGCGACGAAACTGCGCGCATCCTCGACGGCACCAGCCTCGCCGATGCCGTCGCGGAGGAACTTGCCGCAGCCTAGCTCGCGGCGTTCTTGCGCTTCAGTTCGTCGCGGATCTCGCGCAGCAGCACGACATCGGCCGGATCGGCTGCCGGCGGCGCGTCGCCTTCGGCCTTTTCGCGCTCGGCCGCGGCGATGATCTTGTTCACGCTGCGCACCAGCAGGAAGACGATGAAGGCGAGGATCAGGAAGTTGATCACCACCGTCACGAACTCGCCATAGCCGAACAGCGGGACGCCAGCGGCCTTGAGCGCGGCGTAATTGTCGGGCGATCCGGTATAGGTCGCCGGGATCGGCGCCAGCCGGATGAAATAGCTCGAGAAATCGAACCCGCCGAACAGCCAGCCGATCACCGGCATGATGATGTCGTCGGTGAGCGACTTGGTGATCGTGCCGAACGACGCGCCGATGATCACGCCGACGGCGAGATCCAGCACGTTTCCGCGCGCGATGAAGGTACGGAATTCCTTCAGCATGTGGCCCTTGCTCCTCTTCAAACCCGTTGCGCGCATAACCATGTCCGATTTCGCTATCGGGCTCCAGTGTTGCCGCCGTATAAGACACTCCTCGACAGATCCGGAGGATCAACCACGTGATGAAGTTTCGTGCCGTTCTCGCGCTCGCCGGCGCCGCCCTGCTCTCCGCTTGCGGAATCAACAGCGTCCCCACTGCCGAGGAGACCGCCAAGGCGCGCTGGGCCGACGTCCAGACCAACTACCAGCGCCGCGCCGATCTGGTGCCCAACCTGGTCAACACGGTGAAGGGTGCCGCTGCGTCCGAGGGCAAGATCCTCAATGACGTGACCAGCGCCCGCGCCCGCGCGACGCAGATCCAGCTGAGCGGCGACGACTTGACCGATCCGAGCAAGGTCTCGGCGTTCAACCAGGCCCAGAACGGCTTGTCGCTTTCGCTCCAGCGCCTCCAGGAAGCCTATCCCCAGCTCCAGAGCCAGGGCAATTTCAAGACGCTGATGGACCAGCTCGAAGGCACCGAGAACCGCATTGCCATCTCGATCCGCGACTACAACACCGCGGTGCAGGACTATAACACCCGCATCCGCACCTTCCCCGACGCGGTCGGCGCCAAGATCTTCTACGGTTCGAAGCCGATGACCCCGTTCCAGGCCCAGGCCGGCGCGGACAAGGCCCCGACGGTCGATTTCGGGAACACCAACTGATCCCGCACCCGTTCCTTGCTGGCGGGGCTGGCGGCATCGCCGCGGACCCCGCAGCCAATCGCGAGATCCTGTGATGCGTATCCTGCGGCTTCTGCTCGCTTTGCTGCTGTTCGCGCCGCTTGCGGTGCATGCGCAGACCTTTCCCAAGCGCGACCGCGAGCCCGTGGTCGATGCCGCCAATCTGCTCGATGCGGCGCAGAAAGCGCAGATCACGGCGCTTGCCGAGGAGATCAACACGGCGACGACGCGCCAGTTCGTCGTCGCGACGATACCCGATCTGCAGGGCTATGATATCGCCGACTATGGTTATCGGCTCGGCCGGGCTTGGGGGATCGGGCAGAAAGACGCCAATAACGGCATCCTGCTGATCGTCGCGCCCAACGAACGCAAGGTCCGGATCGAAGTAGGCTATGGGCTCGAGCCGATCATGACCGATGCGATGTCGAGCAGCATCATCCAGGATACGATCCTGCCGCGCTTCCGCGCCAACGACATGCCCGGCGGCATCGTCGCCGGGGCGCAGGCGATCGGCGAGCAGATGAAGCTACCGCTCGAAGCCGCGGAGGCGCGCGCCAAGGCGCAGGCCGACAAGGCGACCACTGCGACCCGGCAGAACCGCCGGTCGAGTGGCGGCGGCTTCCCCTGGGGGCTCGTCTTCTGGGGAATTATCCTCGTCTTCGTGATCATCCCGATGTTCGCGCGCGGGCGCGGGCGGAAATATCGCCGCGGGCCGTGGGGCGACCGGCGCTATAGCCGCGGCGGCGATGGCGGCGCACTGCCGATCATCCTGTGGTCGATCGCCAACGAGATCAGCCGCGGCTCGCATGGCGGCGGTTCGTCCGGATGGGGCGGAGGCGGCGGCGGTTGGGGAGGCGGCGGCGGTGGCGGCGGCTTCTCGGGCGGCGGCGGATCGTTCGGGGGCGGCGGCGCCTCGGGGAGTTGGTGATGCATCTTAGCGAAGCCGATCATGCGCGGGTCACTGCCGCGGTCTCGCAAGCCGAGCGCACGACCGATGGCGAGATCGTCACGGTCGTCGCCGGGCGTTCGGACGCCTATCACGACGTCGCGCTGCACTGGACGGTGTTGGCGATGCTCTTTGTCCTCGCGCTGCTCGCCTGGATACCCACGCCGGTCGAATGGCTCCATGCGGCGCTGATCGACGCCTGGTCGGATACGCCGCCACGCTGGTATCTCACCTTTGCGCTGGTGCTGATGGCGGTCACGTTCCTCGTCGCGCGCGTGCTGCTCGCGCTCGATGCGCTGCGCCTTGCGCTGACCCCGGGCAGGACCAAGACGCGGCGCACCCATGCCCGCGCGCTGGCGCTGTTCCGCACCGCCGTCGAGCTGCGGACCCATGGCGCGACCGGCGTCCTCCTCTATCTCAGCCTCGCCGAGCATCGCGCCGAGATTATCGCCGACGAGGCGATCCATTCGAGGGTCTCGGCGGATGTCTGGGGCGAAGCGATGGCGGTGCTGATCGCAGAGGTGAAGCAAGGGCGGCCCGGCGAAGGCATGGCACAGGCCGTCGCGCAGATCGGCAAGGTGCTTGCCGAGCATTTCCCGCGCAGCCAGGGCGACACCAACGAATTGCCGGACCGCCTGATCGAACTATGAGCATTCCCAAAGAGCCCGTCGAAACCGTCTGGCAGGGCAAATGGATCACCGCCAAGCGGCAGGGCAAATGGGAGTTCGTCGCGCGCGCCCGCTGCATCGGGGCGGCGGTGATCGTCGCGATCGATGACGACGACCATGTCCTGCTCGTCGAGCAATATCGCGTGCCGCTCGGCCGGCGCTGCCTCGAACTCCCGGCCGGGCTGATCGGCGACACGCAGGACGGCGACACCCCGCTCGACGCCGCGCGGCGCGAGCTGGTCGAGGAAACCGGCTATGATTGCGCCGCGGTGGAGGATCTGGGCTATTTCCATTCCTCGCCGGGCATGGTCAGCGAGGGCTTCACCCTGGTCCGCGCCACCGGGCTGACCAGGGTCGGCGAAGGCGGCGGCGTCGATGGCGAAGACATCCTCGTCCACCGCGTCGCGCGCGCCGACATCGCGCGCTTCGTCGCGGCGAAGCGCGCCGAAGGACTGGCGATCGACGTCAAGCTGCTGTTGTTGCTCGCGGATACGATCCTGGCAAACTAACTCCCCTCCCTGCTTGCCGGGAGGGGCTGGGGTAGGTGCGCGCGCCTGCGCGCTCAAAAGACTCTCTCGGCATCTCGCAGAACAGCGACGGACAAGGCATCGAGCCTCGCCTGCCGCTAAACCTACCCCAGACCCTCCCTTTCAGGGAGGGGATTACCGCCGCGCCAGCCGCGCCGCGAGGTGGCGCACGGTCAGCCCACTCACCGGATCACGCCAGCCGGGCGCCACCGACAGCAACGGCCGCAGCACGAAATCGCGCGTCCGGAACGCCGCATGCGGCACGGTCAGCCCGCGCTCGCCCCACGCGCCTTGTGACCACAGGATGATGTCGAGATCCATCACCCGCGCATCCCATCGCCGCCCGCGACGCCGGCCGAAATCGCGCTCGATCGCCTTCAGTCGCGCGAGCAGCGCCGGAGGGGTCTCGTCGCTCGCAACGAGCGCGACGGCATTGGCGAAGCGCCGCTTCGACGGCCCCAGCGGGGACGTGCGCAGCACCGGGGACACCGCGACGAGCCCGCCCAGCGCAGCAAGCGCAGCGGCGATCTCGGCCTCGGGACGGCCATGGCGTCCGGGGCGGTTGGAGCCCAGCGCGATCGCGTACACAGGAGTGATCACGCCCGCCGCCTACCATTCGGAGGCGGCCTTTCAATGTAGGAAATACTGTGCTGCACTTCGTCCGGCTCTTTGAACCGTCCACATGCATGCCGGCGCTGACGCAACAAGATTTCCTACTCGCGCAACTTCTGGAATGAAACAGTGCGAAAAGTGCGAAGTTAAGCGGATCAGATGTCCTGGACGAGTCGCCCGTACAGCTCGGGCCGGCGATCGCGGAAGAAGCCGAACGCCGCGCGGTGGCGCTTGACGCGGTCGAGATCGAGCTTGGCGGTAATCACCCCGGTCTCCTCCCGATCGAGCTCGGCGAGGATGTCGCCGCGCTCGTCGGTGATGAAGCTGGTGCCGTAGAAGGTCTGCCCATGCTCGACGCCGACGCGGTTGGCAGCGACGACGGGGACGACGTTCGACACGGCATGCCCCACCATCGCCCGGCGCCACAGCCGCGCGGTGTCGAGGCTGTCGTCATGCGGCTCGCTGCCGATCGCGGTCGGATAGAACAGCACTTCGGCGCCCATCAGCATCAGCGCGCGTGCGGTCTCGGGATACCATTGGTCCCAGCACACCCCTACGCCGATCCGCGCGCCGGGGCCGTTCCACACCTTGAACCCGGTATTGCCCGGCCGGAAATAGAATTTCTCCTCATAGCCCGGGCCGTCGGGGATGTGGCTCTTGCGATAGACGCCCTCGACGCGTCCGTCGGGGCCGATCATCGCCAGGCTGTTGTAATGATGCGGGCCATCGGCTTCGAAGAAGCTGGTCGGGATGTGGATGCCCAGATCCGCAGCAAGGTGCTGCATCGCCAGCACCGCCTTGTGCTCGTTGACCGGCTTGGCGTTCGAGAACAGCCCCTCGTCCTCGACGCGGCAGAAATACTCGCCCTCGAACAGTTCGGGCGGCAGCACGACCTGTGCGCCCTTGCCCGCCGCCTCGCGGACGAGCTCGGACACCGCCTTGATGTTGGCGTCGATATCGTTGGTGAAGGCGAGCTGGAGCGCGCCGACGGTGATCTCGGTCATGGGGTTCCTCAGAGCCGGGGGAGCTGCTGGCTGATGCAGTGGAAGCTGCCGCCGCCGGTCAAGATATGGTCGGCACGCTGGCCGACAACCTCTCGCCCGGGGAAAAGCGCCGCAAGCGCGTCGATCGCCGCCTGGTCGTTCTCCTGGCCATAGACGGGAACGATCACCGCGGCATTGCCGATATAGAAGTTCATGTAGCTCGCCGGGATGATCTCTTCCTCGGGGCTCAGCACGCGGCCGGGCGAGGGGAAGCGGACGACTTCGACGCCGAAGCGCTCGGCGCGTTGCGCGGCATCCTGGTAGATGCGCCAGTTGGGATCGTTGTCGGTCGCTTGCGGGATCAGCAGCCGGTTCTGAGCCACGAATCGCGCGAGATTGTCGACATGGCCGTCGGTATGGTCGTTGAGCAGTCCGTCGCCGAGCCACAGCACCCGGGTATAGCCGAGGTCGCCGGCGAGCAGCGCCTCGACATCGGCCTTGGTGAAATTGGGGTTGCGGTTGGGATTGAGCAGGCATTGCTCTGTGGTGACGACGAGCCCGGTGCCGTCGCCGTCGATCGCGCCGCCTTCGAGGATCCAGCGGCGCTCGTCGACGGTGAGCCCCTCGCGACGCGCGAGCCGGAGGCCGACATCCGAATCGCCTTCAAGGTCATACTTTCCGCCCCAGCCATTGAAGCGGAAATCGTGCGCGCGGCCGGCACCGTCGACGATCGGGCCGGTATCGCGCAGCCAGATGTCGCCGAACGGCTCGATCACCACGCGCGCGCTGTCGCCGACATGCCCGCGCGCCGCCGCCGCCGCTTCCTCGTCGGCGGCGACCAGGATCACGGTCTCGCCGCGCCCGCCGGCATGGACCGCGCGGGCGAAGGCGGCGACTTCGCCGCGCGCGGGCTCGAGATCCTCGAGCCACAATTCGGGATGGCTGGGAAAGCCGATCCAGACGGCTTCGTGCGGGGCCCATTCGGGAGGCGGGGGGAGAATCATTCCCGCGCTATTACTGTCCCGCGCGGCGCTTGTCTCGGATCGCGGGGAATTGAGGGTCATTGCCTGGCGATCCCTTATCCGCGCCGTTCGGGAGAATGCTCAACCTAAGGCCCGGTATTGGCGCCGATTTTCACAAATCTCGACGCAGTCGGCTACAAGTCGGACCGACCTCCCGAAAATATCATGCCGAATCCCAAGACGTAGGCGATGGGCCGTAGTAGATCACGCGCATGCGGGCATATTCCCGCCATTACCATTCACTTAGGTCAGGAGATTCCGAGCAAGATCAGCACGGTTACGAATAGGGCTTGCCGAAGTTCGTTTCGCCGGTACATTGCAAATCATCGGGGGGGATTCAGGCATGGCTGAGCCGTTTTTGTCGGAGCTTAGGCTTTTTTCCTTTGTCTTCGCGCCGAAAGGCTGGGCGTTGTGCAACGGTCAGCTTTTGCCGATCAACCAGAACCAGGCGCTGTTCTCGCTGCTGGGCACTGCCTATGGCGGCAACGGCCAAACGAACTTCGCGCTGCCGGACCTGCGGGGGCGCGTGCCGATGCATGTCGGCAACGGCCATCTCGCCGGCGAACGCGGCGGCGAGCAGGCGCACACGCTCACGATCCCCGAGATGCCGGGGCATATGCATTCGATGATCGCGTCGAGCGCGACCACGGGAAACACCAACGTCCCAGCCAACACCCTGCTGCTCGGAAGCTCGGCCCCGAACGATTTCTATGCCGGGCTGGCGGCACCGAGTACGCCGATCGGCGGCACGATCACCAATGCCGGCGGGAGCCAGGCGCACCCGAACATGCAGCCCTATCTGACCCTGTCCTGGTGCATCGCGCTCCAGGGCATCTTCCCCTCGCAGAACTGAGGAGGCCGACCGATGGCGCAACCCTATATCGGCGAGATCCGGATGTTCGCGGGGAATTTCCCGCCTGCGGGCTGGAGCTTCTGCGAAGGCCAGCTGCTGCCGATCTCGGAGAACGAGACGCTCTTCCAGCTGATCGGAACGACCTATGGCGGCGACGGGCAGGACACCTTCGCGCTGCCCGACCTGCGCGGTCGCGTGCCGCTCCACCAGGGCAACGGCTTCAATCTCGCGCAGCCCGGCGGAGTCGAGACGGTGACGCTGACGGGCCAGCAGATTCCCGTCCATACCCACCCGATGGTCACCTCGACCAACACCGCCGCCTCGCCGACGCCGACCAATGCGGTGATCGGCAAGTCGACCCAGGTCGACGCCTTCATCAATTCGCAGCCCGGCGACCAGTTGAGCAGCTCGGCGATCAGCTTCGCGGGCGGCAATCAGCCCCACGAAAACATGCAGCCGTATCTCTGCGTCGACTTCATCATCTCGCTGTTCGGGATCTTCCCGAGCCCAACCTGAGGAGCCGTCCCTTGGCCGATCCGTTCGTCGCCGAAATCCGGGTCTTCCCGTTTACCTTTGCGCCCAAGGGATGGGCGTGGTGCGATGGCCAGTTGCTGCCGCTTTCGCAGAACACCGCGTTGTTCTCGCTGCTGGGCACCACCTATGGCGGCAACGGCAAGAGCAATTTCGCGCTGCCCAACATCCAGGGCTCGGTCCCGATGCATCCGGGACAGGGGCCGGGGCTCGGCGTGTACGATCTGGGTCAGACCGGCGGCTCCGAGACGGTGACGTTGCTCGAATCCGAGATGCCGGCGCACAACCACCTGCTGATGGTCGCGAGCGGTGATGAGGCCGAGACCAACATATCGACCAACAACGCGCTGACGCGGTCCAAGGGCGGCAACATCTATGCGCCGGCCACGCCGACCACCCAGATGTCGAGCGGGCTGCTGCCGGTGATCGGTGGCAGCCTGCCGCACAACAACATGATGCCGTATCTTACGCTCTATTTCTGCATCGCGTTGCAGGGCGTGTTCCCGCCGCGGGGCTGACGAACGCCATGCCCTTGCCCCTTGTCGAGGCGGCAGCGCTGGGAGTTGCACTGCGCCCGATGTGCGACGCCGACCTGGCGTTCACCACTGCGCTCTATGCCTCGACGCGCGCGCAGGAACTTGCGCCGGTGCCCTGGCCGGAGGAAGCCAAGCAGGCGTTCCTCGCCCAGCAGCATGCCGCGCAGCACGCGCATTACCAGCAGCACTATAAGGGCATGGACGCGGCGATCGTCGAGCGCGGCGGAACGGCGATCGGCCGGCTCTATCTCTACGACATGCCCGGCGAGGTCCGCATCGTCGATATCTCACTGATGCCCGAGGCGCGGGGCCTGGGCCTGGGCGGCGCGATGCTGCGCGACGTTCTCGCGGCCGCGGCGGGTCGCAGCGTCACGATCCATGTCGAGAAGAACAATCCGGCGCGCACGCTCTATGCCCGGCTCGGCTTCACGATCCTCGACGACGATCGCGGCGCCTACCACCTGTGGGAATGGCGGGCGGCACCCTAATAGAATATCGCTTCGTAGCGGATGCCACGCGTGTCCCGCGCGGTCGGCACTATGAAGATCTCATGCCCCACGTCGCCGCTGCCGAATCGATACATGGCCTGCGGCAGAACCGGTTCGCTCGGGCCGAGGAACTCCAGCCGAAACGATCCACCCTCGCGTCCCGAATCCGGAAGCGCCTGCGCGCTGGCGAGCGTCAGGGGAAGCGTCGTATCCGCCGCGACGACGTCATACACCGTCCCTGTCGCGAAATCGGAGAGCCGTATCGGAGTCATGATGCGTGAACTTGGACGAAACGAAGCGTGACGGCGGCGGCAAAGCGCATGATCGATCCCAGTACGAACCAAGAATTAGGTGTACCAAGCTTGGCAGGGCCATTCCCGGTTCGCAAGCACGCTTGAACCTCGATCATTCGAAGGTACCATGTCTAAACAGACAAGGGGGAAATCGTGATCAGAAGTCTTGCGGCACTGGGCCTGCCCCTGTGCCTCGGTACGCCCGTGGCGGCGCAGAGCATCCAGGCAAAGCAGTTCGGCGCGCGCGAGATGATCCGCGACGTCAGCGTCTCGCCGGACGGGCAGCGCGTAGCGCTGGTCGTCGCCACGGGAACGCGGGGGACGGGGCTTGTGGTGTCCACGCCCGACGGGCAGCTCAAGTCGATCCTCAATTATACGGGCGACGCGCAAATCCGCTTGAGCGATTGCGCATGGTCGACATCGACGCGTCTGGTCTGCACGCAGTTCGGCATCGTCGCGAGCGGTGACGGCCCCGCGGGCATGAGCCGAATGATCGCAATCGACGCCGATGGTTCCAACGCCAAGGAACTTAGCGCCCGGCAGCGCTGGGGCCAACTCTACCGAGGCTATTATGGCGGGGACATCCTCGATTGGTTGCCCGACGGGGCGGGGAGCAACGTGCTGATGCTGCGCCATTTCGTCCCCGAGCAGAACACGGGCACGCTGGTGGGGCAATCCCGCGAAGGGCTGGGCGTGGAACGCGTCGATACCGTCTCGCTCAAACGCACGACGGTCGAATCGCCGCGCGCGAGCGCCGCCGACTACATCACCGATGGCCATGGGATGACGCGCGTCCTGGCAACCCGGGCACGGCTTGCGAGTGGATATTCCGGCGACGAGCTGGTTTACAAATATCGTCGCCCCGCCAGCAAGGAATGGGAAGCGCTCAGTACGGTCAAGTTGACCGGTTATCTGAGCGAAGGGTTCTGGCCCTATGCGGTCGATCGCGATCTCAACCTGGCCTATGGTTTCGACAATGCCGATGGACGCAAAGCGCTCTACAAGGTCGCGCTCGACGGCAGCCTCAAGCGTGAACTGGTCTTTGCGCGGCCCGATGTCGATGTGGACGGGTTGGTTCGGATCGGCCGCCAGCAACGCGTCGTGGGGGCGAGTTATGCCACGGACCGGCGCCATGTGAGCTATTTCGATCCCAAGATCAGCGCACTGGTTGCGTCGCTCAGCAAGGCGGTTTCGGGATCGCCCAGCATCGCGGTTACCGATGCGAGCCTCGATGAGAAGAAGCTCGTCGTGTTCGCCGGCAGCGACATCAATCCGGGCAACTATTACCTGTTCGACCAGGCGACGCGGAAAATGGCCGAGATCGCACCGGTCCGGCCGGACCTTGCTGGGGTCAAGCTCGCGACCGTCAAGCCGATCACCTACCGGGCCTCGGACGGCACGATGGTGCCTGCCTATCTGACGCTCCCGCCCGGCAGCGACGGCAAGAACCTCCCTGCGATCGTGATGCCGCATGGCGGTCCGTCGGCGCGTGACGAATGGGGCTTCGACTGGCTCTCGCAATATTTCGCGAGCCGCGGCTATGCAGTGCTTCAGCCCAATTATCGCGGATCCAGCGGCTATGGTACGCGCTGGCTCAGCGATAACGGCTTTCGTTCGTGGAAGCTGGCGATGGGCGACATACGCGATGCGGGGCGCTGGCTGACGGCGCAAGGCATCACTTCCGCAGAAAAGCTCGCGATCGTAGGCTGGTCCTATGGCGGCTATGCGGCATTGCAGACCAGCATGCTCGACGCCGGCCTGTTCAAGGCGATCGCCGCAATCGCCCCGGTTACCGATCTCGAGCGCCTGCAAGGCGAGCTCAAGGATTATTCGAGCGACGAGCAAGTAAAGAACATCCTCGGCGACCGCGCGCTTTGGAGCGAAGCCTCACCGGCGCAGAATGCCGCGCAAATCAAGGCGCCGGTCCTGCTCTTCCATGGCGATCAGGATCTCAACGTCGCGATCGGACAGTCGCGGCTGATGGCGTCGAAGCTGCGCGCCGCCGGGGCCAAGGTGGAGCTGGTCGAATATAAGGGTCTCGACCACCAGCTCGACGACAGTGCGGTTCGCGAATCGATGCTCGATCGGATCGACCTCTTCCTGCGTGAGACGCTGCGGCTTCCCCCAGTCTCCTAACGAAAAGGGGCGGCCCGCAAGGACCGCCCCTTCCGTTTTCTGGCTGGGATGCCGATCAGCGCGAGTAGAACTCGACGACCAGGTTCGGCTCCATGCGAACCGGATAAGGCACTTCGTCGAGCGTGGGCACGCGCGTGAAGGTGATCTTCGAGGCGCCTTCAGGCACGACATAGTCGGGGATGTCACGCTCGGAGAGGCTCTGCGCCTCCATCACCAGGGCCATTTCCTGCGCCTTGGTCGAGAGCGAGACGGTCTGGCCCGGCTTGATGCGGCGCGAGCCGATGTTGCACTTGTCGCCATCGACGCGGACATGGCCGTGGTTGACCAGCTGGCGCGCGGCGAAGATCGTCGGCGCGAACTTGGCGCGATAGACGATCATGTCGAGGCGCATCTCGAGCAGGCCGATCAGGTTCTGACCGGTGTCGCCCTTCATCTTCGAAGCGTCCTCGTACGAGCGCTTGAACTGCTTCTCGGTGATGTCGCCGTAATAGCCCTTGAGCTTCTGCTTGGCGCGCAGCTGGATGCCGAAGTCCGACATCTTGCCCTTGCGGCGCTGGCCGTGCTGGCCGGGACCGTACTCGCGCTTGTTGACCGGGCTCTTCGGGCGACCCCAGATGTTCTCGCCCATCCGGCGGTCGAGCTTGTGCTTGGCGCTGGAGCGCTTCGACATATTGAATCCTTTGCAATTACAGAACGACGTAGTCCGCTCTCCCGTTCGGGAACGCGGGGTTGTTCCCGGTATCCGCCTGCTGGTTCCTTGTGGGAGGGCAGGGCCACCGCTTCACCGGGGTGCGGGGCCATTGCGAAGGCGCGCGGTTAGCCGCCGGGGACGCCCAAGTCAAGCTGGACAGCGGCGCAGGCACTCGCCACAGGCGGGCCATGCAAGACATTCTCGATCCCGAAGCCTGCACGACGATGGCCGAGGTCCGCGCCGGCGTCGACGCGGTGGACCGCGCGCTGGTCGCGCTGCTCGCGCGCCGCTTCGGCTATATGGACGCGGCCGCGCGCATCAAGCCCGAGCGCGGCCAGGTGCGCGACGAGGCGCGCAAGGCGGAGGTCATCGCCAACGCACGCATCCACGCCCGCGCGGCCGGCCTCCCCGAGGCGCCGATCGGCGCGCTGTGGGAACAGCTGGTCGAGGCCTCGATCGCCTATGAGCTCGAGACGTTCGATCGGCGCTGAAGGTCAGTCGGCGCGGTGGCGCTTCCTGCCGTCGAGCGCCGAAAGCACTCCGCGCAGCGTACGCAGTTCCTGCGACGACCAGCCTGGCTTGGTGAGCAAGGTACGCAGCGTCCGCCGCGTTGCGGGGACGCGGTTCGGCGGGAAATAATAGCCCGAATCGGCGAGCATCCTATCGAGCTGGCCGATCATCCCGTCGAGTTCGTCCTGCGGCGCCGGAGGATCCAGCTCGGTCGTCGGCGGGCTGGCAAGGCCTGCCCCCTTCGACCATTCATAGGCGACGAGGATCACTGCCTGGGCAAGGTTCAACGAGCCGAATTCGGGGTTGATCGGCACGGTGAGGATCGTCCGGGCCAGGGTGACGTCCTCGGTCTCGAGCCCCGAGCGCTCGGGGCCGAACAGGATCGCCGA
Organism: Sphingomonas sp. HF-S4; assembly: GCF_032911445.1. Taxonomy (NCBI): domain Bacteria; kingdom Pseudomonadati; phylum Pseudomonadota; class Alphaproteobacteria; order Sphingomonadales; family Sphingomonadaceae; genus Sphingomonas; species Sphingomonas agrestis. The sequence goes on along the minus strand of NZ_JAWJEJ010000002.1, from coordinate 176,791 downwards.
GCGCTCCGCGCCGGCCGCGCGGATCTCGCGCGCGGCCTGCTCGGGCGTGACTACCGGCTTGGTGACGCCGCGCTTGCGCACCGTGGTGGCATAGATATGGGTACAATCGGCGACGGCCTCGGCGACGCTTTCAAAGAGCTGCGCCCTTTCGAGCACCACGTCTGCGCCGCTTGCCGCGGGACCAGCCGAGGGATTGGGCCAGCCGTCGCGCGGGCTGACGAGGCGCATCTCGGTCAGCCCGAAATTGAGCATCGCACGCGCCGCCTTGCCGATATTCTCGCCGAGCTGCGGACGAACGAGGACGATGACCGGCCGGGGCGACTTCGGGGTTTCCTGGGCTAGCGGGGCGTCTTTCGGGGCGATGTCTGCCACTTTCGTTCACTTGACCTTTCATGATAGCGATACGGCATTCTCGCGGAATGGGGGCCGCCGTGATACGCTATCTTCGCTGCTTTACGCTTGTGTCGGCGCTGGTGGTGGCTGCGTGCGCCCCGCTGGGACGCTACGCGGCGCCACCGCCCCTGCCCATCGGAACACCCACGCCAGCCTTTCCGCGGTTTGCCTTACCGGCACCCCGGCCGTCGGCAAAGATGGTTTTGGCATTCACGCGGCTGGGCCCGTCGATCGCCACGGCCGGGCAAGCCGAAGCGGCGTTGCGCGTCCAATTGTCCCGCGCCGGCTATGACCGGCGCAGCTATTTCGCGGTGCCTGGCGGGTTCGCCCTGGTCACCCAGCCTGAGCGGTTCGATGCGGACGGGCGCTCTGCGGCCGAGCCCAAGCGCTGGGTGCTCGAACCCTCCGCGCTGATCGACTGGAGCCAGTTGGCAAACCCCCGATCCTGGCTGAGCGCGTTCCGCAATGCCGATCCCGGCCGGTATCGCGTAATCGTCTTCCTGGTGAGCACCGCGTCCTCGACCTCGGGATCGGAGCAGGTATCCCTGCCCGAGGCGCAGCAATGGCTCGATCGGGGTGCAGACGTGCTTCCGCCTTCGATCGCCGGCGTGCCGATCGGCCCCGCGCACCATTTCAGCGTGCTGGTCTATGAGTTCGCGCGGCCCTCGGTGCGCAGCGAACCCGCCTTCGTGACCACCAGCGCGCTCGGCGCACGCAAGCATCTGCGCGGCGCGCGGCTGGCGGGGGAAGGACAATGAAGTCCACATCGATCCTCACGCTGGTCTGGTGGATATGGGGCGTGCTGCTGATCCTGCTCCTCGTGCTGATGTCGAACCTGCCGCTGTTCGGTGCCGACGTCCGCGCCGCCTGGGAATGGTTCACGCCGAACCTGTTCCCGATCATGGCACTGGTCGGCGGGATCCAATACCAGACCAAGAAGAAGGAAGGCGCTGAGGGCGGCGGCGCGGCGCCGCGCAAGCCGAGCTGGCCGGTCGCGCTGGTCCTCAGCGTGCTGTACCTGCTGCTGCTCACGATCGCGCTGCTGAGCGCGCTCACTTCCGCCCATCCGCTCGATACGCTGCGGACTTCGAACCTGTGGCTGGGCCCCTTGCTGGCGCTCAACACCGCCGCGCTCGGCGTTCTGTTTGCACAGGATTAGCGCCGGAGAACCGCGCTCCAGGCATAGCCGCGATAGAGGGGGGTGAATTCGAGGCCCAGCCCGTGCGCCTGCGCAACGCGCCGGAGCACGGCGGGAAGCTCGCGCCGCGGCGTGACGTGAAAGTCGTTGAGCGACTTGAAGTGGAGCCGCTTCACCAGCCCGGGCAGCCGCTCATACTGGCCGAAATCCACGATGTGCAGTCCACCGGCCGGCGCCAGGCTCTCCGCGCTGCGTTCGATCGCTTCCTGCCAAGGCGGGATCATCGAGAGCGTGTAGCTCATGAAGATGCGATCGACCTTCTCCAGGCCGAACAGCGACGTGGCGTCGAACGTGCCGGCATCGCCCTGGGCGAGGATGATCCGGTCCGACAGGCCATGCTTCGCCACCGATTTCCGCGCGGTCTCGAGCATCGCCGCGCTGATGTCGAAGCCGTGGAAGCGCGCGTCGGGCCACGCCTTGGCTGCGACGATGAGGTTGCGCGCGGTGCCGCAGCCGACTTCGACCACGCTTCCGCCCGGCGGCGGCGCGAGGTTGCGGATCAGCCGGTCGCGGCCGAGCAGATAGAGCTTCCGCGTGAGGTCGTAGAAATGGCGATGGAGCGAGTAGACGTCGTCCATCAGCGCCTGCTGGCCCGCCGCGATCGTGCTCATGCGTGCGGCTTCAACGTCCAGAGGTGCGTCGCGCCATAGACCGAGGAGCGGTCGCGGCGGGTCCAGTCGTCGCGCTGTTCCTGCGACGCATAGTCCCATTGGCCGAGGATCGCGGCGGGCACATGCCCCTGCACCACGTCGGGCGCTGCGGCGGTGCGGTAGAGAACGCGCGCGCCGGGCCTGGCCGTCCGGGTGATCTCGCTCCAGATCCGAGTGAGTTGGGCGTCGGTCATCCAGTCCTGCGCGTCGAGCAGGATATAGCGGTCGAGCGACTGCGCCGGCATGCCCTCGAGATAATCGGCATAGTTGGTGTGGCGGATCTCGACACGGTCGGCGCGGTCGCGAATCTCCGCATAATTGCTCGCCTGGAGATAGGGCGGCAGCGGCGCGTCGTCGTGCTTGCCGTATCCGCGGCCGAACGCCTGCCAGGCGTAGAAATTGTCCTTGATGTCGAAGTCGCAGGCGAGCTTCCGCAGCCGGCTCTCGAGCGCACCAGTGATGCCGCGCGTGTCGTCGACCTTGAGCAGATCGTATTGCGCCGGCGGGATGCCAAAGCCGAACAAGGCAGCGGGCTGGTCGACCAGCCAGCGCAGGAACTTCTTCTCGAAGAAAGGCGCGAGCCGTGCCTCGTAGATCGCGCGCTGCTCCTCGATCGACTGCGCCGCGAGGATCTCGCGCGGATCGATGCGATAGAAGCGCCCAAGGAAGTGGACGAAGCCGATCAGCCGGCCGAGCAGCCCCTGGCGGTAGAATCCGGTAGCGAAGCCCGAGATGCGGCGACGGCCGTTATACGCGCGGCCTTCCCAATAGCCGCGGGTCGCCGAGTCGAGATGCGGGCAGAGATGACGCTCGTACAGCGCGACATTCTCGGGCCGGTCGGCGTCGCCGAAAAAGCCGCGGAAGCTGGCATGATCGGGCAGATGCAGCGCCGCGGCCTGCTTGAGTTTGTTGAGCGCGATGTGCGCGGGGTTTAGATCGACCGCGGTGATCGCGCGCGGGTTCGCGGTCAGATAGGAGAAGGCGTTGCACCCGCCCGAGGCGATCGTCACGACATGGCTATCGGGCGTGATCTCCAGCGCCTCCATGTCGACCACCGGATCTTCCCAGATCTGGGGATAGACAAGGCCGCGGAACGCGAAGGTGAAGGCGCGCTCGAGCAGGCCTTCCTTGCTGAGATGGTCATGGCGATGCACCGCACCGCGAACCGCGCCGTTCTTCGGCGCCTTGGCAAGAGTTCCCATGGCCGGACTCCAGATGCGCGCCGCCCAGCCCGCGGGCGGCGTCGCATCCTGCTAGCCGGGGCTTGTGACACCCGGCTGTCAGTCAGGTCACGGTTTCGTGACGTTCCCGCCGGCGGGCCAGTCGGTGTCGCCGGTGCGAGTCAGCGTCATCGTGAAGAAGCGGACGGGCGCCTGCCCCGCCGTGATATAGTCGCCCACTTCGGTCCAGACGCCGCTGGCCAAGGTGGCCGTGTAGCGGATCGTCTGGGGTCCGGCCGGGATTTCCCAGACATAGCCGGTGTCGGTAAGCCGAAACGGGAACTTGCCGCCGTGCCCCAGCGCCCAGCTGGTCAGCCAATAGGATTTGGCCTGGGCATCATAGGATACCACGCCCAGCGCGTTGAAGCCGACGCTGCCATCGGGGTTGAAGCCCTTGCCCTCCATCATGGTGAGCGTGCCGTCGAGAAAGCCGCCGATCCGCTCGGTCTGCGTCACGCGGTGCTCGCCCTGCGGCGACTGGCTGACCGCCGGGCCACGCCAGGTGCCGTGCATCCAGTTGAGCTTGGCCATCGCCTCGCGCTGCGCGGCGATCGCGGCGGTATCGGTCGGCTGCGCCTGTACCGCCACCGGAAACGCCAGCGCCAGCAAGCCTGCTACTATTATCGTCTTCATGACCGTCCCCGATTGCCCTGCCGGGTGCGCGATGGCAGCCTCTCCGCCATGCCTGCCGCCCGGACCGCCCGCCAAAGCCGCGCCGACCCCGCGCCGGGCAAGCCGCGTTTCGCGAACCGCGTCCTTGGCTTCGCGAAACGCACATGGCGCGATCCGCCGCCGGGATTTCCCCTGCTGTGGATCGGCTCGCTGGGTGCGGCCGGACTGATGGTGGTGACTGGGGGGTTCGGCACCGGCCGACTAATGCTGGGGCATCGCATCGGCTTCTGGTTGCTGCTGATGGGGGTGAACGCGCTCAAATGGCAACTCTGGTTTGCCTGGCGCGTGCGCAAGCCCGGCGATTGGCCGCGCGCCTCGCTGCTCGGCACGCCGCTGCTCAACCTGACGCTGCCGGTCGAGATCGCGCTGTGCGGCGCCGCGGTCGGCCAGCCCTTCGCGCTCAACCTGTTCGAGACATGGGGGCATGCGCTGGCGATTTCGGCGATGATCATCGCCGTCGCCGCGATGGCCGCGTGGGTGGTGCTTCATCGTCCCCAGCCGGCAGCCGCGCCGATCCCGGACGGCGGACTGCTCGGCCGCGCCCGCGTGACGCCCGACGCGCTTGCCGCCGTAGAGGCCGAGGACCATTATTGCCGCGTCCACAGCCGCGACGGGCGGAGCACGCTGATCCACTATCGCTTCGGCGATGCCCTCGTCGAGCTGGCCGGAATAGACGGCGCGCAGGTGCATCGCGGCGCCTGGGTCGCGGGCGAGGCGGTTCAGGGTGTCGAACGCGACGGACGGCGTTGGCTGTTGCAACTTGCAGGCGGCGCGGCAGTGCCGGTCAGCGCGACCTACGCGGCCGAAGCGCGGCGGCGCGGTTGGTTGCGCCGCCGCTGAGCCTCAGTCGCGGCAATAGCCTTCGCCGGTCTTGACGGTGAGGCAGTCCTTCTTGCCCGCCAGATATTTGAGCCCGGTCGCGTCGCCATCGGTGGCGCGCAGCACCTGCGATCCATCGGGACGGCGGAAGGCGATGCCGGTATCGGTGCCGGTGCCTTCGAAGCTGCCCTTGTCGTCGAGCGTGTATTGCATGTCTAGCTTGTAGCGGCCCGGGCCGTCGCCCTTGGCGATCGTGAGCATCGTGCCCTCGACGCCGGTCCATTTGCCGACCCAGGCGTCGCGATCGGTGGGTGCGGCGACGTTGGTCACCGCTTCGCTGACCGAATTGGCACCCTCTTCGACGGCGTTGGCGACTGCCGATCCCGTGCTTTCGACGGCGTTACCCGTGTCCTGGGCGGCCTGATCGGCGGTGTTGCAGGCCGCGAGGCCGAAGACGAGCGGGGCGAGGATCACGAAACGCATGGCATTCTCTCCTGAATCGAACCGCCCGCGCGTCGGGGCGCGGGCGGGCATGTGGTCTTTACGGACGGGATCAGCGCGTCGCGTTATCGATCGCGTTGCCGACGCCCTCGGCACGCTGGCCGACATCGTCGGCGAAATTGTCGAGCTCGCGACCGGTATCGTCGGCGGCATTGGCGATCGTGTCGCCCGCGTCGTTGGCGGCATTCTCGAGCGAGGCGCCGGTGCGGTCGAGCGTTGCGCTCAGATTGTCCTGCGCGCTTTCGGAGCAGGCGGCCAGGCCGAGCGCAAGCGCTGGAACCAGGGCCAATAGTGTCTTTCGCATGTCGGTCTCCGAATAGTCGGTCTAGCCAGCGCGGCCCGTGCGGCGTAGGGGAGCGCGCATGTCGCACCGCATCGCCATCGCCTCGGACCACGCCGCCTTCGCCATGAAGTCCGAAGTCGCCGAATGGTTGCGTGAGCGAGGTCACGACGTGCTCGATTTGGGCACCAACGGGCCCGAAAGCGTCGACTATCCCGATTACGGATTCCGCCTGGGCCGCGCGATCGAAGCGGGCGAGGCGGCGTTCGGCGTCGCGATCTGCGGATCGGGGATCGGCATCTCGATCGCAGTCAACCGCATCGCCGCCGCGCGCTGTGCGCTGGTTTCAGAGCCGCTTTCCGCCAGCCTTGCCCGCCAGCACAACGACGCCAATGTCATCGCGCTCGGCGCCCGCCTGATCGGCATCGAGATGGCCAAGGCGTGCATCACCGCTTTCCTAGAGACCGAGTTCCTCGGCGACCGGCACCAGCGCCGCGTCGAGAAGCTCAGCAACCCGCAAGGAGCCTGAGATGAGCACCAACCCGCAAAATGCAGGGCTCCAGCCCGACGGTTTCTTCACCCAGGACCTCGCCGCCGCCGATCCGGCGGTGTTCGCCGGCGTTCGCCACGAACTCGAGCGCGAGCAGCACCAGATCGAGCTGATCGCCAGCGAGAACATCGTCTCCAAGGCAGTGCTCGAAGCGCAGGGCAGCGTGTTCACCAACAAATATGCCGAGGGCTATCCCGGCAAGCGCTATTACCAGGGCTGCCATCCTTCCGACGAGGTCGAGCAGCTCGCGATCGATCGGGCGAAGCAATTGTTCGGCTGCGACTTCGCCAACGTCCAGCCGCATTCTGGCGCGCAGGCCAATGGCGCGGTGATGCTGGCGCTGACCAAGCCCGGCGACACGATCATGGGCCTCAGCCTCGATTCGGGCGGGCATCTGACGCACGGCGCGCGCGCGGCGATGAGCGGCAAGTGGTTCAACGCGATCCAGTACGGCGTCGACCCGACGACGCACCTCATCGACTTCGACGAAGTGCTGGCAAAGGCCAAGGAGCATCAGCCCAAGCTGATCATCGCCGGCGGTTCGGCCTATCCGCGGATCATCGACTTCGCCAAGTTCCGCGCCATCGCCGATGAAGTCGGCGCGATCTTCATGGTCGACATGGCGCATTTCGCCGGTCTCGTCGCCGGCGGCGTCCACCCGACCCCGTTCGGCCACGCGCATGTCGTGACGACCACCACGCACAAGACGCTGCGCGGGCCACGCGGCGGCGCAGTGTTCACCAATGACGAAGCGATCGCCAAGAAGATCAATTCGGCGGTGTTCCCAGGGCTCCAGGGCGGCCCGCTAATGCACGTCATCGCCGCCAAGGCGGTGGCGTTCGGCGAGGCGCTGCGCCCCGACTTCAAGAGCTATGCCGCGGCGATCGTCGAGAACGCCAAGGTGCTTGCCGCGACACTCAACGAGCGCGGCGCCAACCTCGTCTCGGGCGGCACCGATACGCACCTCGCGCTGGTCGACCTCACCCCGCTCGGCGTGACCGGCAAGGACGCCGACGAGGCGCTCGAGCGCGCCGCGATCACCTGCAACAAGAACGGCATCCCCAACGATCCGCTGCCTCCGGTCAAGACCAGCGGCATCCGCGTCGGCTCGCCCGCCGGCACCACCCGCGGCTTCGGCCCTGCCGAGTTCCGCGAGATCGGCAACATGGTCGCCGACGTGCTCGACGGGCTGCGCAAGAATGGCGAGCAAGGCGACGCCCAGATCGAAGCCAATGTCCGGACACGCGTCCGTGCGCTATGCGAGCGCTTCCCTATCTATCCGGAGCTGTAATTGCGCTGCCCCTTCTGTGGAAATGAAGACAGTCAGGTAAAGGACAGCCGCCCCACCGAAGACGGGGCGGCGATCCGGCGGCGGCGCCAGTGTGAGGCGTGCGCCGCGCGCTTCACGACGTTCGAACGCATCCAGCTGCGCGACCTGACCGTGGTGAAGAGCGGCGAGCGCCGCGAACCGTTCGAGCGCGACAAGCTGGTCCGCTCGGTCTCGACCGCAGCGCGCAAGCGGCCGATCACCCCGGCGCAGATCGAGCGCCTCGTCTCGGGCATCCAGCGTCAGCTCGAGACGCTGGGCGACACCGAGATCCCCTCGCAGCGGATCGGCCAGCTGGTGATGGAAGGGCTCAAGGGCCTCGATTCGGTGGCCTATATCCGGTTCGCCAGCGTCTATAAGGACTTCCGAGAGGCGAAGGACTTCGAGGAATTCGCCGGCAATGTCAGCGAGGCCGGCAAAGGCTAAGGTTGGTCAGTCACATTCCATTCATTGCGAAAGCGTGATGATATCTGCTTCGCGGGGGAGGATGTGCATGCAATCGATAGGTTTGGCGCTTTTCGTTGCGATCGCGCTGGTGCCGGTGGCGCGTGCGCAGGCGCCGCGCGAAACGATCCGGCTCGAACCCGGCAGCGTCGCGGCTTCGGACGGCAGTATCGTTCGCTACGAGGTCGGCACGCTGCGGGTACCCGAGAACCGCGCCAATGCCGCGAGCCGAACTATCGGCGTCGGGGTGATCCGGATCGCCGCGCAGAAGCCGAGCGGCGCGCCGCCGGTGTTCCTGCTCGTCGGCGGGCCCGGGATCACGATGATCGAGACGCTCGACGACCCCAGTCCCGCCGCCAAGCGGCGGCTGCGGATGTGGCTCGATTATGCCGCAGCCAACGATCTCGTCATCGTCGAGCAGCGCGGCTATTCGCTTCGCGGCGACATGCTCGAACTCGCCAACCCGGCGATGCCGCTCGACAAGCCCTTCACCGTCGAGACCGATCTGGCGATCACGCTCGCCCAGGCCAAGGCGGTTGCCGGCGAGCATCCGGGCAAGGATCTGTCGGGCTACACGATCGCCGAATGCGCCGACGACGTCGATTCGGTGCGCCGCCTGCTCGGCTATCCGAAGCTCATCCTGTTTGGCGCCAGCTTCGGCTCGCAATGGAGCTTCGCGGTGATGCAGCGGCATCCCGAGACCGTTGCCCGCGCGCTGCTCGCCTCGGTCGAGCCGCTCGACAATGGCTATGACATGCCGAGCCACGTCTTCGCGGCCATGCAGCGGATCGCCTACGAGGCCGAATGCGATACCGAACTCAAGCCGCATATACCCCAGGGCGGGTTGATCGCCGCCATCCGTACGATCCACGACCGGCTCGCCGCTGCGCCGGTGGTTGTCGACACGCCGGGTGGCAGGATCACGCTCGGCGTCGGCGATTTCGAGCTGGCGTTGCGCGCGCGCTCGACAGACGCGGCGACCTGGCCGGCCTTCGTGATCGATCTCTACAATGGGCGCTATCATGCCTGGGCAGAAGGGGTGGCCGAACAGCGAAAGGCCGCCAGCATCCCGTTGATCAGTCCGCTGATCGACACTGCCACCGGAGTCACCTCCGCGCGCAAGCATCAGCTGTTCACCGATCCCGCGACCGCGCTGCTCGGCACCTGGAATTTCGCCGGCTATATCGGCTCGACCGGCGCCTGGCCGACCCTAGACATGGGCGATGTCCTGCGCCTGCCGGTACCGAACCCGGTCCCCGTGCTGTTCGTCCAGGGGGACTGGGACACCAACACGCCCATGGAGAACCTAACCGGCATCCTGCCCTGGTTCCCCAATGCGCACGCGCTGCTGATCCATCGCGGCCAGCACACCGGCCCGCTGCCACTGCTGCGCGACCGGCCCGATCTCGCTGCCAAGGTGCTGCGCTTCCTGGTAGATGGCTCGCTGGAGGAATTGCCGGTCGAAGCCGAGCTGGCGACGATACGATTCGCGCTCCCGAAATAACATCGCACGCCGCGACGGCTAGGCGGCGATGTCCGTCGCCCGCGCTCTCAGCTTCGCATAGCCCGACGGAGAAAGGCCGCCCCCTTGGCTGGTGCGCAGCATCAACAGGTACGCGCTCAAGGGGTAAAGCAAGTCGGAATCCAGCGTGGCGAGCCGCCGCTTGCCGACACGCGCATCCGCGACGGCCAGCGCCTGGGTCAGCATATCGTCGCTCGCGAGCGCCTGTTCGATCGAAAGCGCATGGATAAAATCCCAGAGCGTGCGGTAAACATCCTGCCGGCTAAGCGCACCGAACTCCGCCAGCTGCCCTTTATACATCGGATTGGGTGCGGAGCCCGAGGTTTCCCAGCCCTGCGCGATAGAATGGGCGCGCGTGCAGAAATTGGCGATGACCTCGCCGTCGAGCGTCAGCCAGGCATGGCCACACCTGCAATTGCCGTACGCCGCGCTATGGATGTCGAGCCGCGCTTGCAACGGCGGCGCCAAGCGCTCGATCACCAAGGATCGGAGCTTGCTCCAGCGCATCAGGCTGCCTTGCGCAGCTCCAGCCGGCCCCAGATCTCACTCAATGCATCGACGAGCTCGCGCATCATGCCCTCGTCATGCGCGGGGCCAGGGGTGAAGCGCAGGCGCTCGGTGCCGCGCGGCACCGTGGGGTAATTGATCGGCTGGACGTACACGCCATATTCGGCGAGCAGGATGTCGCTGATCTTCTTGGCCTTGACCGGATCGCCGACCATCAGCGGGACGATGTGCGTCGTCGAATTCATCACCGGCAGCCCGGCCTCGGCCATGATCGCCTTCAGCTTGGTGGCGGCGGCCTGCTGGCCTTCGCGTTCGGCAGTCGAGCCCTTGAGGTGGCGGACGCTCGCCAGCGCGCCCGCGACGAGCACGGGCGAGAGCGAGGTCGTGAAGATGAATCCTGGCGCGTAGCTGCGGATAACGTCGATGATCGTCTGGTCGGCAGTGATGTAGCCGCCCATCACCCCGAACGCCTTGCCCAGCGTGCCCTCGATGATCGTCAGCCGCTCGGCAATGCCGTCACGCTCGGAAATCCCGCCGCCGCGCGCGCCGTACATGCCTACGGCATGGACTTCGTCGAGATAGGTGAGCGCGTTATACTTGTCGGCCAGGTCGCAGATCTCCGCGATCGGCGCGATATCGGCGTCCATCGAATAGACGCTCTCGAACGCGATCAGCTTGGGGCTCGCCGGGTCGTCGGCCGCCAGCAGTTCCTCGAGATGCGCGAGGTCGTTGTGCCGGAACACGCGCTTGTCGCAGCCCGAATTGCGAATCCCCGCGATCATCGAGGCGTGGTTGAGTTCGTCCGAGTAGATGATGCAGCCCGGCAGGATCTTACCCAGCGTCGCCAAGGTCGCCTCGTTCGAGACATAGCCCGACGTGAATATCAGCGCGCCCTGCTTGCCGTGCAAGTCGGCGAGCTCGAGCTCGAGCTCGATATGATAGTGCGTGTTGCCGCCGATGTTGCGCGTGCCGCCCGAGCCTGCCCCCACGTCGTGGAGCGCCTCCTCCATCGCCGCGATCACCTTCGGATGCTGGCCCATCGCGAGATAGTCGTTCGAGCACCACACCGTGATCGGCTTGGGGCCGTTATGCCCGGCGAAACAGCGCGCATTGGGATAGGCGCCCTTGTTGCGCAGGATGTCGATGAACACACGATAGCGGCCCTCGGCGTGGAGCCGGTCGATCGCCTGATTGAAGACCCGCGAATAATCGACTGCGGGCGAAGGGCTGTCCTCGATGCGCATATCGCACCCACTATCCTCAAAAACCAAGAATTGCCACCCGCGCTTACATGCCTTCGTCCCGCGCGGCGCGCATTGTTCTAGCGCAAACAGTTGGCGGCCACGCTGTGGCATTTTGTCCAAGCTGATACGGATCAGCCCATCGGCGCGGTAAAGATGATATGGAGTGAATCATCGCGGGCGACTCGGTGGTCAAGCGAGCCCGCGGCTGAGAGACATCGGGCTCCCGCTTGTGCTGACGGAGCGTGACGGATGAGCGACAATCTCGATTACTATCGAATGCGCGAGCGGCAAGAGCGCGAACGGGCCGAGCGGGCCGAAGACACCACGGCGAAGTGCGTCCATCTCGAACTGGCCGAGCGCTATTCGGCGCTGGTGCAGGATCTCGGCGCGGGGGCGGTCGCCGCCTAGAGCGATTCGACCGCTTCCAGGCCCAGGCGCGCCAGCGCGGGCGCCAAGCGTGCGGTGCGCGCATTCGCCGCGGTGAACACCGCGCGACCCGGCAGCGGCACTTCGGGCCATTGCTGCCCCTCCGTCAAATGCGCGACGCGACGCGCGATCCCCGGTCCGCCATCGACGAAGCGCACCAGCGCGCCGGTCGCGGCAGCAAGCTCCTCTTCCAGCAGCGGAAAATGGGTGCAGGCATTGACGATCACGTCGATCGCGTCGCCGCCCGGCTGCGTGGTCAATCCCGCCAGCGCTTCGCGGACAGCCGCCACCGAAGGCCGTTCGCCCGCCAGCGCCGCCTCCGCCATATCGACCAGCTTGGCCGAGCCGTGGCGCAGCACCGTGCAATCCGCGGCGAAGCGCGCGGCGAGATCATCGACATAGGGCTGGCGGACCGTCGCCTGCGTGCCGAGCACGCCGATGACGCGCGTCCGGCTGATCTCCGCGGCGGGCTTGATCGCAGGCACGGTGCCGACGATCGGCACGTCGAGCGCGGCGCGGACATGCTGGAGCGCGATCGTCGAGGCGGTATTGCACGCGATCACGATCAGCCGCGGATCGTAGCGCTCGGCGAGCCGCCCGAGCAGCGCGGGTACGCGCGCGGCGATCTCCGTCTCGCTGCGCGTCCCATAGGGAAAGCCCGCCGAATCGGCGACATAGACCAAAGGTGCCCGGGGCAGCAGCGCCGCGGTGGGCGCGAGGACGGACAGGCCGCCCATGCCGGAATCGAAGAATAGGATCGGGCGGCGATCGGCCATCCGGCGCGCATGGCTTCGTGCCCGCGCTGCGTCAACATCGGGAGACGGGGTGGTTGCGCCGCGCGGGGGGCAACGCCTATGTTCGGCCGTATCAGGGGGAAGCATTGCCGACCGAAATCATCTGGATGCCTGCCGCCGCCGCGATCCTGCTCGGCTATCTGCTGGGCTCGATCCCGTTCGGGGTGCTGCTCACGCGGATGGGCGGTGCGGGCGACCTGCGCCAGATCGGCTCGGGCAATATCGGCGCCACCAACGTGCTGCGCACCGGGCGCAAGGGCCTCGCAGCGGCAACGCTGCTGCTCGATCTCGCCAAGGGAGCCGCCGCAGTGCTGCTCGCCGGTTGGCTGCTGCCCGGCACCGCGATCCTTGCCGGCGTCGCGGCGTTCTTCGGCCATTGCTACCCGGTCTGGCTGCGGTTCCGCGGCGGAAAGGGGGTGGCTACGCTGATGGGCATCGTTGTCGCGCTGCACTGGCCCTCAGGCCTCGTCTATGCGGCCGTGTGGCTTGGGCTGCTAGGGGCGTTGCGTATCTCTTCGCTCGCCGGAATGACGGCGGCGATCAGCGCGCCGGTCGCCACTGCCTTTTGGGGACGAATCGATCTCGTCCTCCCGCTGCTCGCGCTCGCGCTGATCGTGTTGTGGAAACACCGCGACAATATCGATCGCCTGCTCAGTGGCACCGAGCCGCGCATCGGCAAGAAGAATGGCTGACGCTCGCGAGCCGCAGCTCCGGCTGCTGCGCTCGGCGAAGATCGGCCCGATCACCTGGCGCCAGTTGGTCGCGCGCTTCGGCACTGCCGAAGCGGCGCTCGACGCGCTGCCGATGCTCGCTGCGCGCGGTGGCGGGCGAGCGCCGGCGATCGCCGATATCGGCATGGTCCGCCGCGAGATCGCGCGCGTCGAGAAGCTCGGCGCGCGCTACCTGTTCCTGGGGGATGCCGACTATCCGCCGCTGCTTGCCGAGCTGGAAAGCGCGCCACCCGCGCTGATCGTCCGCGGCAGCATCGCGCTCGCGCATCGCAACTGCATCGCGATGGTCGGTGCGCGCAACGCTTCGGCCGCGGCCTGCCGCTTCGCCCGGCACCTCGCGCTGGGGCTGGCCGACCGCGGCATCACGATTGTGTCGGGCCTCGCACGCGGCATCGACACCGCCGCACATGGCGGATCGCTCGCCGGCGGGACGATCGGCGTGATCGCCAGCGGCATCGACGTCGCCTTCCCACCGGAGAATGCCGAGCTCCAGGAGCGCGTCGCGCGCGAGGGCCTGCTCGTCGCCGAGCAGCCGCCGGGCACCGAGCCGCTCGCGCGCTTCTTCCCGTCGCGCAACCGGATCATCGCCGGGCTCGCGCTCGGCACGGTGGTGGTGGAGGCGGCGCCGCGCTCGGGCAGCCTGATCACTGCGCGAATCGCCGCCGAGGCGGGGCGTGAGGTGATGGCAGTCCCCGGCTCGCCGCTCGATCCCCGCGCGCAGGGGTGCAATCTGCTGATCCGCGAGGGCGCCACGCTGGTCCAGTCGGTCGACGACATCCTCGAAGCGGTACGCCCGATCGATGCCCGTGCCGTCCGCGCGCCCGCCGGCGGCTTCGCAGGCCCGCCGCCGCAGGACGCCAGCGATGCCGAGCGCCGCACGCTGGTCGAGCTGCTCGGTCCGGTGCCCGTCGCGATCGACGAACTGATCCGCCAGAGCTGCTTTGCGCCCGCCGTGGTGCAGACCGTTCTGCTCGAACTCGAACTCGCCGGCCGCCTCGAACGCCATGCCGGCGGCCGGGTGAGTCTCGGCATGGCTTGACGCCTGCCATCGAGCCTCCCCACCTTACACGCGTACACGTGAGGACCGACTAACTCCCATGCAGCTTGTCATCGTCGAATCGCCCGCCAAGGCGAAGACCATCGAAAAATATCTCGGCAAGGATTACCGCGTCCTCGCTTCCTACGGCCATGTCCGCGACCTGCCGGCGAAGGACGGCTCGGTGAACCCGGACGACGGGTTCGCGATGGATTGGGAAACTTACGCCGACAAATCGAAGCAGCTTAAGGCGATCACCGACGAGGCCAAGAAGGCCGATCGACTGATCCTCGCGACCGACCCCGATCGCGAAGGCGAGGCGATCAGCTGGCACGTACAGGAAGTGCTGCGGCTCAAGAAGGCGCTCCCCAAGGAGGTCGAGCGCGTCACCTTCAATGCGATCACCAAGCCGGCGATCCTCGAGGCGATGAAGGCTCCGCGCGAGCTCGATACCGATCTGATCGACGCCTATCGCGCCCGCCGCGCGCTCGACTATCTGGTCGGCTTCACGCTCTCGCCGGTGCTGTGGCGCAAGCTGCCCGGTGCCAAGTCGGCGGGCCGCGTCCAGTCGGTCGCGCTGCGCATCATCGTCGATCGCGAGCGCGAGATCGAAGGCTTCAAGCCGCAGGAATATTGGTCGGTCACTGCCGACATGGAGCAGGACGGCACGCCGTTCGTCACCCGGCTGGTCAAGTATAAGGGCGACAAGCTCGATCGCCTGTCGATCGGTGATGAGGGCACCGCACTCGCCGCCAAGAAGGCGGTCGAGGAAGGCCGCTTCTCGGTCTCCAGCGTCGAGACCAAGCCGGCAATGCGCAACCCGCCGCCGCCCTTCACCACCTCGACCCTCCAGCAGGAGGCGGCGCGGAAACTCGGCTTCTCGGCCAGCCACACGATGCGCATCGCCCAGGGCCTCTACGAGGACGGCGCGATCACCTACATGCGTACCGACGGCGTCCAGATGGACGGTGGTGCGATCCAGGAGGCCCGGAAAGCGGTGGCGACGCGCTATGACGGCTCGTACGTGCCGGACAAACCGCGCCAGTACCAGACCAAGGCCAAGAACGCCCAGGAAGCCCACGAGGCGATCCGCCCGACCGACTTCTCCAAGGACAAGGCCGGCAGCGGCGACCACGGCCGGTTGTACGAGCTGATCTGGAAGCGCGCGCTCGCCAGCCAGATGGCCAGCGCCCGGATGGAGCGCACCACGATCGACCTTGAGGACGGCAGCGGCCAGCACGGGCTGCGCGCCACCGGCCAGGTCGTGCTCTTCCCCGGCTATCTCGCGCTCTACGAAGAGGGACGTGATGACGAGGGCGACGAGGATTCGCGGCGCCTGCCGCGCATGTCCGCCGGCGACGCCCCCGCCAAAAAGGCAGTGAATGCCGAGCAGCACTTCACCCAGCCGCCGCCGCGCTTTTCGGAGGCCTCGTTGGTCAAGCGGCTCGAAGAACTCGGCATCGGCCGCCCGTCGACCTATGCCTCGATCATCCAGACGCTCAAGGACCGCTCCTACGTCCGCGTCGAAAAGAACCGCTTCTTCGCCGAGGAATCGGGCCGGCTGGTGACGGCGTTCCTCGAACGCTTCTTCCAGAAATATGTCGGCTATGATTTCACCGCCGAGCTCGAGGAAGAGCTCGACGACGTTTCGGGCGGCCGTGCCGAATGGCAGGCAGTACTCGCCGAGTTCTGGAAGGACTTCAAGCCACGCACCACCGAGGTGATGGAGCAGAAGCCGAGCGAGGTCACCGCCGCGCTCGATCTGTTCCTCGAACCCTATCTCTTCCCGGCCAAGGCCGACGGCAGCGATCCGCGGCTATGCCCCAATTGCGGCACCGGCCAGCTCGCGCTGCGCGGCGGCAAGTTCGGCGCGTTCGTGGCGTGCTCGAACTATCCCGAGTGCAAGTTCACCCGGCGCTTCGGCCAGCCCGGCGGCGACGGCGCCGAGGATACCGGCCCCGAAGTGCTCGGCCAGGATCCCGAGTCAGGGCTCAATGTCGAGCGCAAGTCGGGCCGCTTCGGTCCGTACATCCAGCTCGGCGAGGGCAAGGAGGCGGCGCGCGCGTCGATCCCCAAGGATATCGATCTCGATCTCGAATGGGCCTTGAAGCTGCTCAAGCTGCCGCGCACCGTCGGCACCCATCCCGAGAGCGGCGAGCCGATCACCGCCTCGATCGGGCGCTACGGGCCGTATCTGGCGCATGCCGGCAAATACGCCCGGCTCCAGTCGACCGCCGAAGTGTTCGAGACCGGGATGAACGCCGCGGTGGTCAAGCTCGCCGAGGCTGCCGCCAACGGGGGCAGGCCGGCGCGCGGCGCTGCGCGCGAGCCGCTCAAGGTGCTGGGGAAACATCCGCGCACCGAGGCCGATATCAAGCTGATGGAGGGCCGCTACGGCGCCTATGTCACCGATGGCGAGACCAACGCGACGCTGCCCAAGTCGATCGACAAGGATGCGCTCACCCTTGAGGAAGCCGCCCAGCTGATCGACGCCCGCGCCGCGGCGGGTCCGACCAAGGGCAAGAAGAAGCCGGCCGCCAAAAAGGCCCCGGCCAAGAAAGCGGCGCCGAAGAAAGCGGCGGCGAAGAAGGCGTAATCCGTCCTCTCGGCAAAAGCCGGGATGACGGCGGATGGCGCCGTGGGAACCGACTCCGGTCTGGCGCGCTTGTCGCGCGAAACCGGAGAATCGCGCATGATCCGATCCGTGCTCGCCGCCGCCGCGCTTGCGACTGCGCTCCCCGCCGCCGCCCAGCAATCGGGCAGCCTGTGGAGTCGCGGTTTCAACCAGGGCATCACCGAATATCGTACCGGTCAATGGGACGCCCCCACCGGCGGCGCGCTCGCCCTCTCCTGCCTGCCCAGCGGGCAAGCGTCGATCGCGGCGCAGATCAAGGGCCGGGCGCCGCCCGCCGGGTCCGCGCTGCGGCTGCGCGTCTCGTCGCGCGCCGGATCGCGCGAATGGCGCTTCGCGACCGATGGGCAAGGAAGCGTGAAGCTCGCGGCGAGCAGCGCCGATTTTCGCGGGCTCTGGGCCGCGCTGCGCAGCCGCGACACGGTGACGATCCGCTATTCCGACGGACGCTTCAGCGTCCAGTCGCTGGCCGGCGCGGGCAAGACGCTTCCCGCCACGCCCTGCGGCTGAGATGGGGTTCCTGATCGGTTCGGCGCTGGCCGCTATGCTGGTGACGCTGGCGGCGGCGCGCTGGGTAGTCGGGCATTGGCCCACGGCTTCGTTTGGAAGCCAGGTGTTTCGCGCCGCGGCGGCCTTTCCGCTGCTCGCGGTGGCGCTGTTCGCCGTGGCGACCGCCGTAACTCTAGCGGGTGCTGCAAGATCGGGGCGGCCGGATCTCGATCCGGGCATGCCGATCTTCGCGGCGGTTTTCTTCCTGTTCTATGCGCTGTTCGTAGGCGGCGTGGTCGGCTTGCCGACCGCATTCGTCGCCGTGCGCCTGTTCCGCGGTTAGGCGGCGCGCACCTCGAGGCCGCGCAGCCAGGCGCGGGCGGCCTTCTGCGCGTCGATGATCTCGCGCGCGGTCATGTCCTCGGAAATCTCGGCGCGGCACTCGGCGGCGCGTTCGCTGCCCGAAACGGCCGCGATGTTGAACCATTTGTGCGCCTCGACCAGATCGACATCGACGCCCTCGGCGCCGCTCGAATAGACGATGCCCAGATCGAAGCATGCCTTGGCGTCGCCGCGTGCTGCGTCGCGCAGACGGCTCTCGACGAGGAAACGCGCACTCTTGAGACTGTTGCCCATTGTCGCTCAACCCACTTGCTGATCCAATGTGCATGGATTGGCAGGTTAGCGGCAAACAAAAGGTTAATGAGGTTAACTGTATTTATTCAGGGGGGCCTCCGGGATTATACTGCGCGAATCTCGCGCTATGCTTGGCGGGCGGAAAGGATTGCCACGCATGGCAAGGGCAGCGTTTGAGAAGGGCCACGACACGGCCGGGACGCCGGCGCGGCGGTCGGCGCGCGCTAACGTCGGACGTGCCTATCCGGCGCAATGCAAGGCGGGCGCGGATCCCGGCCGCCTCTCTTATCCCGCGCGTCCCAACCGCACCGGGCTTCCCGACTCGCTCAAGGCGGGGGTCGAGACACTGTCGGGGATCCGTCTCGACGACGTTGCCGTCCATTACGGCTCGGGCCGCCCGGCGCAGTTGGGCGCACATGCGTTCGCAATGGGCTGCGACATCCATGTCGCCCCGGGCCAGGAGCGCCACCTCGCGCACGAGGCCTGGCACATCGTCCAGCAGAAGCAGGGCCGCGTTCCGGCGACTGCACAAGCCGCGGGACAGGCGATCAACGACGACGGTGCACTCGAGCGCGAGGCCGATGTCATGGGCAGTCGTGCGCTCGCCATGGGCCATCGGGGCGATGCCGATGCATCCGAGGCCCAGGCCCCATCGCAGCGGGCCACACCGGCGGCTCCCGTGATCCAGCGAGAACCCACCGACGCCGAGAAGCAAAAGCTCGCGGCAAAGGTCGGCCTGGCCTATCCCAATTTCCAGTTCCGTACGGTCGATGGCGTCGAATATGCCGCCAGCCCGAAAGAGGAATACCGACTGATCCGGTTCCAGAACGGTACGATCCATTGGCGCACGGTTCCGCGAAAACATATCGGCGGCAAATCTTTCTACGGCAGGCTGGGCGACAACCCGCTCACCATGTCCGACGTCGGCGCGCGCACCGTCGAGAGACAGATGTGGGAGGATGCCCCCTATACGGGCGCGCCTGCCAAGACGTTCGTCCCGCAATCCTCGATTGGGGATCGCGACAACAACAATAAGGTGATGGGCGACTATTTCCTCGACGGCCTCGCGCCCATGCCGGCTTCGATCTATGCGCGGACCCCCAATTACGAATGGCTGCACATGCAGGGTCATGGCCTTGGGGGCGGGGAGACCGAGGACAATCTCTATGCCGGCAGCCACGCCGCAAATTCGCACATGGCGGCGATAGAGACTGCGGCGCAGAAGCTGGCGGTCTCGGTCCGGCCGTCGGTACGCTTGACGTGCACGCCGATCGTCGACGAGCACTACCACAGTGACGAGCTGTGCACCCAGATCGCCAACGACCTCGGCAAATCCCCCGATCAGGTCATCGCGCTAATGCAGGGGGCCACCAGCCGCAAGCTTCGACATTTGTTCTTCGCCATCTCGCTGGATGGAAAGGAAGTATGGAAAGAGAGCATCGACGCGACACAGAGCGGCGCGTTCGATGCGAAATGGTTCGAACAGCTTCAGAAAAGCACGAGCCTAGTGATGAGCGGCCAGCCGCGCATCATGTCCTTCGTTCCGGCGAGCGACGCCGTCGCCACGACCCAGGGAGGGAGCAGCGGCGACAAGATGGAGGAGGAGGACTGAGCGGCGACCTGCTGCTCCGCCCGTATCAGTCCAAAGCCGCCGGGTTGACTGCCAGATTGTCGATCAGCCGCGTGCCGCCGATCCGCGCCGCGGCGAGCAGCCGCATCGGCCGGCCTTCGATCGGATCGCCCAGCGTCTCGGCATCAGCAAGCGCGACATAATCGATTGCGAACCCGGCTGCGGTCAACGTCTCGCGCGCCTGGGCCAGCGCCGCTTCGGGATCGGTGCCCTTGGCGATCGCGCGCTCGGCAAGCCCCAGCGCGCGCGGCAGCGCGACGGCCTGGGCGCGTTCCTCGGGGATCAGGTACGCGTTGCGCGAGGAGAGCGCGAGGCCGTCGTCTTCGCGCTGGGTCGGCACGCCCTGGATCTCGATATCCAGGTCGAGATCGGCGACCAGCCGGCGGATCACCGCAAGCTGCTGCCAGTCCTTCTCGCCGAACAGGGCGACATCCGGCTTCACCTGGTTGAACAGCTTGGCCACCACCGTCGCGACGCCGTCGAAATGCCCCGGCCGGTGCGCGCCGTCGAGCACTTCGCTCACGCCGCTGACCGACACGTTGGTCGCGAAACCCTCGGGATACATCACCTCGACCGGGGGCAGCCACAGCAGGTCGACGCCGGCGTTCGACAGCATCCGCGAATCCGCCAGCTCTTTGCGGGGATATTTGGCGAGATCCTCACCCGGGCCGAACTGCTTGGGATTGACGAAGATGGACACCACCACGCGCTGCGCGGCGCGCTTCGCTGCCTCGACCAGCGCCATATGCCCGTCGTGGAGCGCGCCCATCGTCGGCACCAGCGCGACGCGCTCGCCCGCGGCGCGCCAGGCGGCGACCGCGGCGCGGAGGGCATCGGGCTGACGGACGGTTTGCACGCTTGGACACTTTCGATACAACAGAAGCGCGGCCTTCTATGGGCCGCGGGGCGCGGGATCAACAAAGGAAGTTATAGGCTTGACCGACGGAGCTAAGCGCTTGCACGTGCTTGTTTTTGCCAATGAGAAGGGCGGCACCGGCAAGTCGACCACCGCGGTCCACGCGGCGATCGCGCTTGCGTCCAAGGGCGCGCGCGTCGCCTGTTTCGACCTCGATCACCGCCAGCGTACGATGGGGCGGTATCTCGACAACCGCCTCGCCACGGTGAAGCGGATGGGCCGCGAACTGCCCACGCCGGTTTATGAGACGCATGACGGCGAGAGCATGGATTTCTTCGGCGAGACGCTCGAGCGCCTCGGCGCCGATGCTGATTTCCTGGTCATCGACACGCCGGGCCGCGACGACAAGTTCGCGCGCATCGCGGTCACCAACGCCGACACGCTGGTCACGCCGATGAACGACAGCTTTGTCGATTTCGACCTGATCGGCCATGTCGATCCCGATACCTACAAGGTCACTCGCCCCAGCTTCTATTCCGAGCTGATCTGGGAATCCCGAAAACGCCGCGCCAAGGCCGATGGCGAGACGATCGACTGGGTCGTGCTGCGCAACCGAATGCAGCATATCGAGGCGCGCAACATGCGCCGCGTCTCCGAGGCGATCGACCAGCTTTCCAAACGTGTCGGCTTTCGGGTGATTTCGGGTCTCAGCGAGCGGGTGATCTATCGCGAGCTGTTCCCGCAGGGACTGACCATGCTCGACAGCCGCGAATTCGGCGAAATGGGCCTCAGCCACGTCGCGGCGCGCCAGGAATTGCGTGAGATGATGGCGGGCCTGGCGTTGCCCGAAGTCGCCATGCCGCTGTTCGCCTGATGACCAAGGCGATCCTCGCGGCGCTGATCCTAAGCGCGATCTATTATCTGTTCTTCAAGCCGCGGCCCAAGCCGCAGGTCAGGCATCGCGCGCCGCGCATGCCGGAGGACGAGGCGCGCGCGATCCTCGGCATCGGCACCGATGCCGACGAGGAAGCGATCCGCAGCGCGCACCGCCGGCTGGTCACCGCAGTCCATCCCGACAAGGGCGGATCCGAAGAACTGACGCGGCGGATCAATGCCGCGCGCGACACGTTGCTTCGCCGTAGCGCATAGGCGCCACGGACCGCCGCTTCGGTCTTGTTGCACCTGCGTAATTGAACTTTCGCGGCGCTGACGATTTAGGCCGGCAACACCCTTTCCCGGAGGCATCATGACGCACCGTTTCGACCCCACTTCGCTGCGCGAATACGACATTCGCGGAATCGTGGGGGAAGCGCTTGGACCCGACGACGCGCGCGCCATCGGCCGCGGCTTCGCCACGCTGCTCCGCCGCGCCGGCGGCACCCGCATCGCGGTCGGCCGCGACGGCCGTATCTCTTCGCCCGAGCTCGAGGCGGCGCTGATCGAGGGGCTTACCACCTCGGGCTGCGACGTCGTCCGCGTCGGCATGGGGCCGACGCCAATGCTATATTATGCCGAGGCAACGCTGGAGGTGGATGGCGGCATCCAGATAACCGGCAGCCATAATCCCGGCAATTACAACGGCTTCAAGATGGTGTTCCAACATCGCCCGTTCTTCGGCGAGGACATCCAGACGCTCGGCAAGATGGCGGCCGAGGGCGATTGGGAAGAGGCCGAGACGGCGGGAACGATCACCGACTACGACATCGTCGATGACTATGTCGGTCGCCTGGTCGCGGGCTATGCCGGCGGCGCCTATCGCGTCGGATGGGATACGGGCAACGGCGCCGCCGGTCCGGTGATCGAGAAGCTGGTTCAGCAACTGCCGGGTGAGCATTTTACGCTCTTCACCGAAGTGGACGGCAATTTCCCCAACCATCATCCCGATCCTACCGAGGAAAAGAACCTCGCTGACCTGAAGGCGCTTGTCGCCGAGAAGCAGCTCGATTTCGGACTGGCCTTTGACGGCGACGGCGACCGGATCGGCGCAGTCGACGGGCAGGGCCGCGTGGTCTGGGGCGATCAGATTCTATCCATATTGGCTGAGCCTCTGCTCAAGGCCGAACCCGGCGCGACGGTGATCGCCGACGTCAAGGCGAGCCAGGCGCTCTACGACCGAGTCGCCGAGCTGGGCGGCAAGCCGGTGATGTGGAAGACCGGCCACAGCCTGATCAAGACCAAAATGAAGGAAACCGGCGCGCCGCTCGCGGGCGAGATGAGCGGCCATATCTTTTTCGCCGACACCTTCTATGGCTATTACGGCTATGACGACGCGCAGTTCGCCGCGGTCCAGCTGATCCGCGCAGTGCATTCGACCGGCAAGTCGCTGACCGAGCTCAAGGACGCGATGCCGCCGATGATCAACACCCCCGAGATGCGCTTCCAGGTTTCCGATACGCGGAAATTCGCTGTGATCGACGAAGTGCTCGCGCGGCTCGAGGCCGAGGGCGCCGATGTCGATCGCACCGACGGCGCGCGCGTCAACACGCCCGATGGCTGGTGGCTGCTCCGCGCTTCGAACACCCAGGACGTGCTCGTCGCGCGCGCCGAGGCGAAGAGCCGGGACGGGCTGGACCGGCTGATGGCGATGATCGATGCGCAGCTTGCCGCAAGCGGTCTGGAGCGCGGTCCGCAAGCCGGGCATTAACCACGACCAGCCGCTCGGGCGGGTGGAACCCTGATCTGGATCAAGGGTTTATCCGTCCGAGTGGGGACCGGGCCGTGATGGAAAAGGGCTATACCGATATTTCGGAAATCGAGGACTCGCAGGCGGCGCTGCGGAGGAGCATCGAAGCGACCAAGCAACTCGCCGAGCGGACCGACGATCTGCTCCAGCAACACAAGGCGCGCGTCGAACAAGATGGGGCCGATCGCGAGTCCTAGGGGGCGGCCCGGGCCGCCCGGCGCAAGTTTCGGCTGGCATTTCATGGCGTCACGCCCCACCTAGCCCGAATGGCCTCCCGCGCCCCTTCAATCATCCGCGTCATCGATCTCGAGACCACCGGCCAGGCGCCGCCGACCCATGGCGTATGCGAGATCGGTTGGCAGGACGTCGCGCTTCAGTCCAACGGCCGCTGGGAAATCCATGGCGAGGGGGGGAATCGGATGGTCAATCCGGGCCGCCCGATCCCGCCGCTGACGATGGCGGTCCATCATATCCGCGACGAGGATGTCGCCGACGCGCCGTGGTGGCATGACGTCGCCCGCCCCGTGCTGGATCCCTGGCCGCGCCGCGTCGCGCTCGCCGCGCATCGCGCCGATTTCGAGCAGCAATATTGCACCGCGTCGCTCACTCGCGGCGCCAACTGGATCTGCACCTGGAAGTGCGCGATGCGGCTTTGGCCGGGCTCGCCAGGCTTTTCGAACCAGATGCTGCGCTATTGGCGCAAGCCCGAAGGGCTTGAGCACGAGCGCGGTCTCCCCGCGCACCGTGCGTTCCCCGACGCCTATGTCACGGCCTTCCACCTGCGCGACATGCTCAACGAGGCTAGCGTCGCGCAGTTGATCGCCTGGTCGAACGAGCCCGGCTTGCTGCCGCGCGTCCGCTACGGCCCTGATCGCGGCAAGGAATGGAGCGAGATCGACGACGAATCGCTCGCCGGCTTCCTCGAGGACCGCGACGTCGACGTTCGCCACACCGCCGAGCAGGAGTATCTCCGGCGCAGCGGCGGCGGATCGGTCGGGCGAAAATCGGCGACGCAGGATTTGCTGCTCTAGGCTCGGCCCGCACCTGTATCGGGTGCGGGAGATAGCGACGGTCGTCGGTGCGCCCAGGGATCCCGCCGCAATCCTCGATGTCGATCCGCCTTAAACTGTCAGCCCCTGCAGCAGCTTCGGCACGTCGCCGCTTTCGCCGCGCGCCTCGGCCATGAACCAGTCCTTGAGCGGGGGGAGCTTGTCGACCGCCGAAAGCCCGAAGCGGCGGACCGCGCTCGCGGTCTTGCCGGGGATGCCGAATAGCCGAGTGAGGCCATCGGTGGCGGCGGCGACCATGAAGGTGTCGAGTCCGCGCCAGCGCTGATAGCGCGCAAGGAGCTGCGGGTCGCCGAGGTCCATCCCCAGCCGCTTCCCCTCGACCAGCACCTCGACCAGCGTCGCAACATCACGAAAGCCGACATTGACGCCTTGGCCCGCGATCGGATGGATGCCGTGCGCGGCGTCGCCGACCAAGGCGAGGCGATCCGACGTGATCCAGGCGGCGTGGTGGAAGCCGAGCGGGTGGCTGAAGCGCCCCGACAGCGGCCCCAGCTTGCCGAGGAACCCGCCCATGCGCTTCTCGGCCTCCGCGAGATAGGCGCGATCGGAAATCTTGCTCATCCCCGCCGCGTCGGCCGCATCGACCGTCCAGACGATCGCCGAGCGATGGCCGTTCGCATCGTCGAGCAGCGGCAGGATCGCGAAGGGCCCCTCGGGATAGAAGATCTCGAAGGCGATGTTCTCATGGCTGTGCTCATGGCCGAACGTGGCGACCATCGCGGCGTGATCGTAGCTCCAGCGCGCGGTCTTGAGCCCGGCTGCGTCGCGCGTGGGCGAGTTGCGGCCCTCGGCGGCGATCAGCAGCGGGGCGCGGACGACGGCACCCGAATCGAGCGTGGCGGTGACGCCGAACTCGCCGCGATCGACCGAGACCGCACGAGTCCGCATCCGCAGATCGACGCCGGGCGCGGCCTGCGCGGCCTCGAACAGCGCGGTGCGAAGGATGCGGTTCTCGAACATGTGGCCGAGTGCGCCGCCATCGGCGTCCGGAGCGAAATCGAGCTTGCCCGGCGCGAGGCCGTCGGTGACGCGGATGCCTTCGATCGGGCACCCCTTGCCCGTCAGCCGCGGTGCGACGCCGATCGCCTCGAACATCCGCATCGGCGCGCTGGCGATCGCCGAGGCACGACCGTCGAACCCGGCGGCGAGAATCGTCGCGGGATCGGCCGGATCGACGACGATCGCAGTGAGGCCATGCGCATCGAGCGCGGTGGCGAGCGCGCTGCCGACCAGCCCGCCGCCGAGGATGAGTACGTCTGCGCTATCCATGCTTCTTGCCCTAAGAGGTTTTGAAGGATGGGACCAGCCCGTGTCGGCGGGTACAAAACAAGTCCATCTTGACGTCAGAGTCGCGGTGCGCGATGATTCCGCTCGCACCCCCTGACATTTGCGGAGACTGGGCAATGGCGTCCCGGGCACAACCGTCGCTGCTGCGCGACACGATGAAGGCCGGCGTGCGCCGCAGCGGCGCATTGATCGGCGGGACCTTGCTGTTCCTCGCGACGATCGGCGTCGTGCTGGCGCTGCTGACCTATCATTCGCAGGATCCGTCGATGAACACCGCCTCGGGCGGGCCGGCGCGCAACCTGCTGGGTTTGCCGGGGGCGTGGATCGCCGACGCTCTGCTCGCGACGCTCGGCCTGCCGGTGGCGCTGATCGCGCCCGCCGGGCTGATCCTGACCAACCGGCTGTGGCTCGATCGCCCGCTGGGCGATTGGAAGACGATGCTCCGCGGGGTGGTGATCGGAGTGGTGCTGATCGCGACGGCGCTGACCTTCTTCTCGAGCGATTCGGTGCTGTCGCTGGTCGGCGGTTGGGGCGGCGTGGTCGGGCTGACGATCGCCGGGCTGTTCAACTGGATGATCGGCTTCATTGGCGATCCGGTGATCATCTTCTGGATGGCGCGCGGCCTGGGCCTCGTGTTCGGGCTCGCCGGGCTGTGGATATGGTGGCGCAGCCTCGACTTCACCTTGCCCGAGCGAGTCCATATCGGGATGCCGCGGCTATTCGGTCCCACACGGACGCCGCTGCTGCGTGGTCCCGAGCCGCAGCAGGACTATCGCGAGCCGCCCGAGCCACGCGAAGTCCGCGAGCCGCGAAAGCTGGTGGTGCCCGACAACCGCCCCGGCCCGGTGATCGTCGAGCCGAGCCTGGCACCCTCCCCTGCCAAGCCCAAGCCGCCGGTGCAGAGCAGCCTCGACTTCAAGGACAGCTATTCGCTGCCGCCGCTCGACCTGCTCAAGGCAGCGCCGCCCAGCCAGAATGTCGGGGTCGACAAGCTCGCGCTCGAACGCAACGCGCGGCTGCTCGAGAGCGTTCTCGACGATTTCAACGTCAAGGGGCAGATCGTCGAAGTGAAGCCGGGCCCGGTGGTGACGATGTACGAGCTTGAGCCGGCGCCGGGGATCAAGGCGAGCCGGGTGATCCAGCTCGCCGACGATATCGCGCGCAATATGTCGGCGATCTCGGCGCGTGTCGCGACGATCCCGGGGCGCACCGTGATCGGGATCGAGCTGCCCAACGCCAAGCGCGAGGCGGTCAACCTGCACGAGCTGATCGGCAGCGAGGCGTTCGAGGCGCAGGGTGCGACGCTGCCGCTGGTGCTTGGCAAGAACATCGCCGGCGATCCCGTGATCGGCGATCTCGCACCGATGCCGCATCTGCTCGTCGCGGGCACCACCGGGTCAGGCAAGTCGGTCGGCTTGAACTCGATGATCCTATCGCTGCTCTACCGGCTGACCCCGGACCAGTGCCGGATGATCATGATCGATCCCAAGATGCTCGAGCTGAGCATCTACAAGGATATCCCGCATCTGCTCGCCGACGTGGTGACCGATCCCCCCAAGGCGGTGCGCGCGCTCAAATGGGCAGTCGAGCAGATGGAGGACCGCTATCGGATGATGGCGAGCGTCAACGTCCGCAGCCTTGCCAGCTTCAACGACAAGGTCCGCGCCGCCAAGGCCAAGGGGCAGAAGCTCGGGCGGAAGGTCCAGGTCGGCTACGATCCCGATACCGGGCGGCCGATCTACGAGGAGGAGACGCTCGATCTGGTGGCGCTACCGCAGATCGTGGTGATAGTCGACGAGCTCGCCGACCTGATGATGACAGCCGGCAAGGAAGTCGAATTCCTGATCCAGCGGCTCGCGCAGAAGGCGCGTGCGGCGGGCATCCACCTGATCATGGCGACGCAGCGCCCCTCGGTCGACGTCATCACCGGCGTCATCAAGGCCAATCTGCCGACGCGGATCAGCTTCCACGTCACCAGCAAGATCGATTCGCGCACCATCCTGGGCGAGCAGGGCGCCGAGCAGCTGCTCGGCAAGGGCGACATGCTATACATGCCCGGCGGTAAGCAATTGGTGCGCGTCCACGGGCCGTTCGTCAGCGACGACGAAGTCCAGGCGGTCGCCGATTTCTGGCGCGCACAGGGGGCGCCCGATTACATCACCGCAGTGACCGAGGAGCCCGAGGATGGCGGGTTCGCACTCGAGGGTAGCCCGGATGGCGACGACAGCCCAGAGGACCAGCTCTATCGCCGCGCCACGCAGCTGGTGGCCGAGAGCCAGAAAGCATCGACGTCATGGCTGCAACGCCAGCTCCGCGTCGGCTACAACAGTGCGGCGCGGCTGGTCGAGCGGATGGAAAAGGACGGGCTGGTCTCGCGCCCCGACCATGTCGGCCGCCGCGAAGTGCTGATGGACACCGACGGGCGGCCGCTCTGAGGCCCAGTGCGAGGATCGTTTCGGCGGCATAGGGGTTCAGGGGGCATTCAAGCCGGCCCCCCTAGCCGCTCAGCCCAAGCTTTCGGAGAATCCAGACGTGTCTGCACGCACCTTCGCCTTCCTGTTCGCCGCGCCCGCGCTGGTCGCGGCAGCGCCCGTCCAAGCGCCGGTCGGCGATCTCGCGCAGGTCCAGCAGCATCTCCAGTCGGTGAGCAGCATGACCGCCGGCTTCAGCCAGACCGACCGCAACAATCGTGTGCTCACCGGCACGATGACGCTGAAGCGCCCGGGCAAGATACGCTTCCAGTATCAGAAGGGGGTGCCGCAGCTAATCGTCGCCGACGGCTCGAGCCTTTATTTTATCGATTATCAGGTGCGTCAGGTCGATCGCTGGCCGATTGGCAATTCGCCGCTCGCCGTGCTGCTCAACCCCAAGCGCGACATCGCCAAATACGCCAAGCTCAATCCAACCAGCGATCCGCGCGTCGTCTCGATCGAGGTGCACGATCCTGCCCATCCCGAATATGGCCGGATCACGATGATCTTCCAGAAGAATGCCAGCGCGCCGGCAGGGCTAATGCTCCAGGGCTGGGTCGCGCTCGATTCGCAGAACAACCGCACGACGATCAAGCTGTCGAACCAGCAACTCAACGGCAACGTGTCCGACGGAGTGTTCCGCTGGAACGATCCACGGAGGCAAGGCCCTCGGAATCGCTGAGTTTTTAGTCGATCGTTCATGTTGCCGACAGGTTACGGTCCCTAGAAACGATCTTGCGGATGTGGGGCGGTACTCGGGATTTTCCCCCTGTTGCTCGAGGTCGAACCACTTCCCGCCTGCGTGACGAACGCTAGGTCGGCCCTCGCTCCATTGCCCCCGGAGCGGGGGCCTTTCCGTTTCCAAGGGTTCCGCTTACATCGCACCCGATGAAGATCGCCTCCTGGAATATCAATTCCGTCCGCTTCCGCATCGAGATCGTCGAGCAGTTCCTCCGCGAGGAATCGCCCGATATTCTCTGCCTGCAGGAAACCAAGGTGGTCGACGGCGACTTCCCCGAGGCGCCGTTCCAGGCGCTCGGCTATGACCATGTCACCAAGCACGGCCAGCGGATGCACCACGGCGTGGCGATCATCAGCCGTGTGCCCGTGATCGAGGACGACCGGTTCGACTGGCAAGCGAACATGGAAGCGCGACACCTCGGCGTGCGGCTGCCCAACGGCGTACGACTCGAGAATGTCTATGTCCCGGCAGGCGGCGATATTCCCGATCGAACGGTCAATCCCAAGTTCGGCCAGAAGCTCGATTTCGTCGAGCGGATGACCGCCTGGTCCGCAGCGCTCGACAAGCCGACGATCCTCACCGGCGACTTCAACATCGCGCCGCTCGAATGCGACGTGTGGAGCCACAAGCAATTGCTCGGCGTGGTCAGCCATACGCCGATCGAAGTCGAGGCGCTGGGCCGGCTCCAGGCGGCGCACGACTGGGTCGATCTCGGCCGAAAGTTCATCCCGGCGCCGGGACGCTGCTTCACTTGGTGGAGCTATCGCTCGAAGGACTGGACCGCCAACGATCGCGGGCGGCGGCTCGACCATATGTGGGCGAGCCGCGAAGTCGCCGACAAGGCGACCAGCCACAAGGTCTGCGAGCCGTGTCGTTCGTGGCTCAAGCCATCGGACCATGTGCCAATCATCACCGAGTTCGACTTTTGAGCGACCCGCGCGCCGTAGCCCGTACCGTCGACGCGCTGCGCCGCGGCTGGCCGGTGGCGATTTGCGGGAAGGACGGCACGCTCAAGCTGCTCGCGATCGAAACCGCCGATGCCGAGCGCCTCAAGACATTCGATCCTGACGGCGCGGCGCCGGTGCTGCTCTCGGCGGGACGCGCGGCGACGCTCAAGCTGGCCAATCAGCGCGATGCGGCGACGCCCGACGGGCCGGTGCTGGTCGAGCGGGTGCCGTGGCTCGACTTCGACATCGCGACGGCGCTCGCCGATCCGCAGCTCGATTTGGCGACCCCGCTCAAGGGTCCGTTCCGCGCAATCGAGATCGATGCCGGCGACGCCGCCAGCGCGGCGCTGCGGCTGGCGCGCGTGGCCGGGCTGCTCCCCGCCTTCTTCGCGATTGCCGGCAACGCCGACGAGGCGATCACCCCCGCCGATATCGACGCGCACGAGGATGCCGACCGGCTGCGCATCGTCGGCCGTGCGCGGCTTCCCGTCGCGGGCGCCGAGGACAGCGAGATCGTCGCCTTCCGCACCGACGAGATGCCTGGCGAGCATGTCGCGCTGCTGATCGGCCAGCCCGACGGCAATCCGCCACTCGTCCGGCTGCACAGCGAATGCCTGACCGGCGACGTGCTCGGCAGCCTCAAATGCGATTGCGGGCCGCAGCTCCAGGCGGCGATCAAGGCTATCGAGGCCAGCGGCTGGGGCGTGTTGCTCTATCTGCGTCAGGAAGGCCGCGGGATCGGGCTAATCAACAAGCTGCGCGCCTACGCACTGCAGGATCAGGGCTTCGACACGGTCGACGCCAATACCCGGTTGGGTTTCGCGGTAGACGCGCGCAACTTTGCGGTGGCAGGCCGGATGCTGGCGCTATTAGGGCAAAAGACGGTACGGCTGCTGACCAACAATCCCGACAAGGTGGCCGCGCTCGAAGCCTCGGGTATCGCGGTTGTCGAGCGCGTGGCCCACAAGCTGCCGCCCAACCCGCACAATGCGCGCTACCTCGACACCAAGCGCGACCGCACCGGACACCAGCTCTAGGCGATCAGCCGGGCGACCTCGTCGAAATCATGCGCGATCGACTGGACGCCGAGCGCGCGGAGGCGATCGGCATGATCGGGCGCGCAATGGGTACCGGCGCATAGCCCGATGACGTACGCGCCCGACGCGACCGCGCCAGTGACGCCGACGGGCGAATCCTCGAGGATCACAGTGCGGCCGATATCGACGCCGAGCGCGCGCGCGGCGTGGAGATAGATGTCGGGCGCGGGCTTGCCGCGGGTGACGTGCTCGCGGCCGCTGAAGATCTTGTCGCCGAACGCATCGCGGACGCCGAGATGCTCGAGATGGCGGGTGATCCAGTCGCTGCGGCTCGACGAGGCGATCGCGCGGGGAAGTGTGGGCGGCAGGCCCGAGAGGAAGCGGATCGCCCCGGCGACCGCAGGCAAGCCCTCTTCGAGCGCGCGGCGATCCTCTTGCGCGCGAGCGGTATGGAAATCCTCGGGAATTGCTCGGCCGATCCAGCCTTCGATCGCGCCGAGGAAGTCGGCGCCTGCGAGCCCCATGAAATTGGCCATCGAATCTTCCGGCGTCGTCGGATGGCCGACGCTGGTCAGATAGTCGGCGATCTGACGGTTGCCGGCATACTCGCTTTCGAGCAGCACCCCATCGAAATCGAAGATCATCGCATCGAACTTCACGCACGCTCTCCGAACAATGCAGTGCCGACACGGACATGGGTGGCGCCGATCGTGACCGCGGTCTCGTAATCCCCAGACATGCCCATGCTCAGTTCAGACAGGCCCGACTCGCGCGCGTGCTTGGCGAGCAGCGCGAAAAAGGGCGCCGCCTCGGCATCGAAGGGGGGGACGCACATGAGGCCAGCGACCGGCAGATCGGCG
The DNA here is from genome assembly GCF_032911445.1 of Sphingomonas sp. HF-S4. Classification (NCBI taxonomy): domain Bacteria; kingdom Pseudomonadati; phylum Pseudomonadota; class Alphaproteobacteria; order Sphingomonadales; family Sphingomonadaceae; genus Sphingomonas; species Sphingomonas agrestis. The sequence continues at coordinate 145,137 of NZ_JAWJEJ010000002.1, read as the reverse complement.
GAGCGCGCCGCGGCGAGCAAAGCGGGCAGCTCGGCGACCCGGCAGCCGCCCTTCTGGGCCTCGTCGCCGATATTGACCTGGACGAAGCAAAGCGGGCGCTTGCCGAGCTTTTCCATCGCCTTGGCCAGCGCTTCGACCAGCGAGGGGCGATCGACCGAGTGGATCGCGTCGAACAGGGCGACGGCTTCCTCGGCCTTGTTCGATTGGAGCTGGCCGACGAGGTGGAGCTCGAGACCCGAGGTCTCGGCGCGCAGCTCGGGCCATTTGGCCTGGGCTTCCTGGACGCGGTTCTCGCCGAACACGCGCTGACCGGCGGCGATCAGCGGGCGGATCGCGTCGGCGTCGTAAGTCTTGGAGATGGCGATGAGCGTGACGTCATCGGGTTCGCGGCCGGCAATGCGCGCCGCGCGGGCGATCTTCTCGCGCACGTCCGCGAGCCGGGTCTGGGCGTCGTCTAAGGGCATGGCGCGCGCTATAGGCGGGGCGATGCGACCCCGCCACCCTCTCCCGCAGCTCTGGCTGATGACAGACGAACGCATGGGGGACGCGCTATGGACAGCGCTCGAGCGGCTGCCGCGGGGGAGCGGCGTGGTGTTCCGGCATTATGGGCTGGACTTGGCGGAGCGGCGGGCGCTGTTTGCGAAGGTGGCGAAAGTTGCACGGCGGCGGGGGTTGCGGCTGGTCCGCGCGGGAGCCGAGCGACTGGGCCGCGAGGATGGCGTGCATGCGCGGCGCGGCCCTGGGCTGCGGACCTGGCCGGTGCATTCGCGGCGCGAGGCGGTCGCGGGGGTGCGGGCGGGGGCGGACCTGTTGTTCGTGTCCCCCATGTTCGCGACGCGATCGCATATTGGGACGCGAGGGCTGGGGCGGGTGCGGCTCGGACTGATGATCCGGGGTTTGAAGGTGCCGGTGATCGCGCTGGGCGGGATGGATGCGAAGCGCGCGGCGGGGGGGCATGCGCTGGGGGTGTATGGCTGGGCGGCGATCGATGCGTGGACCACCTAGGCTCTAAATCTTCCATGCTCCGGCGAAAGCCGGAGCGGTGGAGAGGTTGTGCGCTGGTAGCCGGCGCTCCGGCCTCCGCCGGAGCACAGGACATTAATTCAAGTGCTTAGAAGCGGAAGGCGGTGCCCACATAGACCGCCTGGCTGTCGCGGCGGTTGTCGGTCAGTTTCGGCAGGCGCTCCTGCTCGTTGCGGTAGCGCACGCCTGCGGTGACATCGAGGTTGCGGGTCAGCGAATAGCTGCCGCCGACGTCGATTGAGTAGCTCGGCTTGTCGCCGATCAGCACCGGCGTGTTGGCCAGTGGCCGCTCGGCAGTCGCCTGAACGCGGCCGGTGACCTTGTCGTCCGAATAGCTGACGCCGAGATTGGCGCGCTCGGTGCTGCCCGGCTGGGTGGGAAGCTCGATCCGGGTCACGTCGCCGGCGACGGCGAAGCGCTTCCAGCCGACCGAGACACCGAGATTGTACGCGATCGGCGCGAGGCTGACCGGCGCGGCGGCGATCACGTCGTTGCGGTTGGCGACCGCGGTGCGTGTCGAGCGTGCGCGGACCGCGACGGTGACTGCACGGCTGGCGCCGCGACGCGATTCGGACGGGGTGAAGCGAAAGCCGCTCTCGGGCATGCCACTGCGCGCCAGGATCGCGGCGAGCTTGGGATCGGCGGCCGCCGGCGTGAAGGTGCCGAGGCCGCTGCGCACAGGCGGCGCGAGCCGCTTGGCATAGCTGCGCTCGACCGCGCGGCCTTCCTGCGCCTGGAGGGCCGGCGCGACGAAAGCAGCGGCGGCGCAGATCGCCCCCAGCCCCGTCATCGTCGTCCAACGTCCCAAACGCATTTTCATCCCCTTTATATGGAGGTCCGTACCATGATTCGAAAGCAAGGTTCCACCACCAGTACGTTTCCTGCTCAAATTTCGCGCCACTGTTGCCCGATGCCCACAGATTCGGCAGCGAATCGATTCGTTTGCGGGCGATTCCTGCCGGATCGCCCTCCACGCTGCCGCCTTGCTCCCGCCACACGAGCCCCTATAGATGCTGTGGTTTGCTCCTTTCGACTTTAGGAATGTGTCGATGAACCGCCTGTTGCGCACTGCGATCCTCGGGTCGCTCGCTCTCTCGATCACTGCGTGCGGCGGCGGCAAGCGCCCCGAGGCGGACCTTGCCGCGTCGAAGGTGACCACGATCGGCGTGAATTCCTATCTGTGGCGCGCAACGCTCGACACGCTGAGCTTCATGCCGCTGCTCCAGACCGATTCGAACGGCGGTGTCATCGTCACCGACTGGTATGTGAACCCCAATACGCCGACCGAGCGGATGAAGGTCACCGTGACCGTGCTTGACCAGGACCTCCGGGCCGATGCGCTGCGCGTCGCCGCGCTGCGCGAAGTCAATCGCACCGGCCAGTGGGTCGCCGCGCCGGTCCAGGCGGCGACCGTACAGAAACTCGAGGACATCATCCTTACCCGCGCCCGCGACCTTCGCCGCGCGGCGATCGCCAACGACTGAAGACCCTCGTCCCGGCCTTCGCTGGGATGACGGATTGGCCGATCTGGATCACTGCGGTCATCCCCGCCAGGGTTGATCGCCTGCACGCGGCTGCCTAGTGCCCAAGGCTGCAGAAATTGAAGGAATTCCGGTGTCCCGCTTCGATGCGCTGAAGTCCGATTCGCACTGGCAGAAGGTCTGGGACGAGCGCCGCACCTTCGCCGCGCGCGACGACAGCCCCAAGCCCAAGAGCTTCGTCCTAGAGATGTTCCCCTATCCTTCGGGGCGCATCCATATGGGCCATGTCCGCAACTATACGATGGGCGACGTGCTCGCGCGCTTCCGGCGGATGAAGGGCATGGAAGTGCTCCACCCGATGGGCTGGGACGCATTCGGCATGCCTGCCGAGAATGCCGCGATGGAAAAGAAAGTCCATCCGGGCAACTGGACCCGCCAGAACATCGCGACGATGAAGGCGCAGCTCAAGCGGCTCGGCTTCGCGCTCGACTGGACGCGCGAACTGGCGACCTGCGAACCCGATTATTACGGTCACGAGCAGGCGATCTTCCTCGACTTCTTCGAGAATGGCCTCGTTTACCGCAAGGAGAGCGCGGTGAACTGGGATCCGGTCGACATGACCGTGCTCGCCAACGAGCAGGTGATCGACGGGCGCGGCTGGCGCTCGGGCGCACTGGTCGAGCGCAAGAAGCTCAGTCAGTGGTTCCTGAAAATCACCCAGTTCGCCGACGAGCTGCTGCGCGGTGTTCAGGGGCTCGAGCATTGGCCCGACAAGGTCAAGCTGATGCAGGAGAACTGGATCGGCAAGAGCGAGGGGCTGCAGTTCAAGTTTGCGCTGTCCGCTGGCGGCGAGGTCGAGGTGTTCACCACCCGCCCCGACACGATTTTCGGGTCGAGCTTCGTCGCGATCGCGGCCGATCATCCGATCGCGCAGGCGCTGGCGAAGGACTCGCCCGAGATCGCCGCGTTCATCGAGCGCTGCAAGCAAGGCGGGACGACCGCAGCCGAGCTCGAGACGCAGGAGAAGCTGGGCTTCGACACCGGCATCCGTGCGACCCATCCCTTTGACCTGGCTTGGGAATTGCCGGTTTACATCGCCAATTTCGTGCTGATGGATTATGGCACCGGCGCGGTGTTCGGCGTGCCCGCGCATGACCAGCGCGATTTCGACTTCGCGACCAAATACGCGCTGTCGATCCGCCGCGTTGTCTCCGAGGGCGACAAGACGGCATCCGAATTCGACGACGGCGAAGCCTATACCGGGCCGGGCACGCTGGTAAACTCGCACTTCCTCGACGGGATGGACGTGGCCGATGCCAAGCGCGCGGTGATCCAGCGCGCCGAAGATGGCGGCTGGGGCAAGGGCCAAACCGTATGGCGGCTGCGCGACTGGGGCGTCAGCCGCCAGCGCTATTGGGGCACCCCGATCCCGATCATCCATTGCGAGAGCTGCGGCCCGGTCGGCGTACCGCGCGACCAACTGCCGGTGGTGCTGCCCGAGGATGTGAGCTTCGACGTTCCCGGCAACCCGCTCGACCGCCATTCGACCTGGAAGCATGTCGATTGTCCCAAATGCGGCAGCGCGGCGCGGCGCGAGACCGACACGCTCGACACCTTCGTGGACTCATCCTGGTACTTCATCCGCTTCGCCAGCCAGCCGGGCGATAAGCCGTTCGACAAAGCCGTGGCGGAGCAGTGGCTGCCGGTCGGCCAGTATATCGGCGGAGTCGAGCATGCGATCCTGCATTTGCTCTACGCGCGCTTCTTCACTCGGGCGCTCCAGCATATCGGCAAGCTGGATGTCGCCGAACCGTTCGCGGGGCTGTTTACCCAGGGGATGGTGACACACGAGACCTACAAGGCGCTGGATGGGCGCTGGCTCTCGCCCGACGAAGTCCGCAAGGACAGCGCCGGGGCGGTCGAGATCGCCTCGGGTGACGTCGCCGAAGTCGGCCGCATTGAGAAGATGTCGAAGTCGAAGAAGAACACGGTCGATCCCGAGCCGATCGTCGATAAATACGGCGCCGACGCAGTCCGCTGGTTCATGCTGTCGGACTCGCCGCCCGAACGCGACCTCGAATGGAGCGAGAACGGCATCGAGGGCGCGTGGCGCTTCGTGCAGCGGCTGTGGAAGCTGTTCGATGGCCTAGAAGAGGCGACTGGCGAGGACAAGGATCTCGACAAGCGCCTGCACCGTACGATAGCGGGCGTCGCCGAGGATATCGAGGCACTGACCTTTAACAAGTCGGTCGCCAAGCTCTACGAATTGGTCGGCGCGATCGAGAAGGCCAAGCTCTCGGCCTCGCGCACTAACGCGATCCGCACCCTCGTCCGCATCGTCGCGCCGATGGTGCCGCATATCGCAGAGCAAGCCTGGGCCGAAATGGGCCGGGACGGACTGATCGCCGACGCCGAATGGCCCAAAGTCGATCCCGCGCTGCTCGTCGATGACGAAGTGACGATCGCCGTGCAGGTCAATGGCAAGCTGCGCGATACGCTGGTATTGCCCAAGGGCGCACCGAAGGAGCAGGTCGAGGCCGCGGCACTTGCAGCGGAGAAGATCGTTCGTGCACTCGAAGGCAAGCCGCCAAGGAAGGTGATCGTCGTGCCCGACCGTCTGGTGAACATCGTCGCATGAGGTTGGCCCTGCTCCTCGCCGCCGGCGCGCTGGCGCTTTCAGGCTGCGGTCTGCGGCCGCTGTACGGCGGCGGCGCGGCCGGGCCGGTGCAGGCGACGCTCGCCGCGATCCAGGTCGCCCCGATCGAGGGGCAATCGGGCTGGCTGGTGAGCAACGCGCTGCGCGACCGGCTCGACGCCGGGGCCGACGCGGCGCCGCGCTACCGGCTTGAGGTCAAGCTCGACGATACGATCGCCGGGCTCGGCGTACGCAGCGACGACAGTGTCGCGCGCGAGCGGCGGACGCTTCGCGCGCGCTACCAGCTCGTCGACCTGGCGAGCGGCCAGGTGGTGCTCGACGCGACTGCGGGATCCGACGCGGGCATCGACGTGGTCGGCTCCGAATATGCCACGATCGCGGCGGAGAAGAGCGCGCTCGAGCGGCTTTCGGGGATCGTCGCCGACCAGATCGTCGCGCGCGTCGCCCGCTTCGCCCAGTCAGGCAGCGCCGCGGTGCCCGCCAATGTGCCGGCGCTACCCGCCCCCACCGGCGGCCAATGAAGGCGAGCGCGACGCAAATCCGCGGCGCCGTCGACAAGCCCAATCCGGCGACGCGGCTCTATCTTTTCCACGGCCCCGACGAGGCCGGTGCCGCCGAGCTCGCCGAACGCCTCGCGCGCGCGCTGGGCCCCGATGTCGAGCGCATCGACCTCGACATGAAGGCGCTTCGCGAGCAGCCTGGACGGCTCGCCGACGAGGCGGCGTCGATGTCTCTGTTCGGCGGCGTGCGCTTCGTACGGATCCTGGGGATTGAAGAAGGCGCCGGCGAATCGGTGTCGCTGCTGCTCGCGGCCGAGCGCGCGGGTAATCCCGTGGTCGCAATCGGGCCGGGGCTCAAGGCGAGCGGCAAGCTGGTTAAGGCAGCGATCGCCTCTCCCGCCGCGCTGACCTTTGCCTGCTACGTCCCCGAGGGGATCGACGCGGCGCGGCTGGCGACGACCGTGGGGCGCGAGCACGGCTTGCGGCTTACCGGTGACGTGCCGCAGCGGCTCGCCTCGGCGACCGGCGGCGACCGCGCGATTCTAGCGCGCGAGGTCGAAAAGCTGGCGCTTTTCCTCGACGCGGCGCCCGACCGCCCCAAGGACGCCGATGGCGCGGCGCTCGACGCGATCGGCGCCGATCTGGGCGACACTGAGCTGTTCGAGGCGATCGACGCGGTGCTAGACGGGCGGGTGGCCGAGGTCGGCACCGAGCTTGCCCGATTGGGCGACGGCACGGCGATCCCGCTGCTTCGCCAGCTTGCGCGCCGACTGATGACGCTAGCCGAGCTGCGCGGTGACATGGATCGGGGCGCGAGTGTAGACGAAGTACTTGAAAAGCATCGTGTTTTCTTCCGGGAGAAAGCCGCGACTGGCCGGGCGCTGCGTCGCTGGAACGCCGCCCAGATCGCCCGCGCGATCGATCGCGTCCGCCAAACCGAACGTGCCATGATGCACTCGGGAAGCGCCGGCGAGGTCCTCGCCGAAGCCGAATGCGCCGCGATCGCGAGGGCTGCAGCTAGGGCGCGGGGATAGACCCTTAGATCCGCTCGCCGGTCAGGCGCTGACACACCATGTCGAGCTGGTCGAGCGTCGAATAGTTCAGGGTGAGCGTGCCGCCCTTCGTTCCGTGGACGATCTTGACGTTCAGGCCGAGCACGTCGCCGAGTTGGCGCTCGAGTGCCTGGATGTCGGCGTTGCGATCCCCCGCCCCACCGCTCCCCTCGCGGCGCTGGCTGCCGGGCTTGGCCTCGCGCGCGAGCTTCTCTGTCTCGCGAACCGACAGGCCCTTCTCGGCGACGGTGCGCGCGAGCCGCTCGGCGTCGGGGGCGCCGATCAGCGCGCGGGCATGCCCCATCTCGATCGCGCCCTCGACCACCATCTGGCGAACCGGCTGGGGAAGATCGAGCAATCGCAACAGGTTGGCGACATGGCTGCGCGACTTGTGGACGAGCCGGGCGAGCGCCTCCTGGGTGTGGCCAAACTCGCCGATCAACCGCGCATAGGCCTCGGCTTCTTCGATCGCGTTGAGATCCTGGCGCTGGATGTTCTCTACCAGCGCGATTTCCATCGTCTCGGCGTCACTGAGTTCGCGAACGATTACCGGGACTTCGTGAAGCCGCGCACGCTGCGCGGCGCGCCAGCGACGCTCGCCGGCGACGATCTGGTAGCTGTGGCCATGCGGGCGGACGACGATCGGCTGGATTAGCCCGCGCGACGCGATCGATTCGGCTAGGTCGTCGAGCGCGGCGTCGTCGAAATGGCGGCGCGGCTGACCGGGATGCGGCGCCATCGCGCTGACCGGCAAGGTGCGCAGACCGGCATTGCCACCGCCCTCCGCGCCGCTCGAGATTGGTGCCTCGGCCACACTGTCGCCGAGCAGCGCGCTAAGGCCGCGGCCAAGGCCGTGCTTGCGGGGAGCGGGTTCGTTCATGCGGCCTTCTTCAGTTTGGGCAGGCGTTCGATCACTTCGCGAGCGAGCGCGATATATGCTTCCGACCCGGCGCAGCGATAATCATAGATCAGCGCCGGCATGCCGTGGCTCGGGGCCTCGGACAAGCGAACGTTACGCGGGATCACCGTGTCGAACACGACTTTGCCGAGCACCGCGCGAACGTCGTCGGCCACCTGATCGGTCAGTCGATTGCGCCGATCGTACATCGTCAGCGCGACTCCGAGGATCGATAGCCCAGGGTTGAACCGACTGCGGATGCGATCAATCGTACTGAGTAGCTGACTGAGCCCTTCCAATGCGAAAAATTCGCACTGCAGCGGGACCAAGAGCGCATGTGCCGCGACCATTGCGTTGATCGTCAACAGCCCGAGCGAGGGCGGACAATCGATCAACACGACATCCCAGCGTGCTGCCGCTTGGGTGGCGAGCGCAGAGTCGAGGCGATGGGTGCGCGCCTCGAACTCGATCAGCTCGATTTCCGCACCCGACAGATCTTGCGTCGCGGGAACGATATCCAACCGCGGCACCTTGGTAGAAATCGCGACCTGATCAAGCTGAGCATTGCCGACGAGCAGGTCATAGGTCGAATGGCCGTCGCGTTCGGCTCTGCCGACACCGAGCCCGGTCGACGCGTTGCCCTGCGGATCAAGATCGAGCAGCAGCACGCGCTTGCCGGTCGCCGCCAGCGCGGTGCCGACATTGATAGCGGTGGTGGTCTTGCCCACACCACCCTTCTGGTTGGCGATCGCGATACAGATCATGTACGCCGTACCCCTTGGGCTACCACGACACCTGAGTCGTCTTGCGTCAGGCTGGGTTCCACGTGAAACACACCCTGCCACGTGCGCTGCGCCGCGGCCACCTCCAATTGCGCATTGCGGCCCTTTGGTAGCACCCAGATTGTGGAGGAATCGGTGGAGTGAATCGCGGATGCGATAAGTTGGGATAGCTCCGCCACCGCGCGGGCGGAGACAATAGCAACGGGTTGTTCGGGCAGAAAGCTCTCAACCTTGCCATGATGTACGGTCACGCGATCCGCGAGCTGCAACGCCTCGGTGACTGCGCGCAGAAATGCAACGCGACGCGCACGCGGCTCCGCAAGAACGACTGGCCGGTGGGTTAGAATCGCCGCCACGATTCCCGGGAGGCCCGCGCCGCTGCCAACATCTAGCCACGTTCCAAGTGGAGCGTTCTCAGCTAGCGGAACGAGTTGAGCCGAGTCGACGACATGGCGCGCCCAGACCTCATCAAATGTAGAACGGGCAATAAGGTTCTGGTTAGCAGATTCGGCTACCAGCATCTCGGCGTAGCGCGCGAGCAGAGTTTCACGTGAAACACCGAAGCGTTCCCGAACCCAGAGTCGCGCCTGGTCCTGGTTCATGCCGCCCTGCGCGCATGCAGGAGGATCGCCGACAGCGCTGCAGGTGTAATACCCCGAATGCGCGACGCGGCACCCAACGTTTCTGGTCGGCTCGCGGTGAGCTTCTCGACCATCTCGTTAGACAAGCCCGGAACCGCGGCGAAATCGAGCTCTAGGCTGAGCCGAACCGCGTCATTCGCGTGCAATGCAGCGACCTCAGCGTCTTGGCGCTCGATATAAGGCGCGTAGCGCGCGTCCTCGATAAACTCCGCGAGCAGATGCGGGTCTGAATCAATTCCCTTCGAAACGTGGGCTAGTTCGACGCCGGGAAACCTCAGCCATTCCTTTCCAGAACGTCGCGCGCCATCCAGACCGATGGGGGCGCCCCGCACGTGGACCGCCGTGGCAGTTAGTGGTGTGGCGAAGTGCGCCTCGAGCTCGGCGCGAGCAACGGCGCGCTGACGATAGCGGGCGGCACGCGCTGCGCCGAGAAGGCCCAGTTGCCCTGCCGCCTCGGCCAATCGCGTTTCGGCGTTGTCGGCGCGGAGACGCAAGCGAAACTCCGCACGGGCAGTGAGCATTCGATAAGGTTCGGTGACACCCTGAAGGATCAGGTCATCGACCATAACGCCCAGATAGGAGGTGGCGCGTTCGAGCAGCAGTGGCTCGATGCCGCGCGCAAAGGCCGCAGCATTGGCGCCGGCAACCAGCCCCTGCCCCGCCGCTTCTTCATAGCCGGTAGTGCCGTTGATCTGGCCGGCGCAATAGAGGCCCGGAATCTGCGGAAGTCCCAGCGTCGCGTCGAGCGCGCGGGGATCGACATAGTCATATTCGACCGCATAGCCCGGCGTAACGATCGCGCAGCGCTCAAGCCCCGGCACAGACGAGATCATGGCCTGTTGGACGTCGACCGGCAATGACGTCGACATGCCGTTTGGGTAGATCAGCGGCGTGCCCAGCCCCTCGGGCTCGAGGAAAATCTGGTGACCATCGCGGTCGCCGAAGCGGTGGATCTTATCCTCAATCGAAGGACAATAGCGCGGTCCCTGCGCGTCGATCGCACCACTGAACAAAGGCGAGCGATCGAGCGCGGCACGGATCGCGTCGTGCGTAGCAGGGGTCGTGCGCGTCACTCCGCAATGAAGCTGTGGCAGGGTTCGGTGCGGCGTCATCGGCGACATCGTCCACCGGTCCGCGTCCGACGGCTGTTCGGCGATACGCGACCAGTCGATCGTACGCCCGTCTAGACGTGGCGGCGTACCCGTCTTGAGCCGCGCCATCGGCAATGTGAGCGCGCGGAGTTGCGCGGCCAGTCGTGTTGCCGCTGCCTCGCCCACCCGGCCCCCGAGCTCCCGCTCTTCGCCGCGGAAAATACGACCACCTAGAAACGTGCCCGTAGCAAGTATGATCGCTTTGGCTTCGAGAACGGTGCCATCAGCCAGCTGAACGCCGGCAATCCGACCGCCGGCCTGCACCAGGGCGCTCGCCTCACCTTCGACCAACGTCAAATCCGGTTGCGCGCGCAGCATCGTCTGGATCGCGGCGGCGTAGCGCGTACGATCCGCCTGGACACGCGGTCCCTGGACTGCGGTGCCCTTGCTCCGGTTGAGCATCCGATAATGAATGCCGGCCACATCGGCAGCGCGGCCGATGAGACCGTCGAACGCATCGACCTCGCGGACAAGGTGGCCCTTTCCGAGACCGCCGATTGCCGGGTTGCACGACATCGCGCCCAGTTTGGTCAGGTCGTAGCTCAGCAGTGCCGTCCGCGCACCGCGACGCGCGGCCGCAGCAGCGGCCTCGGTGCCGGCATGGCCCCCGCCGATCACGATTACGTCGAACTGCATGCACCCGCGCTACCGGTTCAAGCGCTCCACGTCAAAACCGTTCCACGTGGAACATCGCTATTTGCCGATACAAAAGCGCGAGAAGAGCGCGTCGAGCATTGACTCGACACCGACCCGGCCCGTGATCGCGTCGAAGCTGCGGCGGGCGCTCCGCAGTTCCTCGGCGTAGAGCAACAAGTCATGTTGCATCGCAGCACGCCCCAGCGCGTCTCCCGCTGCCTCAGCTAAATCACGCTGGCGGCGGTTCAGCGCAAGCATGTCTGACTGTGGGAGAAGCGCGGAGGCGAGCCGGTCCAGCGCAGCCCAGAGCGCATCGATCCCCGCGCCCGTCGCCCCCGACACCACCAGCCGCTCGCCGCTCGCCGACTCGCGGCCGACCATATCGGCACGCGGGAGAAGCCAGAGCAGCGCCGGATGGGGCGGCGGTGCATCGTCGCCGAGCCACAGCACGATATCGGCCTCGTCGAGTGCGGCGCGGGCGCGCGTGATACCGATCGCCTCGATCGGATCGGCGGTCGTCTCGGCGAGCCCCGCAGTGTCGATCAGCAGCCAAGCAGTGCCACCACGCGTGACCGGCGCCTCGATCCGGTCGCGCGTCGTCCCCGCGATCGGCGAGACGATCGCCGCCTCGCGCTCAACCATCGCATTGAGCAGCGTCGACTTGCCGGCATTGGGTGGCCCGGCAAGCACGACGCGAAGCCCGTCACGCAGCCGCTCGACCGGCGGGCGGGAAGCGACATCGGCGATGTCGCGCGCCAACGCCGCTGCGGCGGCATGGAGCGCGGCAAGCGAGTCGGCGCCGTCGGCAACATCGTCCTCGTCGCTGTGATCGAGCTGGGCCTCGACCTGCGCGGCGAGCCCAAGCAGCCGCTGCGCCCAGGCTTCGACCTGGCGCCGCACCCCGCCCTCCGCGGCACGCACCGCGATGCGGCGCTGCGCCTCGGTTTCGGCAATCAACAGGTCGCCGAGCCCCTCCGCCTCGCTGAGATCCATCCGACCGTTGAGCAGCGCCCGCCGCGTGAACTCTCCCGCTTCGGCCGGGCGCAACCCCTCTATCGCTCCGAGTGCGGCCTGCACTGCCCGCACGACCGCGCGACCGCCATGCAAATGCAGCTCGACCAGGTCTTCCCCACTCGCACTATCGGGCCCCGGAAAGGTCAGGACCAGCGCGCGATCGAGCAGTTCTCCGCTCGAATCGCGAAGCGCCCGTAGCCCGGCGCGGCGCGGCTGGGGCAGCGTCCCGGCAAGCGCCTCGGCAGCCTCGAACGCCTGGGGCCCGCTCAGTCGCAGCACCGCGATCGCGGCGGGCGGAGCGCCGCTCGAAACTGCAAAGATCGTGTCCATCAGCCGCTCTTGTTGCCGCTTTCGAACATCGTCCGCCAGAAGCTCATCGCGCCCTCGCCCATCGGTCCCCAGTTTCGGACCATGTCGGCGAACCCTTCGGGCGTACCCTGCTTCTCGATCGCGTCGACCATCATCTGGACATAGCGATCGTGCACCGGCGAGAGATCGGGCAGCCCCATCGCGCGACGCGCTTCCTCGGGCGTGCACTCGACTTCGACATTGATCTTCATGGCCGGTCTCCGTTGCGCGGGCCGCGGAGCGGCTGCTAGTTCTTGGTCCATGTATGCGCGCGACCATGCCGGAATCGCAACGCCCATCGGTCCTATCCGAATCGAGGGCGACGAGACCGCCCTGACGTCGATCCGCATCGGCAATGCCGGCACCATGTCCAAAGGCAGCGCCGCGGCGGTTCGCGCCGCCGCCGAGCAGCTTGAACAATGGTTCGCCAAGGAGCGCGAGGATTTCGACCTGCCGCTCGTACCCACAGGCACGCCGCGCGGCGACGCCCTGCGCGCCGGGCTGATCGCCGTCGGCTATGGCGAGACGCTGAGCTATGGCGCGCTGGCGCAGTTGCTCGGATCCAGCCCGCGCGCGATCGGCCAGCTCTGCGCGCGCAACCCCTACCCGATCGTCGTCCCCTGCCATCGCGTGCTCGGCAGCGGCGGCGCGCTTGGGCAGTATTCGGGCGGCGACGGGCCCAAGACCAAATCCTGGCTGCTCGAGCACGAGCGGCGACTTCCGGAAGGGACTTTATTATGACGATCCATATCGATGCGAGCGATGGCAGCGGCAGCTTCAACGCCTATGTCGCCGAACCCCAGGGCACGCCGCGCGGCGCGATTGTGGTGATCCAGGAAATCTTCGGCGTGAACACGGGGATCCGCAAGAAGTGCGACGATTGGGCAGCAGCCGGCTATCTCGCGTTCGCGCCCGACTTGTTTTGGCGGCTCGAGCCGGGAATCGAGCTCGATCCCGACGTGCCCGACGAGTTGCAGCAGGCATTCGGCTGGATGAACAAGTTCGACCAGCAACTGGGCGTCGCCGACATCGAAGCGACGATCAAGGCGGCACGCGCCAGGCTCGGCGGCGGCAAGGTCGGTGTGGTCGGCTACTGTCTCGGCGGCCGCCTCGCCTTCATGGCCGCCACGCGCACCGATTCGGACGCGAGCGTCGGCTATTACGGCGTCGGCATCGACAATCTGCTCGGCGAGAAGAACGCGATTGCACGACCGGTGCTGCTCCATATTCCGCAGGCCGATCATTTCGTCTCGCCGGAAGCCCAGGCGAAGATGCACGAGGGACTCGACGATCATCCCAAGGTGACGCTGTTCGACTATCCCGGCGAGGACCACGGCTTCGCGGCCGAAATGGGCAAGCGGCGGTCGGAAACGGCGGCACAGCTAGCAGATGAGCGGACAGCGGCGTTCTTCGCCGAGCATATCGGCTAGCAGACCGGTCGCCCTGAGCCTGTCGAAGGGCCGTTCTTCCTGAACCTCGGTCTAAGAAGAACAGTGCTTCGACAAGCTCAGCACAAACGGATTAGTTGGTCCCGACCTACCCGAAGAAGCTGATGATCCCGGGGGTGCCGTGGCTGCCGACCCAGCCTTCGTAGATCATCTTGCCGGCGACGAAGACGATCACGGCCAGGCCGATATAGGCTATCCAGCGATAGCGATCGATCAGCTGGGCGATGAAGTTGGCGGCGAGACCCATCAGCGCGACCGAAAGCAGCAGCCCGACAACGAGGATGCCGGGATGCTCGCGCGCCGCGCCGGCGACGGCGAGGACATTGTCGAGGCTCATCGAAACGTCGGCCACTGCCACCGCCCAGGCGGCACCGGCGAAGCTCTTGGCCGATTTGACGCCGGAACGCTCGTCGCCATGAATTTCTTCGGAGCCCGGGCTGTGGCTGCCCTCGCGTATCTCGCGCCAGAATTTCCAGCTCACCCAGAGCAGCAGCAGACCGCCCGCAAAGATCAGGCCGACGATTCCCATCAGCCAGCTGACGATCAGCGCGAACAGGATGCGCAGCACCAGCGCCGCGCCGATGCCGATCAGGATGACTTTCTTGCGCTGGTCCGCGGGGAGCCCCGCGGCAAGCGCGCCGACGACGATCGCATTGTCGCCCGCCAGCACCAGATCGATCATCAGCACCGATCCGAACGCGGCAAGCGCCGCAGGCTCGGTGATGTTGGAGAAGTCGGCGACGATGTGGTGCCAGATGTCGGCGGGGGAGCCGAGGCCAGCCGTCGCGGCGCTGAGGATCAGGTCGAGCATGCAATAGCCCTAGCGCAGGTATTGGCGCGCGCAAGATCGCGCGAGATAAGGCTGGGAGAAAATGGGCGTGGGCTTAGCCCACACCATCGGCCGGGAGTGTCGGGTGGGTCAGGCCCTGGCATGACCAAAACGGCGTGGGTGCCGCTTTCCCGGCACTGTCCGCCGACTGTCCTTGCGCGAGGCCTGCGGCATGCCGCAGGCAGCCCCTGCGGACTACTGGTTCATCGAGTCGAAGAAGTCTTCGTTGGTCTTCGAGTCCTTCATCTTGTCGAGCAGGAACTCCATCGCGTCGATCGTGCCCATCTGCATGAGGATGCGGCGCAGCACCCACATCTTGGAGAGCTTGTTCTTGTCGACGAGCAGCTCTTCCTTGCGCGTGCCCGACTTGCCGACGTCGAGCGCCGGGAAGATGCGCTTGTCGGCCACCTTGCGGTCGAGGACGATTTCGGAATTTCCGGTGCCCTTGAACTCTTCGAAGATGACTTCGTCCATGCGGCTGCCAGTGTCGATCAGGGCCGTGGCGATGATCGAGAGCGACCCGCCCTCCTCGATATTGCGCGCGGCACCGAAGAAGCGCTTCGGCCGCTGGAGCGCGTTGGCGTCGACACCGCCGGTGAGCACCTTGCCGGAGCTCGGCACCACGGTGTTGTAGGCTCGGCCCAGACGCGTGATCGAGTCGAGTAGGATCACCACGTCCTTCTTGTGCTCGACCAGGCGCTTGGCCTTTTCGATCACCATTTCAGAAACTTGCACGTGACGCTGCGCCGGCTCGTCGAAGGTCGAGGAGATGACCTCGCCTTTCACGCTGCGCTGCATGTCAGTGACTTCCTCGGGGCGCTCGTCGATGAGCAGCACGATCAGGAACACCTCGGGGTGGTTCTCGGTGATCGCGCGCGCGATGTTCTGGAGAAGGACGGTCTTACCCACGCGCGGCGGCGCGACGATCAGCGCGCGCTGGCCCTTGCCCTGTGGCGCGACGATGTCGATCACGCGCGCCGACTTGTCCTTGATCGTCGGATCGAGCGTGTCGAGCGTCAGCTTCTGCTCGGGATAGAGCGGGGTGAGGTTGTCGAAATTGACGCGATGGCGAACCGCGTCGGGATCGTCGAAATTGACCGAAACGAGTCGCGTCAGCGCGAAGTAGCGCTCGCCGTCCTTGGGCCCGCGAATCTCGCCTTCGACGGTGTCGCCGGTGCGCAGGCCGAACTTCCGGACCTGGTTGGGGCTGACATAGATGTCGTCGGGGCCGGCAAGATAATTGGCCTGCGGGCTGCGCAGGAAGCCGAAGCCATCGGGAAGCACTTCGATCGTGCCCTCGCCCATGATCTGCTCGCCATTCTCGGCCTGGGCCTTGAGGATCGCGAACAGCAGGTCCTGTTTCCGAAGCGTCGAGGCGCTTTCGACGCCCAGTTCCTCGGCCATGCTGACCAGTTCGGCGGGCGGGGTCTTCTTGAGTTCCTTGAGGTGCATGGGGAGTCCGGGTGCTGGAAAGCTATGGGGAGAGCGTCGGTCGGCGGATACGCGCGAGGTGCGATGCTGAAAGGAAGGAACCGCCGCCCGGATGAGCGTTCGGTCTGTTTTGCGAATTAGGTGCCGCCCTCTCCCAAGTCAACGGGGTTCACAGCGATTCGCGCGCAGGAAAATTGCGGCAAAGCCGGCTCCGCCGCAAAATTAGAACGGCTTGACCACGGCGAGGATGACGATGAGCACCACTGCAAACGCCGGCACTTCGCCGATCAGCCGCAAGCGCCGCGGCGCGATGCTGCCCTGCCCCTTCGCGAGCTTCTTCGAATAGCCGACCGCCCAGCCGTGATAGCCGCTGAGCAGAAGGACGAGCAGCAGCTTGGCATGAAGCCAGCCGAGCCCCGGCTGGCCGTCAGTCAGCCCGACGTTCAGCGCCAGCGCGATCCCGAGCAGCCAGACGACGATCATCGAGGGACTGAGGATCATCCGGCGGAGCAGTGCCTCGCGCTTCTCCCAGGCCAGCGCCTCGGGCGTGCCGAGCGCTTCCTGGTGGTGGACCAGATAGCGCGGGAACAGGAAAAGGCCCGCCATCCAGAAGATCACGAAGATGATGTGGAACGCCTTGACCCACAGATAGGCCATTCCGAGCCAACCGGTCATTGTCCGCCTCCCCGTACCCGTGCGAGGAGCCGCTCGACATGCGCGATCGGCGTGTCGGGCAGGATGCCGTGGCCGAGATTAAACACGTGTGGCCGCGCTGAAAAGGCCGAAAGGATCCGATCGACGGCGCTATCTAGGATCGTGCCACCGGCGATCAGCGCGAGCGGATCGAGATTGCCCTGCACCGGCAGGTCGGCGGGCAGCGACGCATGCGCCCAGGCCGGATCCACGGTCTCGTCGACGCCGATCACATCAACACCGGTCTCGCGGGCATAGGCAGGCAATTTACCGCCGGCGCCCTTGGGGAATCCGATCACTGGCGTGCCCGGCGCCCGCGCATGCAGCGCCGCGACGATCCGCGCGGTCGGCGCGATCACCCATTGCTCGAACTGGGCCGGGCTCAAGCTGCCCGACCAGCTGTCGAACAGCTGCACTGCCTCGACGCCCGCGTCGATCTGGCCGAGCAGATAGTCGATCGTGCACTCGGCAATGCGATCGACCAGCGCCTGCATCAGGTCGGGGTCGCGATAGGCCAGCCGGCGCGCCTCGGCCTGTTCGCGGCTGCCCTGCCCGGCGATCATATAGGTCGCGACGGTCCAGGGACTGCCCGCAAAGCCCAGGAAAGTGGTTTCCAGGGGCAATCGCGCCGCGACGCGACGCACGGTGCCATAGACCGGTTCGAGCTTCCCAGGCGCCGCCTGAAGGGCTTCCAGCAGGTCGCGTGCCTGGACTTTCGGGGCGAGCCGAGGACCTTCGCCGGTCTCGAACCACAGATCCTGGCCCAGTGCCATCGGCACGATCAGGATGTCGGAGAACAGGATCGCGCCGTCCATCCCGAAGCGGCGAATCGGCTGGAGCGTGATCTCGGCCGCGGCATCGCTGTCCATCGCCAGCGCGAGGAAGCCGCCCTTTTCTTCCCGCAGCGCGCGATATTCGGGGAGATAGCGCCCGGCCTGGCGCATCAGCCAGATCGGCGGGATCGGCTGGCGCGCTCCCTTGAGGGTCGCGAGCAGGGGCTTGGGGCTGGCGGAATGCATGGGACCCCTCTGCACGCTCGCCGCGGACTCCGTCCAGCGGCTTCTCGCCTGCCCGATTCAGCCGAACCCAATATCTATAAGACTTAGAATCTAAGGGTTGTTGGAGTCAGTAGGGGCGTGGAAGCCGGGAACTGTGAAATCGCCCGCATGCTTTCCACAGTTTGACTCTACGCGTCGCGCCAAAGCCCTTCGATTCGGAAACAATCTCCCCGCTTTCCACAGGTTGTGGATCGGAACCGGGGCCTGGGGACGGGGTTGTGGAAAGGTCACGAGCCGAACCCCGTTTTCGGCGCGCTTGGCCGCTGCGCGTGGTTGCGCTAGCGGCTGTCAGCCATGTTTTCCACAGAGTCCCCCACGGCCTGAATGCGGCTCCATCTCCACCTCCTCTCGGACTCCACCGGCGAGACGCTGGAGAACATCGCCAAGGCTGCGCTTGCGCAGTTCGACGATGTCGAGACGCTGCGCCATTTCTGGCCGATGGTGCGCAGCGAGGCCCACCTCGAGCGCATCCTCCAGGAGATCGCGCAGAATCCGGGTCTGGTGATCTTCACTCTGGTCAACAACGATGTCCGCCGCACGCTCGAAAGCCGTTGCCGCGCGCTCGGCCTTCCGGCGATCGCGCCGCTGGATTCGGTGAGCCATGCGCTGTCGAACCTGCTCGGACAGGAGGCAAAGGCTCGTCCTGGCCGCCAGCACACGCTCGACGCCGCCTATTTTGCACGCGTCGATGCGATCCAGTTCACCATGGCGCATGACGACGGGATCGGCGCCGAGGATTGGGAAGAGTGCGATATCGTCCTCGCCGGCGTCTCGCGCTCGTCCAAGACGCCGACGTCGATCTACCTCGCGAATCGCGGCTTCAAGACCGCGAACATCCCGATCGTCGTCGAATCGCCGCCGCCGCCTGAGCTCTACACGCTCAAGCATCCACTCGTGGTCGGGCTCACCACCAGCGCCGATCGACTGGTGGCGATCCGTCGCAACCGGCTGCTGTCGCTCAACCAGGCGACCGAGACGAGCTATGTCGACCAGGATTCGGTCCAGCGCGAGATCGCCTTTGCCCGGCGCATGTTCGCCGACAATGGCTGGCCGGTGATCGACGTCACCCGCCGCTCGATCGAAGAGACCGCCGCCGCGATCATCCAGCTCTGCAACGAGCGCGCACTCCAGGCGAGAAACGCATGAATCTCATATTGGCATCCCAAAGCGCCTCGCGCCGGGTGATGCTCGACGCCGCGCAGGTGCCCTATGAGGCCGTCACCGCGCAGGTCGACGAAGCCTCGGCCAAGGAATCGCTGATCGCTGGCGGGATTTCCGCACGCGACCTTTCCGATGCGCTCGCCGAGCTCAAGGCGCTCAAGGTTTCCCGAATGGTGCCCGGCGCGCTGGTGCTCGGCGGCGATTCGATCGTCGCGCTCGACGACGGCACGCTGCTCGACAAGCCGGTGAGCCGCGACGATGCCGCCGAGCATCTGCGGGCGATGTCGGGCCGGCAACACGACATCTATTCGGCCGCAGTGGTCGCCGAGGGCGGCCGTGCGGTGTGGCGACACGTCGATCGCGCGCGGTTGTTCGTCCGGCCGCTCTCGGAGGAGTTCATCGCGCGCTACCTCGACTGGGAATGGCCGGCGATCGCAGGCTGCGTCGGCTGCTTTCGCATCGAGGGGCCCGGGGTCCAGCTGTTCAGCCGGATCGAGGGAAGCCAGTTTACCATCCTTGGCATGCCGCTGCTACCGATCCTCGACTACCTTCGCGTACGAGGCGTTCTGACGTCATGAGACCTGATGCACGCGCCTATGCCGAAGTCATCGGCGATCCGATCGCCCACTCCAAGTCGCCGCTGATCCACGGCTTTTGGTTGAACGCGCTCGGCATCGATGCCGAGTATCGCGCGACCCATGTCACGCCCGACCAGCTTGCGCGCTATTTCGAGGCCAAGCGCGGCGATGCGGCGTGGCGCGGCACCAACATCACCATCCCGCACAAGCAGGCGGCGCTCGATCTGGTCGAGGATCGCGGCGACGTCCGCGGCTCGATCGGCGCGATCAACACCGTCATCCGGGCCGAGGACGGCGCGCTTATCGGCACCAACACCGATGTCGGCGGCTTCTACGCCCCGATCGCGGGGGTCGACCTCGACGGCCGCCACGCCGTGGTGGTCGGCGCCGGCGGGGCCGCCCGCGCGATCCTGTTCGCGTTGTCCAAGGTCGGGATCGGACGAGTGACGATCCTCAATCGCAATGTGCTCAAGGCCGCGGCGCTGCTGGCAAGCTTGGGAATCAAGGGCGACGCCATCCCGCTCGGCAGCCCGCTGCCGCCCGCCGACCTGCTGGTCAATGCCAGCGCGCTCGGCATGGCCGGCCAGCCACCCCTCGACCTCGATCTGGCGCCGCTCCCCGAGGACGCATTGGTCTACGACATCGTCTATGCCCCGCTCGAGACGCCGCTGCTCGCCCAGGCGCGCGCGCGCGAACTGGATACGGTGGACGGGCTCGACATGCTGATGGGCCAAGCCGCGCTCGCCTTCGAACTCTTCTTCGGCGCCGAGCCCCCGCGCGATCGCGACGACGAACTCCGCGACTTGCTGGCAAAATGATTACGGTCGGCCTCACCGGGTCGATCGGAATGGGCAAGTCGACCGTCGCCCAGATGTTCGTTGACGAAGGCGTGCCGGTGTTCGACGCGGATGAGACCGTTCATCAGCTCCAGGGCCCAGGCGGTGCCTTGGTCGAGGCGATCGAGGCGGCTTTTCCCGATACGACCGGCGCGCAGGGCGTGAACCGCACCGCGCTGCGCGAAGCGGTGTTCGGCGACGATGCCGCCTTCTGCCGGCTCGAAGCGATTGTCCACCCCGCCGTTGCCGCCGAGCGCGATGCGTTTCTCGCCGCCCATGCGCGTGCGCCGGTGGTGGTGCTCGACGTGCCCTTGCTGTTCGAAGCCGGCGGCTGGGCGGGCGTCGACAAGGTCGTCGTCGTCTCGGCCCCACCTGATGTCCAGCGCGCGCGCGTGCTCGGGCGTCCGGGAATGAGCGTCGAGCGATTTGAGGCGATCCTCGTGCGCCAGCTCCCCGATGCCGAAAAGCGCGCCCGCGCCGATTTCGTGATCGCCACCGATACCCTGCTCGAGGAGACGCGGCGACAGGTGCGCGCGGTCCTCACTTGCCTAGTCGATCCGGCAGGAGGATAAGGCGGCATGCGCGAAATCGTGTTCGATACCGAAACGACGGGGCTCAGCTTCGCGGGCGGAGACCGGCTGGTCGAGATCGGCTGTATCGAGCTGGTCAATCGCGTGCCTACGGGCCGCAACCTTCACCATTATATCAACCCGCAGCGCGACATGCCGGCCGAGGCCGAACGCGTCCACGGGCTGAGCGCGCGCTTCCTTTCCGACAAGCCGCTTTTCCACGACGTGGTCGAGGATATCATCGAGTTTCTCGGCGATTGCCCGCTCGTCGCGCACAATGCCGGGTTCGATTTCTCGTTCCTCAACGGCGAGCTCGGCCGCTGCGGCCGGCCGGCGATCTGCACCACGCGGATGGTCGACACGCTCGCCATCGCACGCGTGAAGCATCCCGGCGCCAAGCACACGCTCGACGCGCTGTGCAGCCGCTACGGTATCGATCTCAGCGCGCGCACGCTCCATGGCGCGTTGCTCGACGCGCAGCTGCTGGCCCAGGTCTATGTCGAGCTGACCGGCGGACGCCAGATCACGCTCGGGCTCGCGGTCGATGCGCCGGTGATGCGCGAGACCCCGGCCGAGGCGCCGACTCGGGTCCATGTGCGGCCCGCGCGGCATTTTGCGGCATCGGCCGTGGAACTTGAGCGCCACGCAGCCTTTGTCCAAGGGTTGGAGGATCCGCTCTGGACCCTGGCCGCATCCGGATGAAGGGATGCGACCCTAGGGCCCGCGACGGAGCGACCTCATTTTGAAGCGGAGGTAAAGTCATGGATATCCGAGTCTCTGGCCATCAGGTCGAAACCGGCGACGCGCTGAAGATGCTCGTCACCGAACGGCTCCAGGGTATCGCCGACAAATATTTCTCGCGCTCGATCTCGGCGCAGACCACCTTCGGCAAGGGGCCGCACGATAACGGCTTCACCTGCGACATCGTGATGCACGTGATGCAGGGGCTGGTGCTCAAGGCATCCAACACCGGCATGGAGGCGAACGGTGCGTTCGACGGTGCCGCCGATCGTATCGACAAGCAGCTTCGCCGCTACACCAGCCGGCTGAAGGACCGCCAGAACGGCGCCGTGATCGCGCTTGCCGAGAACGGTGCGTACGATGCCGGCTACACGCTGTTCCAGGAGAGCGCAGAAGAGGAAGAGCCTGCCGAGGCGCCGCTGATCATTGCAGAGACGCGCGTCGATGTGCCCGAGGCGACGGTGTCCGACGCGGTGATGATGCTCGACTTGCGGCACACCAATGCGCTGCTGTTCCGCAACACTGCCACCGGCACGCACAACATGGTCTATCGCCGCGGTGACGGCACGATCGGCTGGGTCGAGCCCAACCGCACCTGACGCGGCCATTCGTACGAACCGAGGCGGCGCGCGGGCCTGGCCGGCGCGCCGCTTCGTCGTTGCGGACGGGAAGCGCGAAGCCTAAAGGGAGCGCGTCGGCGGGGGCTGACTATTTGGACGATCGATGACCGAACTCAGCGATTTGCTGACGCCCGAGGCGGTGCTCGCCGGGATGGCTGCGGCAAACAAGAAGACCCTGTTCCAGCAGCTCGGTGCCGCAGCGGCGAACGCCTATGACCTCGATGCAAAGCTGGTCACCGAATGCCTGGCCGCACGCGAGAAGCTCGGCTCTACCGGGTTCGGCTCGGGGATCGCGATCCCGCACGCCAAGCTCGATGGGCTGCGCCATGTCGTCGGCGTGTTCGTCCGGCTCGCCCAGCCGGTCGATTTCGCCGCGGTCGATGATCTGCCGGTCGATCTGGTGTTCATGCTGCTCTCGCCCACCGGCGCAGGGGCCGAGCATCTCAAGGCGCTCGCCTGCGTGTCGCGGAAACTGCGCGACCGCAATTTCGCCGCCAAGCTGCGCGGCGCGGGTTCGACCGACGCATTGTTCGCGCTGCTCGCCGGCGTGGAGACGCGTGACGCCGCCTGAGGCTCCCGGCGCGCCGCGCGGTGCCGAGGCGCATTTCCGCGCGCTCGAATCGCTCTATGCCGCCGCGCCGATCAACCGGCTGTTCGAATCCACGCTCGAGATCGCCGAGGGCGGCGTCGCGCGGATCCGCTTCCATGTCGACTCGCGCTACTTCCACGCCGCCGGCGCGGTCCACGGGACGAGCTATTTCAAGATGCTCGACGATGCCGCCTTCTACGCCGCCAACAGCCTGGTCACCGATCGATTCCTGCTGACGACGGCGTTCAACCTGCTGTTCACCAAGCCCTTGGGCGAGGGCCCGGTGATCGCCGAGGGACGCTGGGTGAACGGCCAGCGCCGGGTGTTTGTCGCCGAGGCGCGGCTGATCGACGCGAGCGGCGAGGAAGCAGCGCGCGGCACTGGCACGTTCATGCGCTCGCGCATCCCGCTCGCCTCGCTTCCGGGCTATGCCCCCGAATGACGCCGCGGCTGACCAGCGCGGTGCTGGTGAGTGCCTTGGTGCGCCGGGTGAACCAGGCCGGCGGATCGGCGATGGTGCTCGCCAAGGGCGACGCAACGGCGGGCGGAATCCTGGTCCTGACGTATCACAAAGGCACCAACCCCCGCTTCTTCGAGCGCGGCCTGGGGCCCGAAGGCGTCCCGGCGCTGATCGCTTCGGGTCCGCAAGATATGGGGGATGAGGCGGCGGTCAGCGCCTATTGGCAGCGTCGCCGCGGGTTTGACGCGGATCTGTGGGTCGTCGAGCTGGATATCGCAGACGCCGAACGCTTCACCGCTGAAACATTCAACCTTTGTTGACTTTACCCGCGCGTAAGGGGCATGGGCGGCACACGTTCAATAGCGTTGTGCCGGTCGGGGTGTGAAGCCGTCGGTTACGCAGTCGGGGGGACGTCCGGCAGCTCCACAGGTATCCCGGGGCTGGCTGCACACCACCGCATAGTATCGAAGTTTGATGAAGTTCATGCCACGCGCCGCGACTTTCGCGGCTGTGACTTTTTGCGCTGGCGCACTAGCGAATGCTGCCACGCTCGATATCGACCTGACCGCGCAGGACGCGCCGGTTCAGGCAATCAACACCCAGGAACACCATGTGGTTCCCGCGCCTGCGATTACGGCGCAGCCGGTCCTCAAGCAGGATGGCGAGATCGTTCAGCCGCTGCCCCAGGCGGCGCTCCAGGAAGACCAGGATTTCGCGACGCTCTCTGCTGCGGTAGCCGCGCATGAGGGTGGCGCCGATACCGATGCCGAGCTCAACTGCCTCGCGGTCGGCGTCTATTACGAGTCGAAGAGCGAGCCGCTTGCCGGCCAGCTCGCCGTCGCCGACGTCATCATCAATCGCACCCAGTCGGGCCGCTTCCCCAAGTCGATCTGCTCGGTGATCACCCAGCGCGGCCAGTTCTCGTTCGTCCGCGGCGGCAAGCTCCCCAGTCCGCCGGCCAACGCGCAATGGCGCAAGGCGCTCGCCGTGGCCAAGGTCGCGCAGAAGGACCTGTGGGAAAGTCCGGCCGACGACGCGCTCTATTTCCATGCGCGCTACGTGAAGCCCAGCTGGAACCGTCCGCGCGTCGCCACGGTCGGCAACCACGTCTTCTATCGCTGATACGCAACGGGGGCTTTCCCCTGTTCGTCAAATGTTCTAACAGCCGGGGATGACTTCCCCGGCCGTTTTGCCATCCGACGCACCGATCGTGGCGAGCGAAGTCGCGCGCGGCGTGACGCGGATGCTGCTCCGCCACGATATCGCGGCGATCGCCGAAGTGCCGCTCGAGGGCGGCCGCCGCGCCGACCTGATGGGGCTTGATGCGCGCGGCAACATCGTCATCGTCGAGATCAAGGTGTCGCGTGCGGATCTGCTCGGCGACGGCAAATGGACCGACTATCTCGCGCATTGCGACCGCTTCTTCTGGGCAGTCCCCCAGGGATTCGATTGCCGGCCGTTCGAGCAGGAGGGCTTCCTGCCTGTCCGTGCCGGACTGATCGTTGCCGATCGCTATGACGCCGCTGTGATCCGCGAAGCGGCGACGGTACCGCTCGCGAGCGCGACGCGGAAGAAATGCACTTTGGCCTTTGCCAGGCGCGCGGCGCGGCGCGTGACCCACCTGCTCGATCCCGAGGCCGAGCAGATGTTTTGATGCTCTATTCCCCTCCCTGAAAGGGAGGGGTTAGGGGTGGGTTTAGCGGCGAGCAGGGCTCGATGCCCTGCGAGGCGCTCTGGTGCTTGCGATGATTCCTTTGGAGCGCGCAGACGCGCGCACCCACCCCCGCCCCCTCCCTTTCAGGGAGGGGAGACTTACGGCCCGACAGCGCCGGCCTTCTTGCCGCCCTTGGGGGTGTCCGCGATCAGCTTGGCGATCGCCGGCCAGCGGCGGCCTTCCTCGGCATAGTCGCGCGCCGACTTGCCGCTGCCATAATCGGCGCGGTCCGGATCGGCCTTGGCGTCGAGCAACTGGCGGACGATGTCGACATTGTGCATCTGCACCGCGCGGATCAGCGGAGTCTCGCCGCCGTTATTGGCGAGGTTCACATTGGCGCGATACTTGATCAGGATCTTGACGCCCTCGCTCCAATTCTGCTCGATCGCGACGATCAGCGCGGTGTTGCCGCGATTGTCCTGCAGATTGGGATTGATGTCATCGGCCTGGAGCAGCGCGCGCAGATACAGCGCGTCGGAACGCTGCGTGACGATGTGCAGCGCGCCCTCACCGGTGCCGCGATCCTTCGAATTGACGATGCGCAGCGACCGGTCGAGCAGGAACTTGTTGAGCTTGGCGCCGTCCGACCCGCGCACGGCTTTGAGAAACTCATAACTGTCCGAGAATTGCTGCGCGGCGGCGGGCGTGGTGGTGAGCGCCATTGCGGCGATGGTGGCGACGCGGAAAACACGAAAACCCATGATGCGGCAAACCTTTGGACTGAACCCGTTCTTGCAACGCTTCGCCTAACAGATCATGGCTGAGCGCGCCATGTACAGGTTGTTTCCAGCCCTCGCTTTGCTCCTCCCGCTCGCGGCCTGCGGTACCGGTACGACCGGCGAGCCGCCGCTTGCCGGCGCGCGGATCGGCGGGACGTTCGCGCTCACCGACCAGAACGGCAAGACCGTGCGCGACACCGATTTCGCTGGCAAGTACCGGATCGTCTATTTCGGTTACACCTATTGTCCCGATGTCTGCCCCACCGACATGGCGAAGATCGCCCAGGCGATGCGTCAGCTCGACAAGGAGGCGCCGCGCACCGCGGCCAAGGTCGTGCCGATCTTCATCACCGTCGATCCCGAGCGCGACACGCCGGCGGCGATCCGACAGTTCGTCGCGAACTTTTATCCGCGCACGGTCGGGCTCACCGGCAGCCCCAAGGCGATTGCCGACGTCGCCAAGAGCTATGCGGTCTATTACAAGAAGCAGCCGCCCGGTCCCGGAGGCGGCTATATGGTCGATCACCTCGCCGTCGCCTTTCTGATGGGCCCCAAGGGCGAGCCGATCGCGTCGCTGCCGATCGACCAGGAAGGCGCGGCGATCGCCGAGCAAGTACGGCATTGGGTGCGATGAGCAGCGGCCGCTTCTGGGAGGATACCCCGCTCGCCAAGCTCGACCGCGCGCAATGGGAGGCGCTGTGCGACGGCTGCGGCAAATGCTGCGTGCATAAACTCGAGGACGAGGAGACAGGCGAGCTCCACGCGACCAACGTCGCGTGCCGGCTGCTCGATCGGCGGATGGGCCGGTGCAGCGACTATCGCCATCGCCACGCCTATGTCAGCGAATGCGTCCGGCTGAATGCCAACAATGTCGCCGGAATCGAATGGTTGCCCTCGACCTGCGCCTATCGGCTGCGCGCCGAGGACAAGCCGCTGCCCGACTGGCATTATCTGGTGAGCGGCGATCCCGAATCGGTCCACGCGGCGGGGCAATCGACGCGGGGTTGGACGATCTCGGAGGACGATGCCGGCGATTTCGAGAACCATATGGTGGACCGCGAGCTTTGAGCGGCGCGGCGATCGAAGTCGTCCGCAACCCCCGTGCACGCCGGATGCGCCTCGCCGTCGATCCTCGTAACGGCCAAGTGCGGCTGACCCTGCCGCCTCGAGCCTCGCTCAAGAAAGGTCTCGCCTGGGCGCAGGAGCACCAGGGCTGGATCGCCAACCAGCAGGCGCGCCTTCCCGAGACCCAGCCGCTCGCGCCCGGCGCGCACATTCCTTTTGCCGGGCGGGAGATCGAGATCGTCAGCGTGCCGGGTGCCCCCCGCACCCCGCGGCTGGACGGCGACCAGCTCCTATGCGGCGGCCCGGACGAGGGGCTCGAACGCCGGGTCGAGCGCTGGCTGCGCGGCGAGGCGCTGCGCGTGCTGAGCGCTGAGACTGCCGAATATGCGGGCCGGGCCGGGGTGAGCGTCACGCGCGTGTCGATCGGCGATCCCAAGGGCCGCTGGGGAAGCTGCGCCGCGTCGGGCGCGATCCGCTATAGCTGGCGATTGATCCTCGCCCCGGATTTCGTCCGTCGCGCCACCGTCGCGCACGAAGTCGCGCACCGCATCCACATGAACCACTCACCCGCGTTCCACCGGCTGGTCGAGACGCTGTTCGAAGCCGATCCCACCCCCGCACGCGCATGGCTGCGCCGCAACGGCGCGGCGCTGCATTGGGTGGGTCGGGGGGCAACCGTCTAGTCTAGAAACCTTCTGGAGCTTCTCGCCCCCGCTCCTGCTGGGGCTGCGGACGGGGCGTCTGCGGCTGGCGCGGACCCTCGCGAAGCGGCGGGGTGCGCCCCGTTTCGGGCTGCGGCGCCGGCGGCCGGTTGCCGGTCATCCGCTCGATCCAGTCCTCGTCGAGCTGCTCCTCCTGCCCCTGGGCGCCATCGCTGCGCGGCTGGCGCTCCTCGGGCAGCGGATTGCCGTCGGCATCGACGAACATCCCGTTGTCGGGCTCGGCATAATAAGCGTTGTCCTCGGGCTCGAGCTGCCATTCGGGCAGCGTCACCTGCGTCTCGAACTGCTCGACCGGGCGATTGGCCACCGCCTTGCCCATGAACGCGGCGAACGCACGCGCCGGCGCGGTGCCGCCCTGCAGCCCGGGCACCACCTTGGCGTCGTCGCGGCCCATCCACACGCCGGTGGTGAGCCCGCTCGAGAAGCCGACGAACCAGCCATCCTTGTTCGCCGTGGTCGTCCCCGTCTTGCCCGCCACCGGGCGGCCGATCTGCGCCGCCTTGCCGCTGCCGGTGGCGACCGCGGTCTGGAGCAGGTCGGTCATCTGCGCCGCGACATAGGGCGCGACCAGCACATGGCTGGTATCGACTTCGTGCTGGTAGATGACGTTGCCGTTCGCGGTGACGCGGGTGATGCCATAGGGCGTGACCGCCACGCCCTTCTGCCCCACCGAAGCGAAGGCGCGGGTCATGTCGATCAGCCGCACGTTCGAGGTGCCGAGCACCATCGCCGGCTGGGTGTTGATCGGCGTGGTGATGCCGAAGCGCCGCGCCATGCTCGCCACCGTGCCGAACCCGACTTCCTGGCCCAGCTTCGCCGCGATCGTGTTGAGCGAATAGGCAAAGGCGGTGCGCAGCGAGACATTGCCCGAATTGCGCCCCGAATTGTTGCGCGGCGTCCAGCCGTTGATCGTCACCGGCTCGTCGACCACGGTGTCGTCGAGCTTATGCCCGGCCTCGAGCGCGGCGAGATAGACGAACAGCTTGAACGCCGATCCCGGCTGGCGCGTCGCCTGGGTGGCGCGGTTGTAGATGGAAGCGACATAATCCTTGCCGCCGACCATTGCGCGCACCGCGCCGTCGCGGTCGAGGCTGATCAGCGCGCCCTGCGCGTTGCCCGGCGCATTCTTGCGTATCGCTTCGTCGGCGGCACGCTGCATGCCCAGGTCGAGCGTGGTCCACACTTCCAGCGGCGCCTCGCTCTCGTCGATCAGCATCTCGAGCTGGGGCAGCGCCCAGTCGGTGAAATAGCGAACGCTGTTCTGCTTGGGCTCGGGGGCGAGCTTGACGCTGCGCGGATCGGTCGCCGCCGCGGTGGCGCGGCTGATCTTGCCGGTCTCGGCCATCAGGTCGATCACCACGCTGGCGCGGCTCACCGCGGCCTCGGCGTCGGCCGTGGGCGAATAATGCGACGGCGCCTTGACCAGCCCGGCGATGACCGCCGACTCGGCAAGGGTCAGGCTGGTCGCCGGATGGCCGAAGAACTTCCGGCTCGCCGCGTCGATCCCATACGCGCCGCCGCCGAAATAGACCTTGTTGAGATAGAGCTCGAGGATCTGCTCCTTCGAGAATTTGCGCTCGAGCGCGAGCGCAAGCACGCCCTCGCGGACTTTGCGCCCGACATCGTATTTGTTCGACAGGAAGATCGTCCGCGCGACCTGCTGGGTGATCGTCGACGCGCCCTGGAGGCGGCGCCCCTGGTCGTGGAGCTCCTTCGCGCGCCACAGCATGCGCGCGATGCCCACCGGATCGACGCCCCAATGCGATTCGAACCGCCGATCCTCGACAGCGATGATCGCGTCCTTCATCGCCTGCGGGATCTGGTCGTACTTGATCCACTCGCCATAGCTCGGCCCGAGCGAGACCAGCACGGTGCCGTCGGCGGCATGGACGCGGATCATCTGCCCGTTGGGCGAGGATTTGAGTTCGTCGTAACTCGGCAGCGATGACCGCGTCGAATACACCGCGATGAGCAGCGCGATCACCGCGAGCAATCCCACCGTGACGCCGCTGATCAGCGTCCACAGCGCGATCTTCTTCCACGCCCGGCCGGTGCGCCACCAGGATTTGCGAGCGGATTGCGGTTTCTTCGAAGCCATCGGAAGCGGTGGTTAAGCCCTAAAGCCGCGGCTCACAAGAATCAGCCGCCGGAAGGAGCGGCGCTAGCGCCATTTGCGTTGCCGGTGCGTGAACGGAAGTCGAGGCTCACCGAGTTCATGCAGTATCGCTGCCCATTGGGGGGCGGCCCGTCGGGAAAGACATGGCCGAGATGCCCGTCGCAGCGCGCGCAGCGCACTTCGACGCGGCGCATGCCGTGGCTGACATCGGCATGCTCGACGACATGATCGGGCGCGATCGGCCGGGTGAAGCTCGGCCAGCCCGATCCCGAATCATATTTGTCGGCGCTGTCGAACAGCTCGAGCTTGCACGCCGCGCAGGCATAGACGCCGTCGGCCTTGTTGTCGTTGTATCGCCCCGAAAAGGCGCGCTCTGTACCCGCTTCGCGCAGCACATGATATTGTTCGGGGGACAGGCGCCTGCGCCACTCGGACTCGGACAGGTTGAGCTGCTCCATGACGTAAATGTGTGCCTGGGGCGCGAGCGCGTCAATCCGGGTCGGTACTAACCCGGATCAGTCCGCCGCGCGATTTGAGCTGGCGCTTGAGCGTGTCGGCGGGCGGCGCCCAGAGGAAGCCGAAGCTCACCGTGCCGTGCTTCGATACGACTGCGTGGTGCAGCCGGTGCGCCTGGACGATCCGCTTCATATAGCGCGAGCGGGCGACATAGCGATGCGGCAGCCGCTTGTGCACGATGACGTCGTGAAACCCGAAATAGATCGCGCCATAGGCGGCGATCCCTGCGCCGATCCAGGCAAATCCCGGCCACCAGCCGAGCTGGACCCCGCCGAGCAGCAGCACGAAGGAAGGGACCGCGAAGATCACGGCATAGAGGTCGTTGAGCTCGAACGCCCCGCTGCGCGCCCGATGATGGCTCTCGTGGAGGAACCAGCCTGGGCCATGCATCACCCAGCGATGCGCGGCATAGGCGAACAGCTCCATTCCGGCGACGGTGACGAGAAACAGCAGGGTGCCGAACCAGGGACTCATAGCGTGCATATAGCCCGCCATACCGGCCTAGATAAGTTGCGCGCGATCAATTGCTCCGCGGTTTGGGAAGAAATGCACCAACATACCCCAGCCTCTACAAATTATTGCAATTACCTCGCAATCGCATTTGAACCGAAAAGATTTGGATTCCCCGCCGCACCGTGCTTAAGGCCTCCGCAAACTCGATCCCGCCAGCCAGATGAGGGCGCGTCCATGAACATCCACGAATATCAGGCCAAGGAATTGCTCGCCAAGTTCGGCGCGCCGATCGCCGCGGGCCACGCCGCCTTCACCGTCGAAGAGGCCGTCGCCGCCGCGAAGCAGCTCCCCGGGCCGCTCTATGTCGTCAAGTCGCAGATCCATGCCGGCGGCCGCGGCAAGGGCAAGTTCAAGGAGCTCGGCCCCGATGCCAAGGGCGGCGTTCGCCTCGCCTTCAGCCTCGACGAAGTCGAAGCGCACGCCAAGGACATGCTCGGCAACACGCTGGTGACGATCCAGACCGGCGACGCCGGCAAGCAGGTCAACCGCCTGTACATCACCGACGGCGCCGACATCGCCAAGGAATTTTACCTCGCGCTGCTCGTCGATCGCGCCACCGGCCGCGTCGCCTTCGTCGTCTCGACCGAGGGCGGCATGGACATCGAGGAAGTCGCGCATTCGACGCCCGAGAAGATCCACACCTTCGCCGTCGATCCCGCGACCGGTTTCCAGCCGCACCACGGCCGCGCCGTCGCCAATGCGCTCGGGCTCAAGGGCGATCAGGCTAAGCAGGCCGCCAAGGTCGCGTCGTCGCTCTACGCCGCCTTCCTCGGCACCGATGCCGAGCAGATCGAAGTCAATCCGCTGGCGCTGACCGAGCAGGGCAACCTCCTCGTCCTCGACGCCAAGGTCGGCTTCGACGGCAATGCGATGTTCCGCCACAAGGATCTCGCCGAGCTGCGCGACGAGTCGGAGGAAGATCCCGCCGAGCTCGAAGCGTCGAAGTACGACCTCGCCTATATCAAGCTCGACGGCGACATCGGCTGCATGGTCAATGGCGCCGGCCTCGCCATGGCGACGATGGACATCATCAAGCTCAATGGCATGTTCCCCGCGAACTTCCTCGACGTCGGCGGCGGCGCCAACAAGGAGAAGGTCACCGCGGCGTTCAAGATCATCCTCAAGGATCCGAACGTTAAGGGCATCCTCGTCAACATCTTCGGCGGCATCATGCGCTGCGACATCATCGCCGAGGGCATTGTCGCCGCGGCGAAGGAAGTGAACCTCCAGGTGCCGCTCGTCGTCCGCCTCGAAGGCACCAATGTCGAGCAGGGCAAGGAAATCCTCGCCAATTCGGGTCTCGCCATCGTTCCGGCGAACGATCTGGGCGACGCGGCGAAGAAGATCGTCGCGGAGGTCCAGAAGGCGGCGTGACCCTTTCGACCGACAGCGCGGAAGGGGGCTGCCGTTGCGGGCAGGTCCGCTTCCGCGTGATCGGTGCGCCGATCTTCACCAGCGCGTGCCATTGCCGCGGCTGCCAGCGGATGACCGCGAGCGCCTATTCGGTGAGCGGCGCCTGGCCCACCGAGCAGTTTGAAGTGATCAAGGGCGAGCCGGTAATCGGCGGCCTCCACGGCGCGACGCGGCACGCTTTCTGCGGCCATTGCCTGAGCTGGATGTTCACTCGGCCTGAAGGCGTGGACTTCTTCGTAAACGTCCGCACCACGCTGCTCGACGAGCCGCCGGCCGAGCCGCCTTTCCTCGAGACGTTTGCGTCCGAGGCGCTGCCCTGGGCCCGGACCGGCGCGCCGCACCGCTTCGAGACTTTTCCGCCCTCCGAAGCATTCCAGCCATTGATAAAGGAATTCGCCCGTTTGCGCGTCGGTTGACGTTCGCGTAAACGTAAGTCAGTTAGTTCTTTAGCCAGGTTCCTTCCTCCCCGGGAAAGGAGCCAAGGGAGAGAAGCAATGAAGGTGCTGGTGCCGGTCAAGCGGGTGCTTGACTATAACGTGAAGCCCCGCGTGAAGGCGGACGGGACGGGGGTCGACCTCGCCAACGTCAAGATGAGCATGAACCCGTTCGACGAGATCGCGATCGAGGAAGCGGTCCGCTTGAAGGAAAAGGGCACCGCCACCGAAGTCGTCGTCGTGACGATCGGCGTGCCCAAGGCCGAGACCGATGTGCTGCTCACCGCGCGCGCGATGGGCGCCGATCGCGGCATCCTGATCACCACCGAGGATGAAGTCGAGCCGCTCGGCGTCGCCAAGCTGCTCGCCAAGGTCGTCGAAGAAGAGAGCCCCTCGCTCGTCATCCTCGGCAAGCAGGCGATCGACGACGATTCGAACCAGACCGGCCAGATGCTCGCGGCATTGCTCGGCTGGGCGCAGGGCACCTTCGCGTCGAAGGTCGAGCTCGATGGCGAGCGCGTCAAGGTCACCCGCGAAGTCGATGGCGGGCTCGAGACGGTCGATCTCAAGCTTCCCGCGATCGTCACCACCGATCTGCGCCTCAACGAGCCGCGCTACGCCACCTTGCCCAACATCATGAAGGCCAAGACCAAGCCGATCGCGAAGAAGACGATCGCCGATTATGGCGTCGATGCCGCGCCGCGGCTCAAGACCCTCAAGGTCGTCGAGCCCGGCAAGCGCCAGGCGGGGATCAAGGTCGGCTCGGTCGACGAACTGGTCGAAAAGCTCAAGGGTATGGGAGTCGCGAAATGAAGACTCTGGTTTGGGTCGAACACGACAACAGCGCCGTCAAGGATGCGACGCTCGCCGCCGTCACCGCCGCGTCGAAGCTCGGCGAGGTCCATCTCCTCGTCGCGGGCAAGGGCGCCCAGGGCGTGGCCGACGAAGCCGCCAAGATCGCCGGCGTCGGCAAGGTCCATCTCGCCGATGACGCAGCATACGAACATGCGCTCGCCGAAAATGTCGCGCCGCTGATCGTCTCGCTGATGGAATCGCACGATGCCGTGCTCTTCCCGGCGACCACGACCGGCAAGAACATTGCGCCCCGCGTCGCGGCGCTGATCGACGTGATGCAGATCTCGGACATCCTCTCGGTCGAGGGGCCCGACACCTTCACGCGCCCGATCTATGCCGGCAATGCGATCGCCACGGTGCAGACCAGCGACAAGAAGCTGGTGATCACCGTGCGCGGCACCGCCTTCGAAAAGGCCGCGACCAGCGGCGGCACCGGCACGGTCGAAGCGGTGTCGGGTGCGGGCGACACGGGTCTCTCGACCTTCGTGGGCGCCGAGATCGCCGAATCGACGCGTCCCGAGTTGACCAGCGCCAAGGTGATCGTCTCGGGCGGTCGCGCGCTCGGCTCGGAAGAGCAGTTCCACGCGCTGATCGATCCGCTCGCCGACAAGCTCGGTGCCGCGGTCGGCGCGTCGCGCGCCGCCGTCGACGCCGGCTACGCCCCCAACGACTATCAGGTCGGCCAGACCGGCAAGATCGTCGCCCCCGAAGTCTATGTCGCGGTCGGCATCTCGGGCGCGATCCAGCATCTGGCGGGCATGAAGGATTCGAAGACGATCATCGCGATCAACAAGGATGAGGACGCCCCGATCTTCCAGGTCGCCGACATCGGCCTGGTCGGCGACCTGTTCAAGCTCGTCCCGGAGCTGACCGAAAAGCTCTGAGGCTCGCTTGAACCTCGACGAACATGGGGCGGCGCACCTTCCCGGTGCGGCCGCCCCTTTTCTTGATGCGCTGGAGCGGGTCGCCGCAGCCGTCCCGGCGGATCGCGCGGGGGTGCGGCTGCACGGCGTGCCCGGGCTGGCCCAGTTGCTCGCGGCCGACGCGCTGGGTACGCTCGCCGGACCGGCAATGCGCCCGGTCCGCACGATCCTGTTCGACAAGAGCGCCGCGGCGAACTGGGCGCTGGGCTGGCACCAGGACCGCACGATCGCCGTGCAGGCACGCGCCGAAGCGCGGGGCTTCGGCGCCTGGTCGATCAAGCAGGGCATGCCGCATGTCGAGCCGCCCTTCAGCCTCATCGAACGCATGCGGACGCTGCGCATCCATCTCGATCCCGTCCCCGAAGACAATGCCCCGCTGCTGATCGCGCCCGGCTCGCATCGGCTGGGCCGCATCGCCGAGCCCGACCTGGCCGGCGTGGTCGAGCGCTGCGGCGTGGCTATATGCCTGGCCGAAGCGGGCGACGTCTGGCTCTACGCGACGCCGATCGTCCACGCCTCCGCCGCCGCCTCGGGCGCGCGGCACCGCCGCGTGCTCCAGGTCGATTATTCGGCCGATGCCTTGCCCCCGCCGCTCGCGTGGCTGGGTATCTAGGCGGCGACCGGCGCGGCGAGGTTGACCCGCCTCGCGATGCACGGCAGCTATCCTGCGGGCAGATCGTATTTCCCCGGGAGATACCCATCGCCCGATCGAATGCCTGGAGCGCCATGATGCCCCAACTCGCCACTCACCCGATCCATCTCGGCCGCGGCGCCACCGCGCTGGTCGAGCCGCCGCTCACCGGCCCGGACTGGTTCGAGGACTATGCCGCGCGCCACGCCGCCGACGGCACCGAGGGCCGGCTGGTCACGCGCTATGCCTTCGACGCCAGCTGGACGAGCTGGGAGATGCACCCCGCCGGCGCCGAAGTGGTGCTCTGCGTCGTCGGTCGCACCACGCTGATCCAGCAATTCCCGGACGGTCGCATCGAACATGTCGAGATCGGCCCCGGCGACTACGCGATCAACCCGCCCGGCGTCTGGCACACCGCCGATGTCGCGCCCGGCGACCAAGCCGACTGCATCTTCATCACGACTGGCGAGGGCACCGAGCACCGCCCACGCTGACATCGCCACAGGGTTGACAGCGAATACCGCACCGCACAAGAGGAAATGATACATCATCACATATGAGCACCCTCTTGTTCGATCGACTGACCGCGGCGGCACTGTTTCCTCTCCTGATCGGCGCGCTCCCGGCCATCGCCGATCCAAGCGATCACCCCGAATCCGATACCGAACAGGAGATCGTAGTCCTCGGTACGCGCGAGACTGCCGGCGATCCCACTTTGTCCTCGGGGCCGGTTACCGAGCGGATGTCGCAATCGAGCCGCTCAATCGAGCGCGACCTGCTCATTGCGGCGGGCGCCTATCGACTCGGCGATGCGCTCGAACTGGTCAGCGGGGTGAGCAGCCAGAACAATCGCGGCGGCATGCTCGACAATTTCGCGATCCGCGGCTTTCTCGGCACCCCCGACGGCGGCGCCGAATATTATGTCGACGGCTTCCTCGCCAATCGCGGCATGGCGCCGCCGCGCGATCCCGCCACGGTCGAGCGGATCGAGCTGCTCAAGGGGCCCGCCGGCGCGCTGTTCGGCGATGTCGATCCGGGCGGACGCGTCAACATCGTCTCGAAGACGCCCAAGTTCGACCCCGCCGCCAGCGCCACCTTCACCTACGGCTCGTTCGATACCAGGCGCGTCGAACTCGACGCCACTGCCCCGCTATCCTCCACCCTTGCCGCACGCCTGGTGGTCGCCGCCGAAGACAGCGACGGCTGGCGCGACACCGTCTCACTCAAGCGCCGCACCGTCGCGCCCTCGCTCACCTGGGAGCCGCACGCCGGGCTGCGCTTCACCTATATCGGCGAGATCACCCGCTTCGATGCACCCTTCGATCGCGGCGTCCCCGCGCTGAACGGCGATGCCAATGCCGTGCCGCGCAGCAATTTCTATGGCGAACCCGGCGACGGGATCACCCGCTTCCGCAACCAGCGCCACCAGCTCACCGCGCTCGCCGACGTCGGCGGCGACTGGTCGCTGAACGGCGGCGTCGCCTGGCGTACCGGCTCGCTTAGGGGCTTTTCCTCGGATCAGTCGCGCCTCGTCGGCAATGCGCTGTGGCGCCAGCGCCGCTCGCGCGATTTCGTCGTCGACGATCTTTCCGCGCGAATCGAACTGGCCGGCCGGATCGGCGCGCATCGCGTCAGCATCGGCGCCAAGGGCTATCTGCTCGATTATGCCGAGCGCTGGATGCGCGTGAATCCCAGCGCCGCGAACTCCTATGCGATCGACGTACTCAATCCCGTCTACGGCGCGGTCCCGCCGGTACTCCGCCCCTTCACCGACAATCACGAGAAGCGCTGGTCGGGCACGCTCTACGCGCAGGACATGTGGGAGGCGACCGACCGGCTGACGCTCACCGGCGGCGTTCGCTACGACGCCTATCGCCAGCAGATCCGCAACAACCGAACCGGCGCGATCGGGCGGACGATCGACGATCCGGTCCAGTTCCGCCTCGCCGGCCGCTACAAGGTCGCAGACGCCATTGCGCTCCACGCGGCCTGGGGCGAGAGCTTCGTGCTCAATTCGGGCACCGATCGCTTCGGCACCGGCTTCGCGCCCGAGACTGCCAAGGGCTATGAGCTCGGCGCCAGCGGCGCGTGGCGCGGAATCGATGTCGCCGTCACCTGGTTCGACATCCGCAAGCGGGGCATCCTCACCAACGACCCAACCGATTCGAACTTCCTTGCTCCGATCGGCAGCCTGCGCGCACACGGCATCGAATTCGATGGCTCGCTCAAGCTCGATTCGCGCTGGCAGCTCGTCGCCAACTATGCCTGGACGCATGCCCGCGCCGACGACGACGCCTTCGCCACCGATCGCGTACTCAACGTGCCGCACCATTCGGGCTCGATCTTCGCGCTCGGCCGCTTCCTCGATGCCGATGCCCGCGGTTTCTCGCTCAGCGCCGGGCTGGCCTATATGGGCGACCGCGCCGGGGCGATCGACGGCAGCGGGCTGGTGCTGCCTGCCTATGTGAAGGCCAAGGCGGCGGTCGAATATGCCCTGTCGCGCCAGGTCAGCCTGCGCGCCGAGGCCGACAATCTGTTCGACGCGCACTATGCGCAAAGCTCGTACAGCCCGATGTGGATCTTCCCCGGAGCGCCCCGCACGCTGCGCTTCAGCCTGCGCATCACGTCCTGACGACCAACTTGCACCGGCTGCATTCGTATGTGCAGCCGCGCATGGTTGACGCTGCGGTGCAGCATAGCCACTTGGCGGGAATGCAAGCCGCCGCCCCTCGCACCACGCCCGTCGCGCTCGTCCATTTCGCGTTGGCGATGGGCGGCTTCGCGATCGGCACCACCGAATTCGCGACGATGAGCCTGGTGCCCTATTTCGCCAAGGGCCTTGGCATCGACGAGCCGACGGCGGGCCACGTCATCAGTGCCTATGCGCTCGGCGTGGTGGTCGGCGCGCCGTTGCTCGCGGTGCTCGGGGCAAAGATCGCGCGGCGGACGCTGCTGATCGTGCTGATGGCGGCATTCGGGCTGTTCAACGGCCTGAGCGCGCTCGCGCCGACCTACGAATGGATGCTCGCCTTCCGCTTCCTCTCCGGCCTGCCGCATGGCGCCTATTTCGGCGTCGCCGCGCTCGTCGCTGCGTCGCTGGTGCCCGACAACAAGCGCTCGCAGGCCGTAGGCCGCGTGCTGCTCGGGCTGACCATCGCCACCGTGATCGGCGTGCCGCTCGCCAACTGGATGGGGCAGGCGATCGGCTGGCGCTGGGGGTTCGGCGTGGTCGCGGCGCTTGCGGCGCTGACGATGGCGCTGGTCTGGTGGTTTGCCCCGCGCGATCGTCCCGCGCACGACGCGAGCCCGCTGCGCGAACTCGGCGCGCTCGCCAACGGCCAGGTCTGGCTGACGCTCGGGATCAGCGCTATCGGCTTTGGCGGGCTGTTCTGCGTCTATACCTATGTCG
This sequence comes from Sphingomonas sp. HF-S4, assembly GCF_032911445.1. Lineage (NCBI taxonomy): Bacteria > Pseudomonadati > Pseudomonadota > Alphaproteobacteria > Sphingomonadales > Sphingomonadaceae > Sphingomonas > Sphingomonas agrestis. The sequence continues at coordinate 106,912 of NZ_JAWJEJ010000002.1, read as the reverse complement.
CCTCGACTCTGCTCGAAGTGACGCGCGTGCCCGATACGATGATCCCGGTCGCGCTCGCGATCTTCGGCGCGGGGATGACCGCGGGCAACCTCATCGTCCCGAAGTTCGCCGATCGCGCACTGATGCCGAGCGCCGCGGTGCTACTGCTGTTCAGCGCCGCGTCGCTCGCGATCTACCCGTTCGCCGCCGGGCAGTTCTGGTCGATCTGCCTTGCGATCTTCGCGATCGGATTTTCGGGCGCGCTGGGTGCGATCCTCCAGACCCGGCTGATGGACGTCGCCGGTGACGCGCAGATGCTCGCGGCTGCGCTCAACCATTCGGCGTTCAACACCGCCAATGCGCTCGGCCCGTGGCTCGGCGGGATGGCGATCGCGGCTGGCTGGGGCTGGACCTCCACCGGCACTGTCGGCGCGGGGCTCGCGCTGGGCGGCTTCCTCGTCTGGTGTGTCGCGATGCTCGTCGAGCGCCGCGGCCTCAGCGCGCCTGCCGCTCTGCGATCAGCCTGACCGCCAGCACCCGGCGCGGCGGGGCGAAGCGCAGCACCAGATAGCCCGCCACCGCCGACAGCACCGATCCGGCGAGCACTCCGACCTTGACTTCGTCGGCGAGCAGCGCGTCGCCGGGAAAGGCGAGCCCGCCGATGAACAGGCTCATCGTGAAGCCGATCCCGGCGAGCAGCGCCACGCCATAGACCTGCAGCCAGCTAGCCCAGCCCGGCCGCTTGGCGAAGCCGGTCCGGTCGGCGATCCACACGCAGGCGAAGATACCGATCTGCTTGCCGAGGAAGAGGCCGAGCGCGATCCCGAGCGGCAGCGGCTTGAGCAGGATCGCGGGGGTCATCCCGGCCAGCGACACGCCCGCATTGGCGAAGCCGAACAGCGGCACGATCACGAAGGCCGACCAAGGATGCAGCCCATGCTCGAGCCGGTGCAGCGGCGATTGCGCGTCGTCCGGAGCGGCGGGCGAGCGCGTGATCGGGATGGTCAGCGCGGTCAGCACGCCGGCAACGGTGGCGTGGACCCCCGATCGGAACACGAATATCCACAGCAGGCAGGCGAGCAGCAGGAACGGCGTGAGCTTCTTGACCCCCGCCCGGTTGAGCGCGACCATCGCCGCCAGCACCGCTGCGGCACCGGCGAGCGCAGTGAGGTCGAGCTTGGCTGTGTAGAACAAGGCGATGATCACCACCGCGCCGAGATCGTCGACGATCGCCACGGTAGTGAGGAAGAGCTTCAACGAGGTCGGCGCACGCTTGCCTAGGATCGCTAGCACGCCGATCGCAAAGGCGATGTCGGTCGCCGCGGGGATCGCCCAGCCATTGGCGATTCCCGGCTGCCCGCCCGCTGCCAGCAGGAAGATCGCGGCGGGCACTGCCATCCCCGCTGCCGCCGCCACTACCGGCAGCCGACGCCGATCCCAGCTCGCCAGCCGCCCGTCGACGAACTCGCGCTTGATCTCGAGCCCGACGAGCAGGAAGAACAGCGCCATCGCCGCATCGTTGATCCACAGATGCAGCGTCATCGGCCCGTATTTGCGGCTGATCACCGGCCCAGTCACGGCATGGAGCGCGTGGAAATAGCTCTCCGCGACGCCCGGCAGGTTGGCGACCAGCATCGCCGCCGCCGCCGCGATCATCAGGATGATTCCGCCCGCCGCCTCGCTGTGCAGGAATTGGCGTAGCGTCGATCGGGCGCGCCGCTGGAGCATCTGGACCATCGCGCCGTCCTACCGGCTGGCGCCCCGCAGTCAAACTGCCTAGAGGCCTCGGCAATGGAAGCCACGCCGCGCCGCTGGGCCGCCCGCAATCCCGTCATCGCCTGGTGGCTCCGGGCGATCAGCGATGTCGATCACGAAGCCGTCCACCGCCGCGTCGTCGCCGAGGCGGGCTGGAGCCTGCGCTATGCGCTGATGATCGTCCTGTCGGTGTTCATCTCGATCCTGGGGCTGCTGATGCCATCCTCGGCGGTGCTGATCGGCGCGATGCTGATCTCGCCGCTGATGATGCCGATCATCGGGCTGGGCTTCGGCATCGCCACCTTCGATTCGGACGAGATCCGCCGTGCCGCCCTTGCGCTTGCCGCGGGCGCGGTGATCGCGGTGCTGCTGTCGGCGGCGTTCGTCGCGGTCTCCCCGGTCCAGACGATCACCAGCGAGATCGCCGGCCGCACCAAGCCAAACCTGTTCGACCTGCTGGTCGCTTTGCTCTCGGCAGTCGCCGGCGGCTATGCGCTGATCCGCGGGCGCGGCGAGACCGTGGTCGGCGTCGCGATCGCGATCGCGCTGATGCCGCCGCTCGCAGTGGTCGGCTTCGGCATCGCCACGGCCAACAGCACCGTGGCGGGCGGCGCACTGCTGCTGTTCTTCACCAATTTGATCACCATCGCGCTCACCGCCGCGCTGGTCGCACGGCTCTATGGCTTCGGTTCACACCTCTCGCCCAGCCAGACGCGGCTGCAGGGCTTCCTGATCCTGGTCGGGCTCGCCGCGCTGGCGGTGCCGCTTGGCCTCGCGCTCAAGAAGATCGCCTGGGAGACCGTGGCGCAGCGCCAGGTTCGTGACGCGGTACGCGCGCCCTTCCCGCATGGCGCGCGGATCAGCCAGCTCGATGTGGATTTCGCCCGGCATCCCGCGATTGTCCGGGCGGTGGTGTTCACCCCGGGGCTCCAGGCCGGCGCCGACGCCCAAGTGCGCAGTGCGGTCGAGACCGCGCTCGGCGTGCCGGTCGACCTCCATATCGATCAGGTTCGCGTCAGCGAGGAGCTCGGCGCCGGCGAGGCCGCGCAGATCGCCGCCGCGCAGACCGACGAGCCGCGCCGCCGCGCCGATGCGAGCGTCAAGGAACGCCTCGCATTGCTCGCCGGCATTGCGCCCGAGGCGGTGATGGCCGACACGCAGTCGCGCCGTGCCCAGGTCGTCGCCGCGCCGCTGCCGGGCGCGAGCCTCGCCACCTATCGCGCGCTCGAAGCCCGCGCCGCCGCGACGATCCAGGGCTGGCAGATCGTGCTCCAGCCGCCGCTGCTGGCGCTCCCCGCGATCACATTCGACGGCGACACCCCCGATGCTGACGCGCTGGCGACCGCGATCTGGGCGGCGCAGCGGCTCAACCAGCCGATCACCGCCTCGGGCCGGCGCGCCGACGAAGTCGTCGACCTGCTCGCCAAGGCTGGAGTCAGCGCCGAGCGGGAGCCGGGCAGTGGCGCTGAGGTTACGCTACGCTGGGCCCAGCCTTAGGGTATTGACGTTGCGGCGGGATCCCGCCCCGTCGATACCGTTTACGCCTTGCCCAGCGCCTCGGCGATCAGCTTGCGCGAATTTTCCACCCCATACAGCGCGATGAAGCTCCCCATCCGCGGCCCTTGCTCCGATCCGAGCAGCGTCTCGTACAGCGCCTTGAACCAGTCGCGCAGGTTCTCGAACCCGCCGGTCTTGCCGATTTCGTAGACGATGTTCTGGATATCCTCGGCCGATGCATCGGGAGCTAGCCCCGCCAGCTCGGCGTCGAGCCGCTCCAGCGCAGCCACCTCGATACCCTCCGGCGCGCGCCGCACCGGCTTCTCGGCGACGTCGCGGACGAAAGCGATGGCGTACGGCACCAGTGCGTCGAGCGCGGGAAAGTCGCCGCCGCCCTCGGGCAGATACCGCGCCAGATAGCCGCGCACCTGCTCGGCGGTCGCACCGCTACCCAGCACCCCCACCAGGTTGAGCAGCAGCGAGAAGCTCACCGGCGGCGTCTGGTCGGGCACCTTGCCGTTGTGGATGTGGTGCGCCGGATTGCCGAGCTGCTGTGCGATCGGCTGGCCCGGATAGTCGGCCACCGCCTTCCAATAGTCGTCGATCGCGCGCGGGATCACGCCATAATGCAGCGCCTTGGCCTTTTTGGGCTCGCGATAGGCATAGAAGGCCAGGCTCTCGTCGGGGCCATAGGTCAGCCACTGCTCGAGGCTCAGCCCGTTGCCCTTCGACTTGGAGATCTTCTCGCCCTTCTCGTCGAGGAACATTTCGTAGTTGAACCCCTCGGGCGGCCTTCCGCCCAGCACGCGTGCGATCTTGGACGACTGGATCGTCGAATCGATCAGGTCCTTGCCCGACATCTCGTAATCGACGCCCAGCGCCATCCAGCGCATCGCCCAGTCGACCTTCCACTGGAGCTTGGCCTGGCCGCCCAGGATCGACTGCTCGATGCGTTCGCCTTCATCCTCGAACGCGATCAGTCCCGCTTCGGCGTCGATCACTTCGATCGGCACCTGGAGGACTATGCCGCTCTTGGGGCTGACGGGCAGCACCGGCGAATAGGTTGCCTGGCGCTCCTTCCGAAGCGTCGGCAGCATCACGTCCATGATGCCCTGATAGTGCCGCAGCACGCCCTTCAGCGCCTCGTCGAACGTGCCGTCGGCATAATAATCGGTCGACGAGACGAATTCGTAGTCGAACCCGAAGCGATCGAGGAATTCGCGCAGCATCGCGTTGTTGTGGTGCGCGAAGCTCTCATACTTGCCGAACGGGTCGGGAATCCGGGTCAGCGGCTTGCCGAGATGCGCTGCCAGCATCTCCTTGTTCGGAACGTTGTCCGGCACTTTCCGAAGCCCGTCCATATCGTCGCTGAATGCGATCAGCCGGGTCGGCGTGTCCGACAGCGCCTCGTACGCGCGCCGCACCATCGTCGTGCGGAGCACTTCGTTGAATGTCCCGATATGCGGCAACCCCGAGGGGCCGTATCCCGTCTCGAACAGCACATGCCCCTTGGCCGGCGCGCCATCGGGGTAGCGCTTGAGCAGTTTCCGCGCCTCTTCATAGGGCCAGGCCTTGGAGTCGAGCGCGGCGGCGCGCAGGTCGGGAACGATGTCGGTCATGCCGAGCCTCTGCCCCGTGCCGCGCCGAATCGCAAATATCGCGTCGACCATGCGTGCGCCCGGCGTGCGGCAATGGGTGCATTCCATTGCAGAAAGAGTATGTTGGCCACCATGAGCCACGCCAACGTTCCCGTCGTTCTCTCCGCGTTTTCGCGCCGAACCGCGCTCGCAATCCTGTCCACCTCGGTGGTCGCCGCGTGCAGCAGCGGCGGCGGATCGCCCACCCCACCGCCGGCTACACCGACTCCGACACCAGGTCCGTCCCCGACGACGACCCCCACCCCGGTCTCGGGGCCTGCCTGGTTCGGCTATGGCCGCGACCCGCAACATACCGGCGTGAGCGTGATCGCATCGCAGGATCTCGGGCGTGTTGCCTGGACGTCGCCGGTCGATCTCGCCCCGCAATATACGCCATCGGGCGCGCTGCTCACCCATTACGGCTCGCCGGTCGTGACGACGACCAACACCGTGGTGATCCCGGTCAAGACCATTTCGACCGGCGGCTACCGAGTCGAAGCCCGGATCGGCGAGACAGGCGCTTTATTGTGGTCGTCCGCCACCGACTATCTCATGCCGCCGCGCAACTGGCTGCCGCCGTACAATTTGCTGCTCACCCCGCAGGGTCGCCTCTATGCGCCCGGCGCCGGCGGCAAGCTGCTGGTGCGCGCCGATCCGAACGCCGCGGCCGGCAGCTTCGCGGCGCAATGGTTCTACGGCGCGGCCGCGTACAACGCCAATCCCGCCGCTTTCGATTCGACCGTGTTCATCAACACCCCGCTTACCGCGGACGCCAACGGCAACATCTTCTTCGGCTTCCACGTCACCGGCACGAACCCTGCGGGCCTGGTCAGCGGCATCGCGCGGGTCTCGCCCGACGGCACCGGCATCTGGGTCGGCGTCGCTGCGGCGTCGAGCGACGGCTCGGTGCAGAAGCCCGCGATGAACTGCGCGCCGGCGCTCTCGATCGATGGCGGCACGGTCTATATCGCGGTCAATCGCGGCGCGACCACCGCCACCCAGACCGGATATCTGCTCGCGCTCGACAGCACCACGCTCGCCACTCGCGCGCGCGTCGCGCTGACCGACCCCAATACGCTGACCCCCGCGCGGATCAGCGACGACGGTACCGCCTCGCCGGTGGTCGGCCCCGACGGCCGGGTGTTCTACGGCGTGCTCGAAACCACCTTCCCCAGCCACAATGCGCGCGGCTGGCTGCTCCAGTTCGATGCGCTGCTCAATCCGGCAGGCGTGCCGGGGAGCTTCGGCTGGGACGTATCGCCCAGCGTGATCCCGGCCTCGATGGTGCCGTCCTACACCGGCACCTCGACCTATCTGCTCGCGCAGAAGTACAATAATTACGTCGGGGTGGGCACCGGCGACGGCCTCAACCGGATGGCGGTGCTCGATCCCAAGTCGAGCCAAGCCGATTCGATCGTCCCCGGTGTCCAGGTGATGCGCGAGGTGCTTACGATCCTCGGGCCCACGCTCGACGGCAGTTCGCCGACCTCGCGGCGCGAATGGTGTATCAACACCATGGCGGCCGATCCGGCGCGCCGCTCGATCCTCGCCAATAACGAGGATGGCATCCTCTATCGCTGGGATCTCTCGACCAACACGCTGTCGCAGAGCGTTCGGCTCAATACCGGGCTGGGCCAGGCCTATACCCCGACCTTGATAGGCGCCGACGGCGGTGTCTACGCGATCAGCAACGCCACGCTCTACGCGATCCGCGGTGTCTAGGGACGGATATCCGGTGCGATATCGATCCGTCGGGCTGCTTATCGGCGAAACGGATCGCTGAACCGCGGATCAGTGATGAGGACGCTGTCGTTCAACGTCATCACGAACGCCACGAGCGCCGCCCGGTCCGCGTCGCCAAGCCGTAGCCGCTGCGGCCTGCCGCCCTGCCGCAGCCGTGCGTCGAGCGCCGGGCCCTCCTGGATGCCATGGTCGTAGAAATCGACGACTTCGGCCAGCGTCGCGAAGCGGCCGTCGTGCATGTACGGCCCGGTCAGGCCCGCATTGCGCAGCGACGGGGCCTTGAACAGCCGCGTCTCGCCAGCGTCCAGACCGTTGCTGCGCGCGTCCGCCGCCAGCGCGAAGGTCGGCGGCAAATGGCAGGCCGAGCAGCCGGCGCCGCCCTTGCCGGTCGAAGTCATGAACAGCTGGCGCCCGCGATTCTCCTGCGGCGTGAAGTTGGCTAGATCCCTGTCCAACGCGCGATCCGGGGCGGTGCTCGAAAAGACCCGCGCATAGCCTGCGTCCCACCGGCTTGAATGCGCGACCATTGCGCGGACGAACACGGCAAGTGCCTGCTGGATGCGTGGCTCTGTGATCGTGGCACTGCCGAACGCCCAGGCGAACAGCTCGGGATAATAGGCCGTGGCGCGCATCTTGGCGATCAGCGCGTCGAAACCGCCTGCGGCGCCGCCCCACCCCAGTTCGACCAGGCTGTGGAACGGGTGGCTCGCCTGCGCCTCGACGCTCGCGGCGCGCCGATCCCAAAAGGTCGTGCCGGGCTTCCAATAGCGCAAATTGCCGAGCCGCATCGCGTGGAAGTCGGTGGTCGCGGCGGTGCTGATCCCGTTGCTGAAGCGCATCGAGTCGGTGAAGCCCAGCGCCTGCTGGTGGCACGCCGCGCAAGACGCGCGATCGTTGGTGCTCAGCCGCAGGTCGTAGAACAGCACCCGGCCCAGCGTCGCGACGCGGTTGTCGATGGCGGAGGCGGCCGGGCTGTGGTCGAGCGACGTGACCGTATCATCGAAATAAGGCGGCAGGTCCTTGGCGGAATAGTCGGCGACGTGCTCGAAATCGATCGTGGTGAACTTGGTGACACCGGGAGGCGTAGCAGAGCGCGAACCGTCGCATGCCGTCAGTGCCAGGAGGCTCACGGCCAACCAGAAGATCGTCGTCGCACGCATTGCGAGGCACCGTAGCGCCGTTTCGAGCGGACAAAAGCGGCGCGAGCAAATCCGCTGGAAACCAGCCTCTCGTTCTGCTTATGTTCGAGCATGCCGGCGCAGATGACCCTTCGGTGCCATGGAGATGTTTCCTGGCGGAGGCAGTTGGCACTGGCCATGCCGCGTCGCGCGCGTACAGGGTGGTTGGCCCGATGACTCCGAACCTTCCCTATCCCGCGCTCTACGCTAGCCATGGCGGCATCTGGGTTGCCACGGCCGAAGAAACGCGCGCGGTCAGCCGCGGCGAGGCGATCCGGCTTGCTGCCGACACGCCGGTGATCCTGCTCAATGCCTCATTGATCGGGCAGAGGCTCGGCCATCCCGAGCTCAATGGGCTCGACCTGCTCGAATTGTTCGCGTTCCTGCGCCCCGCGCGCTTCATGGTGCCGACGCCCAAGGGCCTCGCGCGTGCCACCGGACTCCCCATTCCGGAGAGCGATGCCGATGTCGCGGGCTTCCTGCGCGATGCCGCCGCGGCGCTGCTTGCGATTCCCGGCGGCGACTGGCCCGAGCGCGAAGGCGCGTGGAATGCGCTCCAGTCGTTGTTCCGGCTGCGCTGGCCCTGGGCGCCGGCGCTGAGCCCGCAGGTTGCCAAGCCGGGCCAGGCCGAGCGCTGGCTGTTCGCGAAGCTGCCCGAATGGGAGGAGCGCCCCCCGCGCCCCGCGCCGCGCACGATCACCCTGCCCGATACTGACGTCGCCGAGCGGCTCTCCCGGCTCACCGGCAGCGGCGCCGAGCGCCGCCAGGGCCAGCGCGACTATGCCGCCGCAGCGGCGGGCGCCTTCGCCCCGCGTGCGGTGCGCGATTCGCCCAATCTCATCCTCGCCGAAGCCGGCACCGGGATCGGCAAGACGCTCGGCTATCTCGCCCCCGCCTCGCTCTGGGCCGAGCGCGCCGAAGGTCCGGTCTGGGTGTCGACCTTCACCAAGGCATTGCAGCGTCAGCTCGCCGCTGAGGGCGAACGGCTGTTCCCCGACCCCGCACAACGCAAGGCGAAGATCGTCACGCGGAAGGGCCGCGAGAATTATCTCTGCCTGCTCAATCTCGAGGATGCGCTCCAGGGCGGGTTCGCCGGCCGTGCCGCAATCCTCGCCCAGCTGGTGGCGCGCTGGGCCGCCTATAGCGCCGATGGCGACATGATCGGCGGCGACTTGCCCGGCTGGCTGCCCACCTTGTTCCGCCGCAACGGCTCGACCGCGCTGACCGACCGGCGTGGCGAGTGCATCTATGCCGGCTGCCCGCACTACCGGAAGTGTTTCATCGAGCGCGCCGCGCGCGCCTCGGCCGAGGCCGACATCGTCATCGCCAATCACGCCCTGGTGATGGTCAACGCGGCGCGCGGCCGCGAATCGGCGACGCGCCCCACCCGCTACGTGTTCGACGAAGGGCATCACCTGTTCGATGCCGCCGATGCGATGTTCTCGGCGGCGCTCACGGGCCAGGAGGCGATCGAAATCCGCCGCTGGGTCACCGGACCCGAATCGGGATCGCGCGGACGGCGGCGCGGCCTCGCCGCGCGGCTCTCCGACGTCGCCAGCTACGACGAAGAAGGCGGGCTGGCGATCGCCGAGGCCGTCGATGCCGCGCGCGCATTGCCGAGCGACGGCTGGCTCCAGCGATTGAACGAAGGCGAGCCGTTCGGCCCGGTCGAGGCGCTGCTCGCCGCGGTCCGCGGGCTGGTCTATGCCCGCGACACCAATGGCAGCGCGGACGCGGGCTATGGCCTCGAGACCGAGCTCGCCGAGCCCGACGGCGCGCTGGTCGAGGCTGCCGGACCTGCGGGTGCCGCGCTCGACGCATTGGTGCGGCCGCTGGTAAAGCTCGGCCGCCGCCTCGAAGCGGTGCTAGCGGACGCGCCCGACTGGATGGATGGGCCGGCCCGCGCGCGGATCGAAGGCGCGATCGCCTCGCTCGGCTGGCGCACCGAGACCGTCGGCGCGTGGCTCGCGCTGATCGCGCGGATCGGCGGGCCGGCGGATCCCGAATATGTCGATTGGCTCGCGGTCGATCGGGTCGAGGGGCGCGAGTACGATGTCGGGCTCCACCGCCACTGGCTCGATCCCTCCAAACCCTTCGCCAGGACCGTGCTCGAACCCGCGCACGGCGCGGTAATCACGTCGGCGACGCTGCGTGCCGGCGGCGACTGGGATGTGGCGCAGGCGCGTTCGGGCGCGGTCCACCTGCTCCGCCCCGCACAGCTTTTCTCGGCGGCGAGCCCGTTCGATTATCCGGGGCAAGCCGAGGTACTGATCGTCACCGACGTCAAGCGCGGCGACTTGCCTGCGCTCGCCAATGCCTATGCCCGGCTGGTGGTCGCGGCGGAGGGGGGCACCCTCGGGCTCTTCACTGCGATTCGCCGCCTCCGCGCGGTCCATGCCCGTATTGCCGACCGCCTCGCGCGAGAAGGACTTCCCTTGCTCGCCCAGCATGTCGATCCGATAGACACCGGGACGCTGGTCGACATATTCCGCGACGACCCGCGCACCTCGCTGCTCGGCACCGACGCGCTCCGCGACGGCGTCGACGTCCCCGGCCATTCGCTGCGGCTGGTGGTGATGGAGGGGGTGCCCTGGCCCAAGCCGAGCGTGCTCCACGCGGCGCGACGGCTTGCGGGCGGCGGCACCGCTTATGACGACCGCATCGTCCGCGCGCGGCTGGCGCAGGCGTTTGGCCGACTGATCCGCCGGGCCGACGATCGCGGCGCCTTCGTGCTGCTTTCCTCGGCGACACCGTCGCGGCTGCTCGACGCCTTCCCGCCGGGCACGCCGGTGCGGCGCGTCGCGCTCGACGAGGCAGTCGATCGCGTCCGGCTTTCCCTGGCCGGCCGATTGCGGCATGAGGCGCCCGCGAACGCCTGACGGGGACCCGATGAAGACGCTCACGCTGCTGCGCCACGCCAAGTCCGGCTGGGACGATCCGGTCGCCCGCGACTTCGATCGGCCGCTAAATCCGAAAGGCCAGCGCGCCGCGGCGATGGTCGGCCGCCATATCAAGTCGCTCGGCCTCGCCTTCGATCACGTCGTCGCCTCGCCGGCGGTGCGCGTGGTCGAGACGCTCGATCATGTCGGCCAGGGCTATGGCAGCGATCTCGCTCCCGCCTGGGACCAGCGCATCTATCTCGCTTCGACGGCGACGCTGCTCGATGTCGTCCACGAACTCCCCGCCGGCGCCGACGCGGTGCTGCTCGCGGGGCACAATCCCGGGCTCGAGGAACTGGTCCTGCTGCTGGTGCCCGAGGGCGAATCGCTACGCGATCAGGTCGAGATCAAATTCCCCACCGCGACGCTCGCGCAGATCGATTTCCAGGTCACCGGCTGGAGCGACATCCGCACTGGCGGCGGCACGCTCACGCGCTTCGTCCGGCCCCGCGATCTCGATCCCTCGCTAGGGCCCGACGCCCCCTGAGCCGCGAGCGAGCTACCTCCGGATAATGGCCTTTTCTGGCTGGCGGAATGATTACCGCCCCTCATCCTCCTCGAGCGCCTGCACCAGCGCATCGCGGATCGCGCGGAATTCTTCGGCGCTGGTCTTGGGTTTGGCCTTGCTCGCCTTCTCCTCGGCGAGCAGCTTCTGCACCCCGCGGATGGTATAGCCTTCGTCGCTGAGGAGCGCGTGGATGCGCTTGACCAGCGCGACATCGTCGGGCCGGTAGTAGCGACGATTGCCCGCGCGCGTCAGCGGCCGCAGCTGCGGGAAGCGCGTCTCCCAGTATCTTAATATATGTTGGGGTCTGCCGATTTCCTGCGCAAGTTCCCCTATGGTGCGGAGGGCGCCAGCCGCCTTCTCCGCCGGGGGCATCGCGCGCTCAGCTGCCTGCCACGATGCGATCGCGCATCATCTGGCTGGCTCTGAAGGTTAGCACGCGGCGCGGTGCGATCGGCACTTCGACGCCGGTCTTGGGGTTGCGGCCCACGCGCTCGCCCTTGTCGCGCAGGATGAAGCTGCCGAAGCCCGAAATCTTGACGTTCTCGCCCTTCGAAAGCGCCTCGCACATGTGCGAAAGCACCTGCTCGACCAGCCGCGACGCGTCCGCGCGCGACAGCCCGACTTCGCGATGCAGCGATTCTGCCAAATCCGCCCTGGTCAGCGTGCCCGCAGCCGACATCTCCGCAAGTCCCCCGGTTGATCCATGTTGAAACCGCAGCGTATCAGATTGTCTTCGCGCCGCAAACCTCAACATTCCGTAACTGAAACGATTCGGAACTCATTCTGACACATATCAGAAACGTACGACCGCTGCACCCCATGTAAATCCGCCGCCCATCGCTTCGAGCACGATCAGGTCGCCTTGTTTGATTCGCCCGTCGCGCACCGCGGTGTCGAGCGCCAGCGGCACCGAGGCGGCGGAGGTATTGGCATGCTGGTCGACGGTGACGACCACCTTCTCCGGGGCCAGCCCCAGTTTCCGGGCGGTCGCGTCGAGGATGCGGGCATTGGCCTGGTGCGGCACCACCCAGTCGACGTCCGAAGACGCGAGCCCGGCCGCGCCGAGCGATTCCTCCATCACCGCGGCGAGATTGACCACCGCGTGGCGGAACACCTCGCGCCCCTTCATCCGCAGCTTGCCGACGGTGCCCGTGGTCGAGGGGCCGCCATCGACATAGAGCAGGTCGTTGTGCCGCCCGTCGGCGTGGAGCCGCGTGGCGAGGATGCCGCGGCCGCTCGTCTCGTCGCTTTCCTGGCCCTCGAGCACGATCGCGCCGGCGCCGTCGCCGAACAGCACGCAGGTCGCGCGGTCTTCCCAGTCGAGGATCCGGCTGAACGTCTCGGCGCCGATCACCAGCGCCCGCCGCGCCGCCCCGGCGCGGATCATCGAATCGGCGACCTGCAGCGCGTAGAGGAAGCCCGAGCACACCGCAGCGACGTCGAACGCGACGCAATCGTTGATGCCCAGCGCAGTCTGCACGCGCGTGGCGCTGGCGGGAAAGGTCTGGTCGGGGGTGGCGGTGGCCAGCACGATCAGGTCGATCTCGGTCGCCGCGATCCCCGCCGATTCGAGTGCGCGGCGCGCGGCGCCTGTCGCCAGCGTGCTCGTGGTCTCGTCATCCCCGGCGATGTGGCGGAAGCGGATGCCGGTGCGCTCGACGATCCATTCGTCGGACGTTTCGACGCGCTCTGCCAGCTCGGCATTGGAAACGCGCTTCTCCGGCAGGAACGCGCCGGTACCCAGAATCACCGAACGAATGGTCACGCAGCCTTTGCCTCGAAATTCCCGAGATCCTCGGCGATCCGCCGATTGAGGTCGTCGCGCAGCATCTTCGCTGCGAAGCCGATGGCGGTGTCTACGCCCACTTCGTTCGCGCTGCCATGGCTCTTCACGACAATCCCGTTCAACCCCAGGAAAACCGCGCCATTGTGATTGTTGGGGTCGAGATGCGTGCGCAGCAACTCGGTTGCGGGGCGCGAGATCAGGAAGCCGATCTTCGAGCGCGTCGAGCTGGAGAAGGCGCGCTTGAGCAGGTCGGCGACGAAGCGCGCGGTGCCCTCGATCGTCTTCAACGCGATATTGCCGGCGAATCCGTCGCAGACGATCACGTCGACTTCGCCGCGCGACAGCTTGTTGCCTTCGATGAAACCCTGGAAGTCGAGCCGCAGATGCTTGGCCGCGCGCAACTCGGCGGCCGCCGCGCGGATATTGTCGGTCCCCTTCATCTCCTCGGTGCCGATGTTGAGCAGGGCGACGCGGGGTTTTTCGAGGTCGAGCGCGATTCGCGCATAGGCGGCGCCCATCACGGCGAACTGGACGAGGTTGCGCGAATCGACTTCGGTATTGGCACCGAGATCGAGCATCACCGTGTCGTTCTCGCCAAGCGTCGGCAGCAGCGCGGCGAGCGCGGGGCGGTCGATACCCTGCATCGTGCGCAGCGACAGCTTGGCCATCGCCATCAGCGCGCCGGTATTGCCCGAAGACACCGCGGCGCCGGCGCGACCCTGCTTGACCAGGTCGATGGCGATTCCCATCGACGTGGTCTTGGCGCGCCGGATCGCCGCGCTCGGCTTGGCGTCCGACGCGACGACATCGGCCGCGTGGACGATCTCCGACGCAGCCGTGAGGTTCGGGTGGCTTTCCAGGCCGGCGCGAATCTGCGCCTCGTCACCGACGAGGATGAATTCCATCCCCTCGAAACGACGGCGCGCACGCGCAACGCCCGCGAGCATGACCGCGATCCCCTCGTCGCCGCCCATGGCGTCGACGGCGATTCGCATTGGGGAGGTCATGCCGGCCGGCCCTGGATTGCGTGCGTGGCTCAGCCCTCGACGGAGACGACTTCGCGGCCGTTATAATGGCCGCACGCCGTGCACAGATTGTGCGGGCGCTTGAGTTCGCCGCAGTTCGAGCATTCCTGGAACGCATCGACCGTAAGCGCGTCGTGCGCCCGGCGCATGCCACGCCGCGACGGCGAGGTCTTTCTCTTGGGAACGGCCATTTAGGCACCTTTATTCGAAAACATTTGAACGAGTCGCGATACGCCCGCGTCAATGTCCGGGCAAGCGACCGTTGTAGCCGGTGGCCCGCAGGACCAACAGGGCAGGTCACGAAGCGAGGTCGCGCCTATACCGATTCTTGCCCGAGTTGCAAGGGCGTGGCACGGAGATGCGATTCAATCGGGGGTGTTTATGTTTTTCCTGCCAGTCGCGCTCGTCACCGCGGGGGCCGCCGCATTGCTCAACTTCTGGCTCGGGCTGCGGATCAGCCAGATGCGCATCGCCGAGAAAATCCTGGTCGGCGATGGCGGCAATCTCCGCCTGATCGCGCGGATGCGTGCACATTTGAACTTCGCCGAATATGCGCCGCTGGTGCTGATCCTAATCGCGTTGGTCGAGCTCGCGCGCGGCACTCAGGCCTGGCTGTGGGGCGTCGCCTTCGTCTTCATCGTCGGTCGCGTGCTCCACGCTTTCGGCATGGACGGCTGGCGGCTCGGCCGGATGCTCGGCATTGCTGCCACGATGCTGACGATGCTCGGCCTCGCCGGCTATGCGGTGTATCTCGGCTATACCGGCCTCAATCCGCTGCGCTGACGTACACCCCCCTCCCTGAAAGGGAGGGGAATATGTTCACCGCCCCAACGCCGCATCGCTCACGAACGCATTGGTCCGCCGCTCGTGCGCGAAATTGCTCGGCTGGCCGTGGCCGGGGACGAACACGGTGTCGCCGCCCAGCGGCCACAGCTTGGTGACGATCGAATCGATCAGGTCCTGGTGGTTGCCGCGCGGAAAGTCGGTGCGGCCGATCGATCCCTGGAACAGCACGTCGCCGACCAGTGCGAGCTTCGATTCGGGATGGTGGAAGACGACATGCCCCGGCGTGTGCCCCGGGCAATGATAGACGTCGAGCACCAGTTCGCCGACAGTGACCCGGTCGCCCTCGACCAGCCAGCGGTCGGGCTCGAACGGCACGCCGCGCACGCCGTATTTGCGGCCATCCTCCTCCAGCCGCTCGATCCAGAAGCGGTCGGCCTGCTCGGGTCCCTCGATCGGCACGCCCAGCTCGGCGGCAAACTCGCCGGCCAGCCCGCAATGGTCGATATGGCCGTGGGTCACGAGGATTTTCTCGATCGTTACATTGTGCTGCGCCATCGCCGCGCGCAGCCGGTCGAGGTCGCCGCCGGGATCGACGAACGCGCCACGCATGGTCGTGGTGCACCAGATCAGGCTGCAATTCTGCTGGAGCGGCGTGACCGGCACGATCGCCACGCGCATCGGGGGATTCGTCATGCCCGGCAGATAGAAGCGGAGGCCCCCGGCGGCAACACGGGCTTGCCGTGGCGCGGCGGGGACGGCATCGGCGGGCGATGGCGCTGCCCGACACTCCTTTCGTCCTGCTCGACGACGCCCGGCCCGGCGGCGGTGCCCGGCTGTTCCACGCGCCGCAGGGCGTGGTGCGGGCAGACACGCCGGAAGACGTGCAGCGCGCCTTTGCGCAGATGCGATTATGGTTCGACCATGGCTTCCACCTCGCCGGCTTCTGTTCCTATGAGGCCGCGCCCGGGATCGAGCCCCACGCCGCCGCCCGGCGCGGCGAAGGCCCCTGCATGTGGTTCGGGATCTTCCCGCGGGTCGAGCGCGTCGATGTCGAGTCGCTGCTCCCCGATCCGGCGGGCGCCTGGGCCGGGACGCCGGCGCCGCGCATCACTGCAGCAGCCTATCGCAGCCAATTCGAGCGCGTCGCCGAGTATATCGCTGCTGGCGACATCTATCAGGCCAACCTGACCTTCCGCGCCGATGTGCCCTTCGCCGGCCATCCCGCGGCGCTCTATGCGCTGATCCGCCGCCGCGCCGCCGCCGGGCACAGCGCCTTGGTCTTCACCGGCAGCCAATGGGTGCTGTCCTTCTCACCCGAGCTGTTCTTCGACTACAACGAGGATAAGGACGGGATTACCGTGCGCCCGATGAAGGGCACGGCACCGCGTGGCGCGACGCCGGGCGAGGACGATGCGATCGCCGCCGCGCTGGCCGCCGATCCCAAGCAGCGCGCCGAAAACCTGATGATCGTCGATCTGATGCGCAACGATCTCGCGCGCCTCGCCCGCCCCGGAACCGTGAAGGTGCCGGCGCTGTTCGAGGTCGAGCGCTATCCGACCGTCCACCAGATGGTCTCCACCGTCACGGCCTATCCGGGCGGCGAGTCGGGGCCGATCGACGTGCTGGAAGGGCTGTTCACCTGCGGCTCGGTCACCGGCGCGCCGAAGCTGCGCGCGATGCAGGTGATCGCCGAGATCGAGCACGGCCCACGCGGCGTCTATACCGGGGCGATCGGTGCGATCGGTGCGGACGGCGACGCGCATTTCAACGTCGCGATCCGCACCCTGACGATCGATCAGGGGGCGACAAGCGCGGTGCTGGGGTTAGGATCGGGCGTGGTTGCCGATTCGGACCCCGAGCAGGAATGGCAGGAGTGCCTGGCCAAGGGCGCCTTCGTGGCCGCGGGCGAGCGCCCGTTCGACCTGATCGAGACGATGCGTTTCGATTCCGTAGAGGGCATGCCGCTGCTCGAGCGCCACTTGTCGCGAATGAAGGACAGCGCCAGTGCGCTGGGCTTCGCCTTCGATCGCCATTCGGTGCGCAACGAGCTCCAGGCCGCCACCTTCCGGCTGCGCGCCGCCTCGAAGGTGCGGCTATTGCTCGGGCCGTCCGGGGCGATCGCGATCGGGATCAGCCCGCTGCCCGCTGCGCCCGAGGCGCCGGTGCACGTCGCAATCCGCCCGCTCGAAGTCGCGCCGGACGACTTTCGCCTCGCGCACAAGACCAGCCGCCGGAGCTTCTATGATCGTCCGCGCGCCGCCTCGGGCGCGTGGGAAGTCGTGTTCACCGATTCGGGCGGCTTCCTCACCGAGGGCAGTTTCACGTCGATCTTCGTCGAACGCGGCGGCAAGTTGCTCACCCCGCCGCGCGCCCGCGGACTCCTTCCCGGCGTGCTCCGCGCAGAGCTGATCGACAGCGGCCAGGCCGTCGAGCACGACTTGCGTCCCGACGACCTTGCCGGCGGCTTCCTGCTCGGCAATGCGCTGCGCGGACTGGTTGCAGCCGTTACAGTTGCGGAACGCGCCGACGCCGCCCTATAGGCGCCGCCATTCCCTCTCCGGAAAGGCGTCGTTCCATGCAGACTTCCGCCGCGCTCCAGCGCATCCAGCCCTCCGCGACGCTCGCGATGACGAGCCGCGTGTTCGAGCTGAAGCGGCAGGGAATCGACGTGATCGGTCTCGGCGCCGGCGAACCCGATTTCGACACGCCGGACTTCGTCAAGGAAGCCGCGATCGAAGCGATCCGCGCGGGCAAGACCAAGTACACCAATGTCGACGGCACTCCGGAGCTCAAGCAGGCGATCGTCGCCAAGTTCGCCCGCGACAACGGCCTGACCTATGCCGAGAATCAGATCAGCGTGAACTCGGGCGGCAAGCACACCCTCTTCAACGCCTTCTGCGCGACGATCGACGCGGGCGACGAAGTCATCATCCCGGCGCCCTATTGGGTCAGCTATCCCGACGTGGTCGAATTCGCCGGCGGCAAGCCGGTATTCGTCTCGGCCGGCGCCGACCAGAACTATAAGATCAAGCCCGAGCAGCTCGAAGCCGCGATCACCGCCAAGACCAAGTGGGTCGTACTCAACTCGCCGTCGAACCCGACCGGCGCCGCCTATACCGCGGCCGAATTGAAGGCGCTTGGCGAGGTGCTGGTGCGCCATCCGCACGTCCTGATCTACGCCGACGACATGTACGAGCACATCCTCTACGACGGCTTCGAATTCGCGACGATCGCGCAGGTCGTGCCGCAGCTCTACGATCGCACGCTTACGGCCAATGGGGTGTCCAAGGCGTATGCGATGACCGGCTGGCGCATCGGCTATGCCGGCGGCCCGGCCTGGCTGATCAAGGCGATCGGCAAGCTCCAGTCGCAGTCGACTTCGAACCCGTGCAGCATCTCCCAGGCTGCCTCGGTCGCCGCGCTGAACGGCGACCAGAGCTTCCTCAAGGAGCGCGTCGCTGCCTTCCAGGGCCGCCGCGATCTCGTCGTTTCGATGCTCAACCAGATCGACGGCATGACCTGCCCCAAGCCCGAGGGCGCGTTCTACGTCTATCCCGAATTTTCGGGGCTGATCGGCAAGACCACGCCCAAGGGCCTCAGGATCGAGACCGACGAGCAGATGGTCGGCTATCTGCTCGACGAGGCCAAGGTGGCGGCGGTGCACGGCGCGGCGTTCGGCTTCTCGCCCGCGCTTCGCATCAGCTACGCCACGTCGGACGCATTGCTGACCGAGGCATGCACCCGCATCCAGACCGCCTGCGCGGCCTTGCGCTGAACCGTTCGGCGCACGATCTTGTGCCCATGCTGAAATGGGCTCTCCCCGCTGGCCTCGCCGGAGCGGCACTGCTGCTTCCGGCGATCGCCGCGCCCGCCGCCGAGCGCGCGGTACCGATCCCGGTGCCCGCGCAGGACGTCACCGGCGGCAAGGGCCAGCATGTCGCGGTGCTCGCCGGCGGCTGCTTCTGGGGCATGGAGGCGGTGTTCCAGTCGGTGAAGGGTGTCCATTCGGTGACCAGCGGCTATGCCGGCGGCACCAGGGCGACGGCGAATTACGGCAACGTCTCCAGCGAGCGCACCGGCCATGCCGAGGCGGTCCGGATCGTCTATGATCCGCGGAAGGTCAGCTACGGCACCTTGCTGCGCATCTATTTCTCGGTCGCGCACGATCCGACTCAATTGAACCGCCAGGGCCCCGATGTTGGCCCGAGTTACCGCTCGGCGATCTTCCCGCAGGACGATGCCCAGCGCCGCGTCGCGACGGCGTATATCGCCCAGCTCGGCGCGGCGAAGGCATGGAAGAAGCCGATCGTCACGCGGATCGAGAGCGGCGCCTTCTATCCTGCCGAGTCGCAGCACCAGGACTTCTTCTGGCGCAACCCGACCCACCCCTACATTGTCCGCTGGGACAAGCCCAAGGTGGCGGCGTTCCGCAACGCCTACCCGCTGCTGGCGAACTAACACCAGAAAACGCCCCTCTCTGAAAGGGAGGGGATGTTTCGACTATATCAACCCCATCGCCGCCAGCTCGCCGACCATCCCCGGCGGCATCTCGGCCACCCCCGATCCCGCCTCGCCCAGATCCACCGGCGCATCGCCGCCCTCCAGATACCGCCAGCCCTGGTGCGCGCGCTTGGGCCGCGCCTGCACCAGCACGAGCTTGGGTTCGAGATAGATCGCCACGCGCCCGCCCTCGGCCTCGCCGAACCCCAGGATCGGCGAGCGCCCGATCAACTGGTGCTTGATGATCCAGAACAGCGATCCGCCCGCAATCTCCTCGTGCCTTTTGGGCAGGTATCGCGTCGTCAGGAACGCAGGCGCGTGCGCTGCCTTCAACGCCAGCCGTTCCTGGAGAAATTCGATGCTGTCGCAGCCATAGGCGACCTTGGTCAGATGTAGCGGCACACCGCCCATCTGGGGTGCAGCTCCGGGCGGAGCAAGATGGCTTCCAATGTTGGATTTGCCGTGCGAGCCTCTCTCCGGCTCTTTGCACGCGTGGACGAGACGATTTTCAGTAGCTGGAATATTGTTGCTCGGCCGCGCAACAATCGGAACGATTCAATGCGCAAAGTGCGAAGTTAGGCCCGCCAAATCCTACAATCAGTTGCCGACCAGCCCCGCCGCGGTGGCCAGACCCAGGAATGCCAGGAAGCCCATCGAGTCGGTCACCATCGTCACGAACACCGACGACGCCACTGCCGGATCCTGTTCGAACCGCTCGAGCGTCACCGGCACCAGCACCCCCGCCAGCCCCGCGATCACGATATTGGCCAGCATCGCGCAGGCGATGACGATGCCCAGCTCGTGGTCCCAGAATACCGTCCCGATCGCCAGCCCGATCACTGCGGCGATGGTCAGCCCGTTGAGCACCGCGATCGCGATTTCGCGCCGGATCGCGCGCAGGGTGTTGGATTGGGTCAGCTGGTTGGTCGCCAGCGCGCGCACCGTCACCGCCAGCGTCTGCGTCCCCGCATTGCCGCCGACACCCGCGACGATCGGCATCAGCGCGGCAAGCACCGCCATCTGCGCGATCGTCGCCTCGAAGAAGAACACGATCGTCGCCGGGATCAGCGCGGTGGCGAGGTTGGTGACCAGCCAGCGCACCCGCACCTTGTAGCTGTCGAGCACCGGCTCGTTGATGTCGCCCTCGCCCGCGCCGGACAGATGCAGAATGTCCTCGCCGGCTTCCTCGGAGATGATGTGGACCACGTCGTCCACCGTGATCATCCCGACCAGCCGGCCATTGGCGTCGACCACCGCGGCGGAGATCAGCGCATATTTCTGGAAGCGCAGCGCGACTTCCTCCTGGTCCATGTCGGCCGGGATCAGCGTCTGCTCGCGCGCCATGACGTCGCTCACCGAGACGTTGCGCGGGGTGCGCAGGATCCAGGAGAGCGCGCAGGTGCCCACCGGATGGTGCGCCGGATCGACGACGAAGATTTCCCAGAAGTCGGTCGCCAGCTCGTCGTGCCCGCGCAGGTAATCGAGCACGTCGCCGACGGTCCAATGCTCGGGCACCGCGATCAGCTCGCGCTGCATCAGGCGCCCGGCGGTCTCCTCGGGATAGCTGAGCGCTTCCTCGATCGCGGCGCGATCGTCGGGATCGAGCGCGCGGAGCACCTCGCGCTGGTCCTCGGGCTCCATGTCCTCGATGATCGCGACGGCGTCGTCGGTATCGAGCTCGGCGGCGATGTCCGCCACCTGGTGCGGCTCGAGCGCGTCGACCAGTGCCTCGCGCACCCAGTCGTTCATCTCGGCGAGCACGTCGCCGTCGATCAGGTCGCTGATCGCCGCGGCCAGCGCCGGACGCAGCTCGGCCGGAGTCAGCTCGACCAAGTCGGCGATGTCGGCGGGATGGAGCGGTGCGACGCGGGCATGCGCGGTCTCGGAATCGCCCGCCGCGACCGCTTCGAGCACCGCGCTGACGAATTCGGGCTTGAGCCGGTCGTCCTCGTCCAGCTCGCTCTCGGGCTGGGCCTGCGGCTCGTGAAGTTCGGTCTCGCTCATCGTCCGACCTCCCTGTCGCGCTCGGGCCCCACCTGCCAGCGCCGCGCGCCGGTTGCAAGCCGCTGCCAACCTGCTTAGTGCCGCAGGAAATCAGCCTTACGGAGTGACTCCATGTCCACGCTCGTCCTCACCCTCGATACCGGCGATGTCCGCATCAAGCTGCGCCCCGATCTCGCGCCCAACCATGTCGAGCGCATCACCAAGCTCGCCAGCGAAGGCTTCTACGACGGCGTCGTCTTCCACCGCGTGATCGACGGCTTCATGGCGCAGGGCGGCGATCCCTCGGGCACCGGCATGGGCGGCTCGAAGGAGCCCAACCTCAAGCAGGAATTCAACGCCGAGCCGCACGTCCGCGGCGTGTGCTCGATGGCGCGGACCAACGATCCGAACACCGCCAATTCGCAGTTCTTCATCTGCCTCGACGACGCACGCTTCCTCGACAAGCAGTACACCGTCTGGGGCGAAGTCGTCGAAGGCATGGAGAATGTCGACGCCCTCCCCAAGGGCGAGCCGCCCCGCGAGCCCGGCAAGATCGTCAAGGCGACCGTCGAGGAATAAGTCCTTCAAAGCCCCTCCCGTCAAACGGAGGGGCTTTTGCTATCCGCTAGACCCCGTCGGCCCCCAGCGACTCGATCAGCCAGTCGTGGAAAATCCGCACCGGCCGTTGCCCCAGCGCACGCGGCCGGCAGACGAACCAATAGCTGTATTGGCTCTCCACCGTCAGGTCGAAGAGCCGCACGAGGCGATCGTCGCGCGCCGCCTCGAAATGGGCTTCGAGCATGAACGCGACGCCCAGGCCCTGCGCCGCCGCCTCGAGCATCAAATTGCCCGAGTCGAAATGGTCGATCGCCAGCGGCTCGAGATCGGGGAAGCCCGCTGCCGCACGCCACGCCGTAAAGGTCTCGGGCATGTCGCGATGGACCAAGGCGGTCAGCTTCGAGAGCTGTTCGGGTCGCGTGACGGGATCGGGGCCTTCGACCAGCGCCTTCGCGCCGATGACGTGCACCCGGTTGCGGTCGAGTCGCTTCGAATAGAAACCCGGATCGATATCGCGCGCGATGACGATCGCCGCGTCGAGCCCGTCGCCCAGCCGAGTCATGCCATAGCCGGCGGTATCGACGTCGAGGTGCAGCTCGGGGTGGCGGCGCTTGAGCTCGGGCAGGCGTGGCAGCAGCTGCTGCGTCGCATAGAGCGGCAGCACGCCGAGCCGCAGGCGCAGCAGTTCGCCGCCGCTGGTCATCGCCTCGACGGCGTCGGTCATCGCGTCGAGCGCGGGCGCGATCAGCCCCAACAGCCGGTCGCCATCGTCGTTGAGCTTGAGCGCCTGGTGGCGGCGCTCGAACAGCGGCTTGCCGATGAAGCGCTCGAGCGACTGCACGCGCCGGCTCAGCGCGGGCGAGGACAGCGCGAGCTCCTCGGCGGCGGCCTTGATCGAGCCGAGACGTGCGACCTGGACGAACGCCTCGATGGCGGTGAGGGGCGGTAGCCTACGCATGGTCTTTCTTTTGTGCACTGCACCACAAGCTACGCTCAGGGCTTACACGCTTGCAAGCCCTCACCGCGCCTGAGCCGCTAGTATGAGTATATGCAATTACGATTGCAACCTTTGCAATTCGGCTAGGTATATTTCGCACTTGCACAATAAGTCGCCGCACTGCACATAGGGGGTGCCTTTCAGGCATCCTCTCCTAAAACTTTCCAAGGCGGGCCTCACGGTCCGCCATTTTTTTTGCCCCCTCGCGGCACGGAAGCCGCGTTCCTATGTTCCCGCTTCATGCCGGAAGAGGAGCAATCGTGGCGGACGACGAAAGCAGGGGAAGCAAGCTCCAGGTAGCCAATGCCCGCCCCGAAGACAGCGGCCGGGGTCTTGCGCATATCCCGCGCGCGATGATGGCGGTGCTTGGAATCACCGAAGGCGATGTCATCGAGATCGTCGGCAAGCGCGCCACGCCGGCACGCGCCGTTCTACCCTACGCGGAAGACGAGGGACTCGAACTTCTTCGCATCGATGGCCTCCAGCGCGCCAATGCCGGCGTCGGCTCGGGCGATTTCGTCGAGGTGCGCAAAGCGGTGTCGAAGCCGGCGACTCGCGTCGTGTTCGCTCCCGCCCAGGCCAATCTGCGGCTCCAGGGCTCGGCGACGGCGCTCCAGCGCACCTTCTTCGGCCGCCCGCTTGCGCAGGGCGATACCGTGGCCACCGCGGGGCATCACCGCGTCGTTGATCCCAACGTCCAGCGCTGGGTCAACGCGCCGGCCTATGCGCTTCAGGAGATCCGCCTCGCGGTGGTCTCGGCGACGCCCAAGGGCATCGTCCATATCGACGAGAATACCGAGGTCGAGCTACGCCCCGAATATGAGGAGGCGTCCGAAGCCCGCCGCGCCGACGTCACCTATGACGATATCGGCGGGATGGCCGCGACGATCGACCAGCTCCGCGAGATGGTCGAGCTGCCCTTGCGTTATCCCGAGCTGTTCCAGCGCCTCGGCGTCGATCCGCCCAAGGGCGTGCTGCTCCACGGCCCGCCCGGCACCGGCAAGACCCGGCTCGCGCGCGCGGTGGCGAACGAGAGCGACGCGACCTTCCATCTGATCAACGGGCCCGAGATCATGGGCTCGGCCTATGGCGAGTCCGAGTCGCGGCTGCGCCAGGTGTTCGAGGAGGCGGCCAAGTCGGCACCCTCGATCGTGTTCATCGACGAGATCGACTCGATCGCGCCCAAGCGGGGGCAAGTCTCGGGCGAGGCCGAGAAGCGCCTCGTCGCGCAATTGCTCACCCTGATGGACGGGCTTGAGGCGCGCGCCAACATCGTCGTCATCGCCGCGACCAACCGTCCCGAGGCGATCGACGAGGCGCTGCGGCGTCCCGGCCGGTTCGATCGCGAGATCGTCGTCGGCGTCCCCGACGAGCGCGGCCGCCGCGAGATCCTCGGCATCCATACCCGCGGCATGCCCTTGGGCGACCGAGTCGATCTCGGCGAGCTGGCGCGCACCACCTACGGGTTTGTCGGCGCCGATCTTGCCGCGCTCACCCGCGAGGCGGCGATCGAGGCGATTCGCCGGCTGATGCCCAAGCTCAACCTCGAGGACCACACCATCCCGCCCGAAGTGCTCGATGCGCTCTCGGTCACTCGCGAGGATTTCCTCGAAGCCTTGAAGCGCGTCCAGCCGAGCGCGATGCGCGAGGTGATGGTCGAGGCGCCGCGCGTCCGCTGGGACGATGTCGGCGGGCTCGACGATGCGCAGATGCGCCTCAAGGAAGGTGTCGAACTGCCCTTGAAGGATCCCGACGCGTTCCGCCGGCTCGGCATCCGCCCGGCCAAAGGCTTCCTGCTCTATGGCCCGCCGGGCACCGGCAAGACGCTGCTCGCCAAGGCCGTCGCGCGCGAGGCTGAGGCCAACTTCATCGCCACCAAGTCGAGCGACCTGCTCAGCAAATGGTATGGTGAATCGGAGCAGCAGATCGCGCGCCTCTTCGCCCGCGCACGCCAGGTCGCGCCGTGCGTGATCTTCATCGATGAGCTCGATTCGCTGGTTCCCGCCCGCGGCGGTGGGCTCGGCGAGCCGCAGGCGACCGAGCGCGTGGTCAACACCATCCTCTCGGAGATGGACGGGCTCGAGGAACTCCAGTCGGTGGTGGTGATCGGCGCGACCAACCGGCCGAACCTGATCGACCCGGCGCTGCTGCGTCCGGGCAGGTTCGACGAGCTCGTCTATGTCGGCGTCCCCGACAAGGCCGGGCGCGAGCGCATCCTCCGCATCCAGACCGAGAAGATGCCGCTGGCCAGCGACGTCGATCTCGGATCGGTCGCCGAGCAGACCCAGCGCTACACCGGCGCCGATCTCGATGACGTGGTGCGTCGCGCCGGCCTCTTCGCGCTGCGCGAATCGCTCCAGACGAAGCAGGTGACGATGGCGCATTTCGAAGCGGCGCTCGCCGATTCGCGCGCGACGGTAACGCCCGAGATGGAAGACGAGTACGCTCGGATGCAGGGCCAGCTCAAGCAGCAGGCCTCCGCAATCCAGCCGCTCGGCTTCATTGCGCCGGGGACGCTCCGTGGCCGGGGACCGAAGGGCGCAGACTGACCCAGGCATAGGCGACCAGAACTGCCAACGCGGCGGCCGCTGTCAGATAAGGCAGCGGCCGCCACACTTCGTACAGCCCCACCCCGATCGACGGTCCGAGCACGAACGCCGCGCCGTTGACCGACGTCACCTTGCCCGCCACCGATCCCTGCGACTCGGTGCCTACCGCGAGCGACGATCCCGCAGTGAATCCCGGCCGCGCGAGCCCCATGCCGAGCGAGGTCAGCGCATAGCCGAGCGCGATTCCGTAGAGCGAGGTCGCGCTGCCCACCGCGACGCAGCCGACCGTGCCGAGCATCGCGCCGGCGAGCACCAGCGCGCGCGGCTTGAGGTCGAGCAGCGGGATCAGTCCCCATTGCGCGAGCAAAGCCGATCCCGCGCCCATCATCAGCACCAGCCCCGTCGGCTGGAGCGCCTCGATCGGCGCCACCGCCAGCCGGTCGATGATCAGGAAGCCGATCGCCTGGCCGGTCATCGCCTGGGCATGGCCGATCACCAGTCCGCTGATCATCCAGCCGCGCACCCGCTTGTCGAAAGTGCCGATCTTCTCGCTTGCGGGTGCCGTCGCCGCGGTCACCGTCGCGCCGGTGCCCTGCCCGCCGATCGAGGGATAGCTCGACGCGGTGCCGTGCTCGAAGCCCTCGTCGTGCGGGAGCAGCCGCGCCACCGCGATCCATAGTACCGCGCCGATCGCCGCCGCGACGAACGCCGGGCCCGCCAGCCCGATCTCGGGCCCGCTCTGCCATAACGCTCCCATCACCAGATACGGCGAGATCGCCGGTCCCAGGATCGTCCCCAGTCCGAAGGCCGAAGCGAGCAGGGTCAGCGCCTTGGTCCGCTCCTCGCGCGTCGTCCGTCCCGCGACGATCGCCTGCACCGCTGGCGGCGCCGCCGATCCGAACAGGCCGTAGATTACGCGCCCGATGATGAACGCGACGAAGGTCGCCACCGGCCCGAGCACGCCGTTGATCCCCAGCATCAGGAACACGCCGCACAGCAGCAGCGAGACAGTGAACCCGGCCACGCCGAGCAGCACCATCGCGCGCCGCCCGTGGCGGTCCGATCGATTGGCCCAGAACGGCGCGGCGATCACCCAGAGCAACGCCGAGACCGAGAACACCGCCGCCACGGCGCTGTCCGCCGCGCCGAGCGAGCGGCCGAGCGCGGGAAGCACCGATTGCAGCGCGGTGTTCCCCGCCGCGATCACCAGCATCACCCCGAACAGGAGTCCGAACGTCCGGTCGCCGCGCACCTTCATCCGCGGTCCCAACCATAGCTGCGGCCGATCTCGGCGACATGGAGCCGATACCATTTGTACCAGCGCCCGCGCCCCGCCTCGCGCGTCTCGGCATGCTCGGGATGGTTGCGCCACGCGACGGCAGCGGCCTCGTCGGCCCAATAGCTAAGCGTGATGCCGACCCCGCCCGAAGAGACGCTGTCGATCCCTCGATAGCCGGGCTGACGTGCGGCGAGCGCGTCCATCGCCTGCGCCGCGATGGCATAGCCCTCGGCATCTTCGCCGGTCCGCTCGGAAATGAACGCCACCACGATTTGTCCCGTCCGATCCGCAGCCATGCGCGCCCTCCCTAGCTCGTCCATCCGATAGGCACTTTGGCCTCCTGGGCAAACCCGCTACCGCCGCGCGAATGATCCTCGACTGGCAATTCTATGCGCTCGCCATTCCCGCCGTCATCCTGCTCGGGCTCGCCAAGGGCGGGTTTGCGGGGATGGGCGCGCTGTCGCTGCCGATGCTGACCTTCGCGGTCGATCCGGTGCGCGCCGCGGCGATCCTGTTGCCGATCCTGATCGCGCAGGACCTGGTCGGGGTCTGGGCGTTCCGCCGCACCGTGGATTGGCGCGTGCTCGGCTGGATGATGCCCGGTGCGATCCTCGGCATCTGGCTCGGCTATGCCTTTGCCGCAAGCGTGTCGCCGCTTGGCGTCATGGCGGCGGTCGGCGCCACGTCGATGCTGTTTGGCGCCTACCGCCTCTGGGCAGCGCGCCGCGCCGTGCCGCGCGAGACGGCGCGCTGGCCCGAATGGGTCGGGTCGCTGTTCGGCGTGGCCTCGGGCTTCACCAGCCAGATAGCGCATGCCGGCCAGCCACCGTTCCAGCTCTGGGTGCTGCCGCGCAACCTGGGCCGCGACATGCTGATCGGCACGACGGCGATCTTCTTCGCCGCGATCAACTGGATCAAGGTGCCGGCCTATGCCGCGCTCGGCCAGTTCACGCGCGCCAACCTGCTCACCGCCGCGGCGTTGCTCCCGTTGGCGCTGGCCTCGACGGTCGCGGGTGTCTGGCTGGTCCGCCGCATCGCGCCCGAGCGCTTCTACACGGCGATCTACGTGCTGATGATCGCCGTGGGGGCGGGGCTGATTTGGGAAGCGCTGGCCTAACCGTTCAATCGAACAGCGACGAGACTGAGCTTTCGTCGGCGATCCGCTTGATCGCCTCGGCGAGCAGCGGCGCGATCGTCAGGTGGCGGACCTTCTCGCTTTCCGAGATCACCGAATGGTTGCCGATCGAATCGGTGATCACCAGCTCGCGCAGGGCCGATCCGTCGACTCGCGCCACCGCGCCGCCCGAGAGCACGCCGTGGGTACAATAGGCCACCACATCCTCGGCTCCTGCCGCGCGCAGCGCCGCCGCGGCGTTGCACAGCGTGCCGGCCGAATCGACGATGTCGTCGATCAGGATGCAGAAGCGCCCCTCGACCTGGCCGATGATGTTCATCACTTCGGATTCGCCGGCCCGTTCGCGGCGCTTGTCGACGATCGCCAGCGGCGCGTTGTCGAGCCTTTTGGCCAGTGCCCGCGCACGCACCACGCCGCCGACGTCGGGCGAGACGACCATCCATTGCTTGTCGGGGAAGCGCGTATGGATATCGGCCGACATCACCGGGGCGGCGAAGAGGTTGTCGGTCGGGATGTCGAAAAAGCCCTGGATCTGCCCGGCGTGCAGATCGACCGAGAGCACCCGGTTGGCGCCCGCCGTGGTGATGAGGTTGGCGACGAGCTTGGCCGAGATCGGCGTGCGCGGCCCCGGCTTCCGGTCCTGGCGGGCATAGCCGAAATAGGGAAGGACGGCGGTGATGCGCTTGGCCGATGCGCGGCGCAGCGCATCGATCATGATCAGCAATTCCATGAGGTTGTCGTTGGCCGGATAGCTGGTCGACTGGAGCACGAACACGTCTTCGCCGCGGACATTCTCGAGAATCTCGACGAAGATTTCTTCGTCGGCGAAGCGGCGCACATTGGCCTGGGTCAGCGGAATCTCGAGATAATCCGCGATCGCGCTGGCAAGCGGCATGTTCGAATTGCCGGCCATCAGTTTCATTTTTTGTCTCCGCTACCCCGTTGCGGCCTCCTTAGTCAGCCGATGCGCCGGGGGGAAGACCGGAAGGGGAGGGAGGCCTGGCGTGGGTTGCCGCAGCGGAGACCGGGCGACGCGCGGAAGCCCGCCACCCGGTCAGAGCACCGCAAAGCGTCCCCTCGGAACCCCGGATTAATGTACCCCAAGGCCGGTCGGTCAACAATATCGGGCGACTGGAACGGATTTCCCACGGATTTGAAGATTTGACCCAGCGACCATCGCCTCGGCGGTGCTGCTTCAGCGTGCAGGTGGCGTCGAAGCTGCGGCGGGGGTAAGGGCGGCGCATGACGGTAACCACCCGCTTCGCGCCCAGCCCCACCGGCACGCTTCACGTCGGCAATATCCGGACCGCACTTCACAACTGGATGTTCGCCAAGGCCAATGGCGGGCGCTTCCTGCTGCGTATCGACGATACCGATCGCGCGCGTTCGGAGGAGCGCCATGTCGAATCGATCCGTGCCGATCTCGCCTGGCTCGGCCTGGCGCCCGAGGGCGAGGAACGCCAGTCGGCGCGCTTCGATCGCTACGACGCGGTGTTCGCCGATCTGGTCGCGCGGCAGTGGATCTACCCCGCGTACGATACCCCCGAAGAACTCGAGCTGCGCCGGAAAGTGCTGCTCGGCCGCGGGCTGCCGCCGATCTACGAGCGCACCGCGCTGGCGCTGAGCGATGCCGACCGTGCGGCGCTGGAGGCCGAGGGGCGTCGCCCGCACTGGCGCTTTCATCTCGATCACGTACCGATCGCGTGGGATGACATGATCCGTGGGCCCCAGCGCTTCGACGCCGCGACGATGAGCGATCCGGTGGTGCGCCGCGCGGACGGGTCGTGGCTGTACCTGCTGCCGAGCGTGATCGATGATGTCGACATGGGCGTGACGCATGTCGTGCGCGGCGAGGACCATGTCTCGAACACCGCGCTCCAGCTCCAGATGTTCCAGGCGATGGGGGCCGCGCCGCCCGCCTTTGCGCACGAGGCGCTGCTCACCGGCGCCGAGGGCAAGCTCTCCAAGCGGCTCGGCTCGCTCGGCGTCGAGCATTTCCGCGGGGCGGGGATCGAGCCCCAGGCGCTGGTGGCGCTGCTCGCGCGGATCGGCACCAGCGATCCCGTTGAGCCGTTCGCCGACTCCGCGCCGCTGATCGCCAGCTTCGACTTCGCCCGCTTCGGCCGCGCACCCGCGCGGTTCGACGAGGCCGAGCTCGCCCAGCTCAACGCGCGCATCGTCCACCAGCTTGCCCATGAAGCGGTGGCGGGCCGGCTGCCCGAAGGCATGACGTCAGCGGCCTGGGATGCGATCCGGCCCAACCTCTCGACCGTCGCCGAGGCGGCCGACTGGTGGCGCGTGGTCAAGGGGCCGATCGCCCCGGCCGATCTGTTGCCGGAGGACCGCGCCTATTGCGCCCAGGCGGCCGAAGCGGCGGCAGCGATCGACTGGTCCGCCGATCCTTGGCCCGCGCTCACCGGTGCGCTCAAGGAAGCCACCGGCCGCAAGGGCAAGCCGCTGTTCCTGCCGCTCCGCCTCGCGCTGACCGGTCGCGAGCACGGCCCCGACATGGCGGCGTTGCTCCCGCTGATCGGCCGCGAGCGTGCACTTGATCGGTTGGATGCCGCGGCCGCCTAGGCGACAGTGCTCTCTCCCGTTCGCGCTGAGCTTGTCGAAGCATCGTCTTCCTTCTCGACCGGCGAACGAAGAACGGCCTTTCGACAGGCTCAGGGCGAACGGAGTGCGAATCAAACGTGTGGGAAACCCATTTACGGCGCGTCTGATACGTTGTATCATCACTAAAGCCGGCACCAGACCGGCATCTCGGATGGAGAGCAACGCATGTATGCCGAACATCGCTATGCACCGCAGCAGTCCCGCGCCGTCAGCTTCGGGGCTGCCTTCGCCATCAACGGCGCGCTAATCGCCGGGCTGATCTTCGCCGCGCCGGAGATCATGCCCAAGGATCCGCCGACTATCCTTACGACCAAGAACATTCCGATCACGCCGCCTCCCGAACCGCTCGACGAGCCCAAGCCGCGGCCCCTCGACAAGCGCGTGACCCCGACAACGCCGCTGCCCACCGTCCCTGATCCGATCATTCCGACGCGCAGCGACAATGTCATCGCGACGACCAATGTCGAATATCCGCCGCTCCCACCGCTGCCGCCGGCCCCGACTGGCGAGACTCGGATAGCCGAGCCCCCGGCCTCGCTGCCGCCGCTGATCGGTGCCGAGCAGGACGGGCGCTACGCCCGCGATTTCCAGCCGGGCTATCCCTCGATCGAGCTCCGCGCCCAGCGCGACGGCGTGGTCAAGATCCGCGTGCTAATCGGCACCGACGGCCGCGTAAAGGCGGCCGAATCGGTCAGCGCGACCAGCGATGCATTCTTCGACGCGACGCGGCGCCAGGCGCTGTCCAAATGGCGGTTCAAGCCGGCGACGCGCGGCGGGGTTCCGCAAGAGAGCTGGAAGACGCTGACCGTCCGTTTCGAGCTCGAGAACCAATAGCCGCATGGCGGCTGGCGCGCGGGGGTTTGCCCTGGAGCCCCCGCGCCCTTATCTTTGCGGTCAGATGACGTTTCTCAAGAGATTCTCGCCCGTCGTGGCCTATCGCGACCTGCGTTTCTTCCTCGCGACGCGAAAGCGCCACGAGCTCGGCTTCCTCGCGCTGTCGCTCGCGCTGACCTTGCTCGTGCTCTGGGCATTCGTGAAGGATTCGAGCTTCGAGAAGCCGTACGAACGCACCGTCATCTATGTCGAGCAATGGCCGATCACGCGCACCGACGAGCAGATCAAGGCGCAGCAGGTGATCGACCAGGCCAAGCGCAATATCGAGAAGGCTGAGCTTGAAAAGCGGCGCAAGGCCAAGCAGGCCGAGTTCAAGCGGCTCGACGACAAGCTCGAAGCATGGGGCTTCTGAACGACGCGCGCTGGATGGGCGCCGCGCTTGCCCTGTCCGAGCGTAGCCGTGGCCGCACTGCCCCCAATCCCAATGTCGGTTGCGTGGCCGTGCGTGACGGCGTGGTAGTGGGGCGCGGCTGGACCCAGCCGGGCGGCCGCCCGCATGCCGAGGCGATGGCGCTGGCACAGGCCGGCGCAAAGTCGCGCGGCGCGACTATTTACGCCACGCTCGAACCCTGCGCGCATGTTTCTCCGCGCGGCCCGGCCTGCGCCGATCTTCTGGTAGAGGCCGGCGTCGCGCGCGTGGTGATGGCGCTCGGCGATCCCGATCCGCGCACCAATGGCAAGGGCGCCGCCAGGCTGCGCGATGCGGGGGTCGACGTCGTCGAAGGCGTTGCCGAGGTTCCGGCGCGAGCGGCGATGGCAGGATTCCTCACGCGGCAGGCCAGGGGCCGCCCCTTCGTCACACTCAAGCTCGCCACCTCGCTCGACGGCCGTATCGCGCTCCCCTCGGGCGAGAGCCGCTGGATCACCGGCCCCGAGTCGCGCGCGCACGCCCATCTCGAACGCGCCCGGCACGAAGCGATCCTCGTCGGCCGCCGCACTGCCGAGATCGACCAGCCCAGGCTCGACGTGCGCCTTCCCGGCCTCGAAGCGCGCTCGCCGCGACGCCTCGTCCTTTCCACCAGTGGCGATCTTAGGCGGCCGGGCGACATCGCTGCCCTCGAAGGCGTCGATCACCTCCTCGTCGAAGGTGGCGCCGAAACTGCCGCCGCGTTTCTCCGCGAGAAGCTGGTCGATCGCCTGCTGCTCTACCGCGCCCCCATCCTGATCGGCGCCGGCAAGGCTGCGCTCGGCGATCTCGGCCTCGCCGAACTTGGCGCCGCGCATGGCCGCTGGCGGCTCACCGACACGCGGATGCTTGGCAGCGACCGGCTCGAAGTCTACGCGGCTAGCTAATGTTCACTGGAATCGTCACCGACATCGGCACCATCGCCGCCGCGACCCAGCAGGGCGACCTGCGCGTCGACGTCACCACCGCCTACGATGTCGATACGATCGACCTCGGCGCCTCGATTGCGTGCTCGGGCGTATGCCTGACCGTGGTCGACAAGGCCCCCGGCCGCGTCGGGTTCGACGTCTCGGCCGAGACCGTGTCGCGCACCGCTGCCGACATGTGGCGCGAAGGCCGCCGGCTCAACCTCGAACGCGCGCTTCGGCTGGGCGACGAACTCGGCGGGCACATCGTCACCGGCCATGTCGACGGCATCGGCACGGTCGCGGAATGGCGCGAGGAAGGCGGCTCGCACCGGCTGGTCATCGCCGCCGGCAAGGAGCTTGCGCCGTACGTAGCCGCCAAGGGCTCGATCACCGTCGACGGCGTCTCGCTTACCGTCAATTCGCTCGAGGACACGCCCGATGGTGTGAATCTTCACCTCAACATCATTCCCCACACCGCCGCCGTCACTACATTCGGGGACATCCAGTCCGGGCAGGCGGTCAACCTCGAGATTGACGTGCTTGCCCGTTATCTCCAGCGCATGGAGGCGCTCCGTGGCAAAGCCTGAACTCGTCAATGAACTTGGGCGCCTGAAGCACGGCTTCCTCTCCACCCCCGAGGAACTGATCGACGAGGCCCGCAACGGCCGGATGTTCATCCTGGTCGACGACGAGGACCGCGAGAACGAAGGCGACCTCGTCATCCCCGCCCAGATGGCGACGCCCGACGCGATCAACTTCATGGCCAAGTTCGGCCGCGGGCTGATCTGCCTCGCGCTCACCAAGGATCGCGTCGACCAGCTCGGGCTCGACCTGATGAGCCGCAACAACGGCACGCGCCACGAGACCGCCTTCACCATCTCGATCGAGGCCAGGGAAGGCGTCACCACCGGTATCTCGGCGGCAGATCGCGCGCGCACCATCTCGGTCGCGATCGATGCGTCGAAGGACCGGCACGCGATCGTCTCGCCCGGCCATGTCTTTCCGCTCGTCGCGCGCGACGGCGGCGTGCTCGTCCGCACCGGCCATACCGAGGCCGCGGTCGACGTCGCGCGCCTCGCCGGGCTCAATCCCTCGGGCGTGATCTGCGAGATCATGAAGGACGACGGGACGATGGCGCGCCTCGACGACCTCGTCTCGTTCGCGCAGTTCCACAATCTGAAGCTCGGCACGATCCGCGACCTGATCGCCTATCGCCGCCGCCACGACCACCTCGTCGAGAAGCGCGCCGAAACGCGCTTCACCAGCGAATGGGGCGGCGACTGGACCGCGCTCACTTTCTGGAACAAGGCGACCGAGAGCGAACAGGTCGCGCTGGTCAAGGGCAAGATCGATCCGGCCAAGCCCACGCTCGTCCGCATGCACGCGCTGTCGCCGTTCAGCGACATGTTCGGCGAGGGCGGCGCGCGCGGCGGGCTGCTCCGTCGTTCGATGGAGATCATCGGCGAAGAGGGCGCCGGCGTCGTCGTCGTGATCAACAAGCCGCGGCCCGATCAGTTCAGCGTCGCGCTCCAGGCGCGCGCCGGCACGCTCGAGCCCAAGGACATGGACGAGCTGCGCGATTACGGCGTCGGCGCGACGATCCTCACCGAACTCGGCGTGCAGGACATGATCCTGCTCACCAATACTCACCACACCCTGGTCGGGCTCGACGGCTATGGCCTGTCGATCGTCGGCGAGCGTGCAATCGACATGGAAATCTGATGGCCCGCGTTTTGATCGTCGAAGCCCGCTTCTACGCCCATTTGAACGACATGCTCCTCGATGGCGCGCGCACCGCGCTTCAGGAGGCCGGGCATGATTATGAGATCGTCACCGTCCCCGGCGCGCTTGAAATCCCGGGCGCGGTCGCGCTCGCGGTCGAGAGCGGCGAGTATGACGCGTTCGTCGCCTTGGGCGTGGTGATCCGCGGCGAGACCTATCATTTCGAGATCGTCGCGGGCGAAAGCGCGCGCGGGCTGATGGCGCTGGCGCTCGACGGTATCCCCATCGGCAACGGCATCCTGACGGTCGAGAACGAGGATCAGGCGCTGGTCCGCGCCGATCGCGAGCAGAAGAACAAGGGCGGCGAGGCGGCCCAGGCCGCGCTGGCGATGCTGGCGCTCAAGGCCAAGTTCGGCTGATGGCGATGCAGCCGCCGCCCTCCCGCTACAAGGTAGTGGAGCGCGGCCGGCGGCTGGAAGTGATAGACACCAGGACGGGCAAGCCGGCGTCGTCCGCAGTGCGCGTGCCCGAGCGCGAACGCAGCGGAAAGGCGGGCGCCGGCATCGACACCGATGTCTTCGTCACCAAGCGCTGGTACGACGACAAGGCGCCGCGGCGTATCCGGCTGAACTTCGTCAATCGCCAGCGCCTGCTCAGCCTGCGCTGGGGGATCGCGATCGGGGTGGCGATCCTGGTCGTGCTGAGCTTCCTGTTCTGGCCGCTCGCGGTGTTGCTGGTCTTCGCGCTCGCCGCGGGCCCGAAGCTGCGCGCGCAGCTCCGGACCGCCAGCACCCGCTGGCTCGACGCGCTGGACCAATAACCTTCATCCCAACCTCCGCCGGGATGAGGAGGTTACGCCGCCCGCTCGTCCCAGCGCGGATAGTCGGTATAGCCTTCCGCTCCACCCACGTAGAACAGTTCCTCGCGCTGCTCGTTGAGCGGCAGCTTCTCGGCGATCCGGCGCGGCAGGTCGGGGTTCGCGAGGAAGGTCCGGCCGAACGCGATCGCATCGGCTTCGCCGGCGTCGAGCGCCGCCTGGGCATCCTCGCCATGATAGTCCGAATTTAGGATCAGCGGGCCCTTATACGCCTTCCGGATCACCGGGTGGACCGGCGGATGGTCGGGCGTGCCGCGCGTGCCGGTCGGCCGCGGCTCGCGCAACGCGAGGAACGCTACGCCGATCTCGTCGAGCCGCGCCGCAGCCGCTTCGAACAGCGGCGCCGGGTTGCTGTCGTTGACCCCCTGGACCTCGCCATTGGGAGACAGATGCACGCCCACCCGATCACCGCCGACCGTGTCGACCACGCGCCGAGTCACCTGGTCGAGCAGCCGGATGCGGTTCTCGATTCGTCCGCCATAGTCGTCGTCGCGGAAGTTCGCATTGTCGCGGAGAAAGCTGTCGATCAGATAGCCGTTGGCGGCATGGATATGCACCCCGTCGAAGCCGGCGCGGATCGCGTTGTTCGACGCGCGCGCATAATCGTCGAGCAGTCCCGGAATCTCGTCGGTA
Organism: Sphingomonas sp. HF-S4; assembly: GCF_032911445.1. NCBI lineage: Bacteria > Pseudomonadati > Pseudomonadota > Alphaproteobacteria > Sphingomonadales > Sphingomonadaceae > Sphingomonas > Sphingomonas agrestis. The sequence goes on along the minus strand of NZ_JAWJEJ010000002.1, from coordinate 71,022 downwards.
CGCAGCGGCCGCGCCGGCTGGTACGGGCGCTTGATCTCGCCGCTGTCCTCGGCCGGATAGGTGCGCACGCTGCCCGGCGCGGTGTTCGCCGACGCCGCCACCGGCGCCTCGCCCCCCAGGAAATCGGGATGGACCAGCCGGCCCATATGCCAGAGCTGCGCGACGATCTTGCCGCCGGCTTCATGGACCTGTTCGAGGATCGGCTTCCAGGCGTCGACCTGCTCGTCGGTCCACAGCCCGGGCGCATAGGCCCAGCCCAGCCCCTGCTGGCTGATCCCGGTCGCCTCGGAGATGATCAGCCCCGCGCTCGCGCGCTGGGCGTAATAGTCTCCCATGATCGGCTGGGGCACATGGCCGCGCGTCGAGCGGCCGCGGGTCAGCGGCGACATCAGGATGCGGTTCTTGGCGGAGATCGCGCCGAGCTGGATGGGATCGAACAGGCTGGGCATTGGAACGGGAAGACCTTTGTTGTGGTCGTAGCCAGATAGGGCGCTAGAGGGCGCTATGCAGGACGCCCAGGCCCCAAGGAAAACTATTCCGCCGCGAAGCCATGCCGCGACGGCGCTCGCCGCGTTGGTGATCGCCAATATCGCGCTCGCCTTCGGGCCGTTGTTCGTCCGCATCTCCGATGTCGGGCCCGTCGCCGCCGGGTTCTGGCGCATCGCACTGGCGACGCCGGTGCTGCTCGCTGCTTCGACGATGATGGGCGACCGTCCGTTCACTGCCTCGCGCGGACTCTGGGGCCTGCTCGCGCTCGCCGGGCTCGCCTTCGCCGCGGATCTGGCGAGCTGGCATATCGGCATCGGCTACACCACGCTCGCCAACTCCACTTTGTTCGGCAATTCGGCGACGCTGATCTTTCCGATCTACGGGTTCGTCGTCGCGCGGATGTGGCCGACGCGCACCCAGGGGCTCGCTTTGCTGTTCGCGGCGGTGGGCGCGGGCCTGCTGATGGGGCGTTCGGCCAGCCTGTCGCGCGAGCATCTGATCGGCGACCTGTTCTGCCTGCTCGCCGGGGCGCTCTACGCCGTCTATTTCGTGCTGATGGCGCGCGCGCGCGAACGGCTCGCGCCGATCCCCGCGCTGGCGCTGTCGTCGCTCGCCTCGGTCCCGCCGCTGCTGCTGCTCGCACTGGCGATGGGCGAGCAGATCCTCCCGACCAACTGGTGGCCGCTGCTCGCATTGGCGGTGGTCAGCCAGCTGATCGGGCAGGGCTGCATGATCTACGCGCTGGGTCACCTTACCCCGCTGGTCGTCGGGATCGGGCTGTTGATCCAGCCGGTCGTCGCCGCGGCGCTCGGCTGGGTGGTGTTCGACGAACGGCTCGCCGCCGCCGATGGCATTGGCGCAGTGCTCGTCGCCCTCGCGCTGGTGCTGGTGCGCCAAGGCAGCAAGCCTGCGCTTGCACCCGACGCGCAGGCGCCTAAATCGGCATGATGGACCTGGCAGACGCAACGCTCGACGAACTCCGCGAGGCGCTCGCCCCCGCGGTCGCCACCAATGCCGCGTTCGACGGCTGGAATGCCGCGGCGCTCGATGCCGCCGCCGGCGCGCACGGCGTCGATCGCGACGTCGCCCGGCTCGCCTTCAAGGGCGGCGCGGTGGCGATGATCGACGCCTGGTTCGCCAGCATCGACCAGGCGATGACCGCGCGCTTCACGCCGGAAGCGCTTGCCGCGATGAAGATCCGCGCCCGGATCACCGCGTTGGTCGAGGCTCGGCTCGACATCGTCGCCCCCAATCGCGAGGCGCTGCGCCGCGCCGCCGCGATCCTGGCGATGCCGCAGAATGTGACGCGCGCCGCGAGGCTCGGCTGGCGCTCGGCCGACGTCATGTGGCGTCTCGCGGGCGACACCGCGACCGATTACAACCATTATACCAAGCGCACCCTGCTCGGCGGGATCTATGCCGCGACGATCGCCGTGTTCCTCCAGGACGACAGCGAAGGCCATGCCGACACCCGCGCCTTCCTCGGCCGGCGGATCGAGGACATCATGAAGTTCGAAAAGGCCAAGGCCGGCTTCCTCGCCCGCACCACGCACCGCCCCAGCCTGTCTCGGTTCATCGGTCGCCTGCGCTACCCGGTCGTCTGAGTTTTCCGGAACAACCTACTAGCGCATTCAACAGGTTATTGATAATGACTCGCAGCATGAATGTCGCCGCTGCGATGCAGCCTATCCCGCTCGCCCAATTGCCCCGCCTCGAACCCGGAACCGTCGCCCAGGTCGAATGGGGTTCGATGTCCGAGCCCGAAGGACGCCGGCTCCGCGAGCTCGGCCTCGATGAAGGCGTCGAAGTCGAATTGCTCCATCGCTCGGGCCTGCTCGGCCGCGGCCCCGTGGCCTGCCGCATCGGCCGGATGACGGTGGCGCTGCGCCGCCACATCGCCGCTGCAATCCACGTCTCGCCGAAACCCGCATCATGAACCAGGCACCGCTGGTCGCGCTGGTCGGCAATCCCAATGCCGGCAAGAGCGCGCTGTTCAATGCGCTGACCGGCGCGCGGCAGAAGGTCGGCAATTACCCCGGCGTCACCGTCGAGCGGCATGCCGGCCGCATGGCGCTGCCCGATGGCCGCCCCGTCGAGCTGCTCGATCTTCCTGGCGCCTACAGCCTCGATCCCTCCTCGCCCGACGAGCAGGTGACCCGCGACGTGCTGGTCGGCCGACAGAGCGGCGAGCGGCTGCCCGACGCGATCGTCACCGTGATCGACGCGTCAAATCTCGACAACCATCTCCGCTTCACGCTCCAGCTGATCGCGCTGGGCCTGCCGATCGTCGTCGCGCTCAACATGGTCGATCTGGCCGAGCGCGACGGCCTGACGCTCGACGCCGAGGCCCTCGAGCGCGAGCTCGGCGTGCCGGTGGTGCCCACCGTCGCGGTGCGCAAGCGCGGACTCGAAGCGTTGAAGGCGCGGCTCGGCGAAGTCGTCCGCACGGTGCATGCCGTGCGTCCCGGCGCGGGCGTCCAGCACGATATCGTCGTCCTCCAGCGCCGCGCCCGCCAGATCGCCACCGCGGTCACCGTCTCTGAAACCGCCGCACGCCGCTGGACCCACCGGGCCGACGCCGTCGCGCTCCACCCCGTTGCGGGGCCGATCCTGCTGCTCGGCCTGATGTTCGTCATGTTCCAGGCGGTGTTCGCCTGGTCCGAGGCGCCGATCGGCTGGATCGAGGGCGGCATGGCATGGCTTGCCGAGCAAGCGAGCGCGGTGCTTCCGGCCGGCTTCCTCGAATCGCTGATCGTCGACGGCGTGATCGCCGGCGTCGGCGCGGTCGTCGTGTTCCTGCCGCAGATCCTGATCCTCTTCGCCTTCATCCTCGTGCTCGAAGCCTCGGGCTATATGGTCCGCGCCGCCTTCCTGATGGATCGGGTGATGGCCAGTGTCGGGCTGTCGGGTCGCGCCTTCATTCCCTTGCTGTCCAGCTTCGCCTGCGCGGTGCCCGGCATCATGGCGACGCGCACCATCTCGGACGAGAAGGACCGCCTCACCACGATCCTGATCGCCCCGCTGATGACGTGCTCCGCGCGCCTGCCGGTCTATGCGATCATCATCGGCGCGCTGATTCCGGATCGCACGGTGCTGCCCGGCATCGGGCTGCAGGGGCTGGTGCTGTTCTCGCTCTACCTATTCGGGATCCTCGGCGCGTTCGTCGTTGCGCTGGTGCTCCGCCGCACCGTCACCAAGGGCGCGACCTCGGGCTTCATGATGGAGATGCCCAAATACCAGCTACCCCGGCTGCGCGATCTCGGTCTCGGGCTGTGGCAGCGCGCGGAGATTTTCCTCAAGCGCGCCGGGACGATCATCCTGTTTACCACGGTCGTGCTGTGGGCGCTGCTCAGCTTCCCCAAGCCGCCCGAGGGTTCGAACGTCTCGCAGGTCGATTATTCGATCGCCGGGCGCATCGGTCACGGGCTCGAGACCGTCGTCGCGCCGATCGGTTTCAACCGCGATATCGCGCTCGCGCTGATCCCGGCAATGGCCGCCCGCGAAGTCGCCGTCGCCGCGATCGGCACGGTCTACGCGGTCGACAATCCCGAGGATGCCGCAGGCGAGGCGACGATCCGCGAGAACCTCCGGAAGAACTGGACGCTGCCCACCGCGCTCGCCTTCCTGATGTGGTTCGTGTTCGCGCCGCAGTGCATCTCGACGATCGCGGTGACCCGGCGCGAGACCAATGGCTGGAAATGGCCGGCGTTCATGGTCGGCTACCTTTTCGTGCTCGCCTACATCGCGGCCGGCATCACCTATTGGAGCGCGGTGGCGCTGGGGCTCTAGTCGCGCTTCGACTCGTCGAGCAGCCGCGTCACTTTCGCGCTCTCGGCGGCGTCGGCCTGCTTCTGCGCCTTGGTCCGGCCGAAGCGCGCACGGTTCTCCCCGGCGCGGGCGGACTTATCCACGCGTGCTTTCGCCTTGCGCGCCTTGTTCAGGTTGATGATCTCGGCCATCGATAGTACCCTGTTCGTTCACCTACACGTACAGATCACATAGCGGAGTTTCCATGGCCGGCAGCGTCAACAAGGTCATCCTGGTCGGCAATCTCGGGCGCGACCCCGAATCGCGTTCGTTTCAGAACGGCGGCAAGGTTGTCGAGCTCCGCATCGCCACGTCGGAGAGCTGGAAGGACCGCAATTCGGGCGAGCGCAAGGAAAAGACCGAGTGGCACACGGTCAAGATTTTCAACGAAGGCCTCGCCAACGTCGCCGAGAAATATCTCCGCAAGGGCAGCAAGGTCTATGTCGAAGGCGCGCTGACCACGCGGAAGTGGCAGGACCAGCAGGGCAATGATCGCTATTCGACCGAAGTGACGCTCCAGGGCTTCAACTCGGTGCTGACCATGCTCGACGGCGCGCCCGGCCAGGGCGGCGGCGCGGGCCGCAGCAGCGGGCCGAGCGACGATTGGGGCGGCGGCGACGAATTCTCGGGCCAGTCGTCGAGCCGCGGCGGCAGCAGCGGGGGCGGCAATTTCAACGGCGGCGGCCAGAAGAGCGGCGGCAGTTTCGGCGGCGGCTTCCCCGACGATCTCGACGACGACGTGCCGTTCTGAGCAACTTGCGCAGGGGCGCATCGTCGGAGTGCCGAAGGGGAGCGACGATGCGACATCTGATTCTGGGAACGACGCTGTTGCTCGCCGCGTGCGGCAACAAGGTCTCCACCGAAACTACCGACGATCCGACCGGTCAGAATGTCGCCGCGGCTGCGGCTGCGGGCAAGCCCGCGGCGGTGACCGCGGCGATCGATTGCTCGAACAAGCCCGATTTCGTGCCGCTCTATGCCGATGCGCAGGTCACCACCTGCGTCTCGGGGCCGGACGGCACGCCGCGCCATGTCAGCGGCACGATCGTCTATCTGGTCCAGGCCCAGCCCGCCGAAGTGCTCGGCTGGTCGCGCGCGCAGGCCAATGCCTCTGGGCTCGCCCAGCGGCTGTCGACCGCCGACAAATATTCCGCGGGCGAGGATACCAAGCGCAGCCTGCTGATCGTCGTCGAGCCGATGAACGGGGGAACGCGCGCCACGGTCAACTGGGGCAGCGAGATCTAGTCGCCCCCCCCGTGCTCCGGCGAAGGCCGGAGCGCTGGAAGCTAGCCTCACGACGCCAACGCTCCGGCCTTCGCCGGAGCACGCTCAGCCCTCGACGATCTCCGCCACGCCGAACGTGCCCGCCTGGTAATCGGCGAACGCCTGGCGAATCTCCTCGACGGTGTTCATCACGAACGGGCCGTGCGCGACGATTGGCTCGTCGATCGGCTCGGCATGGCCAAACAGAAACAGGGCCGGTTCCGATGCGCTGACCGTCACGCTGTCGCCCGCGCTCAGCTGGGCGAGGTGGAATTGCGGCACCTGCCTTCCGCCGACCTCGATCGTGCCGCGCGCCGCGTAGAGAAACACATCACGCCCCTCCAACCCATCGAACGTAACCTCGCCTTCGCGCAGTTCGACCCAGCCGAGCATCGTCCCGGTCAGCGACTCGACCGGCCCGGTCTCGCCCTGAAACGCGCCCGCGATCAGATGCACGATCGCGCCCTCGGCTTCGATCGCCGGGATCCCTTCGGCCTGCAGCCCGATATAGCGCGGCGCCGTCATCTTGAGCCGCGCCGGCAAATTGAGCCAGAGCTGGAGGATTTCCATAGCCCCGCCGTCGCGCTTGAACCCCGCGGGCGAGACCTCGGCATGGACGATCCCGCGCCCCGCGGTCATCCACTGCATGCCGCCGGCGCGGATCACGCTCTCGTGCCCGGCCGAATCGGTATGCGCCAATTCGCCTTCGAGGATGAAGGTCACCGTCTCGAACCCGCGGTGCGGATGCGGCCCGAAGGGCAGCCCGCGATTGTTCGGCGGATAGGCCTGCGGCCCGTGATGGTTGAGGAACAGGAACGCCCCGACATTCTCCACGCCCGGCCCCGGCAGCGGCCGCCGCGTCACCAGGTCGCCGATATCGTTGCGATACGCCGGATGCACCGATACGACCGTGCGCATCACCGGTCCTTCCGCAGCAGGAACACGGCGTGCTCGGCGAACAGATTGGCGAAGCCCGATCCGGTGCGCTGGTCGCCCGAGAGGAACCAGCATTCCTCGACGATGATCCCGCGCTTCTTCACCAGCGCGCGGAAATCGTCGACCGTGACATGGTGGATGTTGGGCGTCGCATACCAGGCGATCGGCAGCAGCCGGGTCACCGGCATCCGCCCGCCGAACAGCAGCGACGCGCGCACGCGCCAATGCGCGAAATTGGGGAAGGAAACGAACGCCCGCCGCCCGATCCGCAGCAACTCGTCGAGCACCCGGTCGGGCCGCCGCGTCGTCTGGAGCGTCTGGCTGAGGATCGCGTAATCGAAGCTGTCGTCGGGATAGTCGGCTAGGTCGCTGTCGGCATCGCCCTGCACCACCGAGAGCCCGCGCGCCATCGCCGCGGCGACGTCGGCCGGATCGAGCTCGAGCCCGCGCGCGTCCACCCCGCTTTGGTCGCGCAGCGCCGCCATCAGCGCGCCGTCGCCACAGCCGACATCGAGCACGCGCGTCACCGGCTGGACGTTGGCGGCGATGATCGCGAGATCCGGACGCAAACTCATCGCGTGTAGATATCCGGGGTGTCGCGCACCATCAGCCGGTCGGGATGCGGATAGGCTTCCCAGCCGAGCTTGGCATAAAGCGGCTGCATGTCGCGAGTGAACAATACCCAGCGCCGCAGCCCCTGCAACGCGGGATGGTCTTCCAGCGCCTCGAGCATCTGCTGGGCCAGCCCGCGTCCACGATGCCCCTCCAGCACGAACACGTCGGCGAGATAGGCAAAGGTGGCGCGGTCGGTGACGACGCGGGCAAAGCCGACCTGCGCCTCGTCGTCATAGGCGCCGACGCAGAGCGAGTTCGCCACCGCGCGCGCCACGGTCTCGCGCGGAATTCCCTCGGCCCAGTATGAGCGCGTCAGATACCCATGGATCACATCGAGCTGCTGGTCCTCCGGATCGAACGAAATCCGATAGTGCATCATGCCTCTCCCGCGCGCAGGAAGCCGGTCATCACCCGGTCGAGTTCGGGGCTTTCGAGCAGGAACGCGTCGTGCCCGAACGGCGACGACAGCTCGACGAAGCTCACCGGCGCGCCCGCGGCGTTGAGCGCGTGGACGATCGTCCGCGATTCGCTGGTCGGGTACAGCCAGTCGGTGTCGAAGCTAACCAAGCAGAAGCGCGTATCGCCGGTGAACGCATTGGCAAGCGTGCCATTATGCTCTTCGGCCAGGTCGAAATAGTCGAGCGCCCGGGTGATATAGAGGTACGAATTGGCATCGAACCGGTCGACGAAGCTCAGCCCCTGGTGGCGCAGATAGCTCTCGACCTGGAAATCGGCGTCGAACCCGAACGTCTTGGCGTCACGACTCTGCAGCTTCCGCCCGAACTTGGCGGTGAGCCCCGCCTCGGACAGATAGGTGATGTGCGCCGCCATCCGCGCCACCGCCAGTCCCGATGCGGGGGGATCGTTGTCGGCATAATAATCGCCGCCGCGCCAGCGATGGTCGGCCATGATCGCCTGCCGCCCGACTTCGTGGAAGGCGATGTTCTGCGCCGAATGCCGCGCCGCGCTGGCGATCACCACCGCCGCGGCAACCCGCTCGGGGAAGGTTGCCGCCCAGCTCAGCGCCTGCATTCCCCCCATCGATCCGCCGACGACGGCGAACAGTTTCTCCACGCCGAGATGGTCGAGCAGCATCGCCTGCGCGCGCACCATGTCGCGGATCGTGATGACCGGGAACGCCATCGCCCAGGGCTTGCCGGTCGCCGGATTGACGCTCGCCGGCCCCGACGAGCCGAGGCACGAGCCGAGCACGTTGGCGCAGACGACGAAATAGCGGTCGGTATCGATCGGCTTCCCCGGCCCCACCATCCGCGTCCACCAGCCCGGCTTGCCGGTGACCGGGTGGTTCGAGGCGAGGTGATGGTCGCCGGTCAGCGCGTGGCAGACGAGGATCGCGTTGCCCGCATCGGGCGCCAGCGTGCCATAGGTCTCATAGGCGATGTCGACCGGCGACAGCAGCACGCCCCCGTCGAGCCGCAACGGCCCGGGCAGCGTCGCGGTGCGGCTCAGGCCAAAGCGCGGATCGTCGGACATGGGGGACCGGTTAGGGGGTGATCGCCCTAGAGGCAATCCGCCTAGGGCCTCGCGCTCCGGGCGAGCGCGACGGCTTCCAGGATGTTGTCGACCACGAAACCGGGCGCCTCGTGGGGCAGGCCGTGCCCAGCGGTCGGCGCGATATTCTGCCGCGCGTTAGAGGACAGCGACAGGAACTGCTTCTGCATCTTCTGGGTCGCGGTCTCGAGCTTGATTGCCATCGGTTCGGAGAGGCCGGGGACCATGCGAAAGCGCGGGCTGTGCGTTGCGACGATCACAGGCTTGCTGCCGAGTGTTTTCAGCCCCCGCGCCTGGGCCGCACTCGCCGGGAAGTCGAGCTTCTCCTCGTTCTTCGTGGGATCGGAGAGCATCGTCGTCAGGAAGGCGCGGCCTTCGGTAATCGCCTTCTCCTCGTCCGGCGCGGCGGGCGGCAGCAGCGACAGCCATGTCGTCATCTGGTCGGCATGCGTCGACGAGATCAGCACCAGCCCGGCGATGTCGGTCGGATAGCGGGCGGCGAACACCTGCGCATGCAACCCGCCGATCGAATGGCCGGCGAGCAGATAGGGGCCTGGGACGCCCGCTTTCTTCAGCACGGCATGCAGGTCGGCGGCGGCATCCGCGCTCGTCCGCGGCGTGCCGGGCGCCGGATCGCTGCTGCCGAGCCCTGCCCGGTCGTGGAGGCAGACGCGCGTTACCCGCGCGATCTTCGCGGCGATGCCCTGCCAAGCCGGATCCTCGACTGGCGCGGTGCCCATGCCGGCATCCACGACGACCGTCGGGCTGCCTGCGCCGGTGCAGACCAACCGGATCGATCGCCCGCCAATGTCGAAGCGCCCGTCGATCGGGGCCGCATCACCCTTCGAAGGCGTATCGGACGCATTGCCCACCGACAGGAGTGCCAGGGCAGGAAGCAGCACGCTGTACATCCTATCTCCACATGGTCGCCGCTCAGGCGGCCTTTCGCACGGCCCGTCGCCCGCTGATTGCCTCCGCCGCCACGCGCCCGGTCTGCGCGCCGCCGTTCATATATCCCGGATAGGCTTCCGACAGATGCTCGCCGGCGAAGTGGATCCGCCCCGCCGCCGGCACATGCCGCTCGGCCGGATCGTCCGACTCGACGCAGAGCAGCCGCGCAAACCGGGTGATCTGGCCGGGCCGGAAATTGACGTACGCGCCCAGCGTCATCGCCTGGGCATGCCAGTTGGTCCGCGCGAACGGGCCGGTTGCCGCCGCGCCGAGCCCGGGGATCGCGGTCTCCGCGCTGGCTGCGAACCCCGCCGAGAGCGCCGAGGGCGCTTCCTCGGTGCGCGCCTCGTCGCCGCCGAGGAACCAGGTCCACACCGGCGCGACGCCGTCGGCGCGGTGGACGCTGCCGTCCCAGCCGAGCGCCCAGCCGGCCTGGGCACTGGTCTGCCACAGCTCGCCGCCCACGCCCATCGGCGCGCGCCACGGCGTCGCGCCGGTCGCGGCCTGGACCTTCTCGTTATACCCCAATTCCATCTCGGCGATGAAGTCGCGCCACACCGGCGGCAACGGCACGCGCCAGTCGATCTGGCGGAGCAGCGGCGCCGGCACCGCGACGATCACCGTCTCGGCCTCGGCACTCGATCCGTCGAGAAAGCCGAGCCGCACCCCGCCGCGCGCCGATTCCACGCGCAGCAGCCGCTTTCCCATCGTGATCCGATCGGCATAATGCGCCGACATCGCCTCGATCAGGCTCGAGCTGCCCCCCTGCATCACATAGCGCTCGTCCGAACCGCCGAGCACCTCGACGCGCGTGCCGTCGACCGTCGGCAGGGCGAACACCAGCTCGACTGCCGAGGCATGGCTGGGCTCGACGCCATATTCGGTGCGGCTGGTCGCTTCGAGCAGTTCGCGCACCCAGGGCTTGCCGATCAGCGCGCGATGCTTGTCGAGATAGCCCGCGATCGACATCCGATCGAGCTCGGCCGCGACGCGTGCGAAATCCTTGTCGAGCCGCGCCGAGTCCTTGTCGATCTGCGCCGCGATCGGCCGCAGCGCCTCGGCAAGCTCGGCCTCGCCGAGTAGCCGCCCGTCGCCGAGGATCAGTGTCCGGTGCGGCTCGGCCTTGCGATCGACCAGCTTGATTCCGAAGCGTTCGCACAGCTTCTGCATGTCGTCGTGGTCGGTGTTGACCAGCTGGCCGCCGACTTCGAACCACGGTCCGCTCGCCGGGCGATGCGTGAACATCCGCCCGCCGGTGCGCGCGCGGCCCTCATAGACCTGCGCGTCCACGCCCGCCTCGCGCAGGTGATGCAGCGCGCTCAGCCCGGCGATTCCGCCACCGATGATCGCCACGCGCCCGCCGGCAAAGGCGCGGGCAGGGCGGGGCAGCGCCGCGGCCAGACCCGCCGCCGCGATGCCCTGGATCAGCGTGCGCCGCGTCACGCCCGGCGCCCGCGGCACTGGCGGCGCGTCCCCCGCCTCGGCCACATTCCGCGCCCGCGCCGTCGCCAGCGCCTGCCATACAAAGCTGCTTCCCCGCATCGCCCCCTCCTCTGCCCAAGCCGAGCTTGCCATTGCCGGGCCATTCCGCCAAGCCGCGCGACCATGACAGCACCCGTTCCCAACCGCTGGGTCATGGAGATCGCCCCCTATGTGCCGGGGCGCTCGACTACCGATTCCGGCACCAAGGCCGTAAAGCTCTCGTCGAACGAAAACCCGTTCGGCACGCCCCAGGCCGCGCGCGCGGCCTTTGCCGCCGCCGCGTCGCAGCTCGAGCGCTATCCCGATGCCAGCGCCGCCGAGCTGCGCGAGGCGATCGGCGCGCATTACGATCTCGAGTCCGAACGGATCATCTACGGCACCGGATCGGACGAGGTTCTGCACCTGGCGGCGGGTGCCTATGCCGGGGTCGGCGACGAGGTGATCTACGTCCGCTACGGCTTCGCCGTGTACGACATCGCCGCGCGCCGCGTCGGCGCGACGCCGGTGATCGCCCCCGACAAGGACTATGCCACTGATGTCGACGCGATCCTGGCGTGCGTCACCGATCGCACCAAGGTGATCTTCGTCGCCAATCCGAACAACCCGACCGGCACGTATACGTCGCGCGCCGAAATCGCCCGGCTCCATGCCGCGCTGCCGCCGTCCGTGCTGCTGGTGATCGACCAGGCCTATACCGAATATCTCGATCCCGAGGATGATGATGGCGCGCTCGATCTGGCGCGTACCACCGACAACGTGCTCGTCACGCGGACCTTCTCGAAGATCTTCGGCCTGGCCTCGGAGCGGGTCGGCTGGGGCTATGGCGCGCCCGCGATGATCGATGCGATGCACCGCATCCGCGCGCCGTTCAACTTCAGCACCGCCGCGCAAAAGGCCGCGATCGCCGCGCTCGGCGACCATGCCTTTGTCGAGCGCAGCTACAGCCACAACCGGCAGTGGCGCACCTGGTTCGCCGACCAGATCGACTCGATGGGCAACAAGGGGCTGCGCGCGGTTCCTTCCAAGGCGAACTTCCAGCTCGTGCTGTTCGAGGGCGAAGTGAATGCCGAACACGCGTATAAAGCCCTGATGGAGCGCGGCTATATCGTCCGCTGGCTGCCGGGGCAGGGGCTGCCGCATGGCCTTCGCATCACGATCGGCACCGAGGAGGACATCCAGGGCCTCGCCGCGGCGATCCGCGAGATCGTCGGCGCCTGATGCTCCCCTTCGCGCGCGTCACCGTCATCGGCCTGGGCCTGATCGGCTCGTCGATCGCGCGCGCCGTGCGCCAGCACATGCCGAGCGTCCGCGTCACCGGCTATGACGCCGACCCCGCGGTGCGCGAGACCGCGCTGCGGATCGACTTGTGCGACGACGTGGCGGACACTGCCGGCACCGCGGTGATCGATGCCGATCTGGTCGTGCTCTGCGTCCCCGTCGGCGCGATGGGGACCGCCGCAGCCGAGTTTGCCGCCGATCTCCCCGCCGACGCGATCGTCAGCGATGTCGGCTCGTGCAAGGAAAGCGTGATCGAGGCGGTCCGCGCCGCGCTGCCCGACGCCGTCTTCGTCCCCGCGCATCCGGTGGCGGGCACCGAGAATAGCGGGCCCGAGGCCGGGTTCGCCTCGCTGTTCCAGCATCGCTGGTGCATCGTCACCCCGCCCGAAGGGACGCCCGGGATCGCGATCGAGCGCGTGCTCGAATTCTGGCGGCGTCTCGGTGCCGAGGTCGAGACGATGGAGCCTGCGCACCACGATCGTGTGCTCGCGGTGACCAGCCACCTGCCGCACTTGATCGCCTATACGATCGTCGGCACCGCGTCGGACATGGAGGAAGTCACCAGCTCCGAAGTGATCAAATATTCGGCCGGCGGCTTCCGCGACTTTACCCGCATCGCCGCCTCGGACCCGACGATGTGGCGCGACGTGTTCCTCGCCAATCGCGAGGCGGTGCTCGACATGCTCCAGCGCTTTTCGGAGGACCTGTCGGCGCTCCAGCGCGCGATCCGCTGGGGCAAGGGCGACGAATTGTTCGATCTGTTCAGCCGCACCCGCGCCGTCCGCCGCTCGATCATCGACCAGGGCCAGGACGATGCCCGCCCCGATTTCGGCCGCTCGCACGACTAGGTTGCAATGTAGGATTTCGCCTGCTGCACTGGCGCCTTGGCGCCTCAGCAAGGCCAGTCGCTCTTTGAACCGTCAGTAAGATCATCGGGCCAAACGCAAGACCGTTTCAACCCCTCGCAATTTTCGGAAAGAATAAATGCGCAAAGTGCGAAGTTAAGCCGCCGATTTCCTACGCGCCACGCGCTGGATTCAGCGCATTGATCTCGCGGTGCACCTGCGACTCGATCTCCTCGCGCTTCAATCCTGCCGGAATCGTTTCGCCGAAGCGTAAGGTCACCACGCCCGGCCGCATCGGCCCGTGCTTGGGCCAGACGCGGGCGCTGTCGAGCGCCACCGGTACCACCGGCAGCCCCACTGCGCGGTACAGCCCGGTGAGCCCCGCCAGCACCGGCGGCGCCTCGCCCATTGCCGAGCGTGTGCCTTCGGGGAACAGGATCACCGATCGCCCTTCGGCGCCCGCGGCCTTGGCCTCGCGCATCATCTGGCGCAGCGTCGATGCCGATCCGCTGCGATCGATGATGATGATGCCATAGCGCCGCGCCGCCCAGCCCCATACCGGGATGCGCGCATATTCCTGGCGCATCACCACCGCCGGTGCATCGAGCAGCCGTACCAGTTCGAAGGTCTCGAAGAACGACTGGTGCTTGGAGACATAGAGCGCCGGCTCCGTGCGCGGCGTGCCTTCGATCCGCAATCGGATCCCGGCGATGTGGCGCGAGCACCAGCTATGATATTGCGTCCAGAAGATCACCCAGCGCCGAAACGCCCGCTGGCCGAACAGCGCGGTCAGCGGGGCGAGCAGCACGATCACCACCGAGCCGCCAAAGAAAGCGAGCTTGAACAACGCACTGCGTAGGCGGTCCATCAGCCCGCTCCCGTCCACAAGGCGATCCGCCGGACCAGGAACTTGTGATATTCGCGCAGTAGGATGCGCCAGCCCGGGCTGTTCGGTCCGCTGCGCACCCCGTCGCCGATCACGTCGACATCGCCGCCGATCGCGCTCGCCAACTCCATCCGCGCGCGCGGCATGTGCCAGTCGGTGGTCACCAGCCGCACCGACTTGAAGCCGTGGCGCTGCACCCATTGTGCGGTCTCGTCGGCATTCGATCGCGTGTCGACTGCCTGCCAGCCCAGGTCGATGCAGCACGCCATCAGCTTGCGGTCGATCTTGAACTGCACCGCCAGCTCGACCGGGCGAACGTCGGGATCGACGCCGCTGACCAGCATCCTTTTGGCGTCGCCCGCGCGCAGCACCGCCAGCCCGCGGTCGATCCGCCCGCCGCCGCCGGTCAGCACCACGATCGCGTCGGTCTTCCGCGCGTCGAGCGGCTTGCCGAGCGAGAACAGGAAGAAGACGAAGCCGAGCGCCCAGGCGAGCACCAGCAGCAAGGCGGTGCGCCAGATCATAGCCGCGTCCCCAGCGCGCGCAGCACGGCGATCCGCGCCGCCACCGTGGCAAGCAGCGCGAAGCCCAGCGGCAGCAGGACGAGCAGGAACCAGTCGCGCTGCTGGAGCGCGACGCCGCCGAGCATTTCGGAGCCGACCGCGCTAAGCCGCGCCTCGAGCAGCCACACCAAGGCGAGCCCCGCCACCGTCCCGGCAAGCCCGCCGGTCAAGGTGTCGAAGGCGATCCGCCGCTGGAACAGGCGGGCGATCTGGATGTCGGTCGAACCCAGCATATGCAGCACTTCGATCGTGTCGCGGTGCGTGTCCAGCCCCGCGCGCGCCGAAAGCAGCACCACCGCCGCGGTCGCGCCCGCAATCAGCAGCATCAGGCCGACCGCAAGCCAGCTCATCGTCGAAAGGAAGCTGCGCACCGGCGACAGCCATTGCGCATGGCGATCGACGCGCGCGCTCGGCGCGATGCGTCGCGCGGCCCGCTCGATTGCCGCAAAGTCGCCGCCGCGCGCCTCGACGTCGATCATCGCGGGCATCGGCAGATCGGGATCGAGCCCGGCATCGCCGAGCCAGGGGCGCATCAGCTCGGCCAGATGCGCACGATCGACTTCGCGGACCGTCGCGACCCCCGGCAGCCGGGCGAGTTCGCGCACCATTGCGGCCGCCTGGGCGTCGCGCAGGCTCGCCACCGGTTCGACGATCTGGACGGTCAAGCGCCCCGAAAGCTGGCGGTCGAGCTGGCTGGTCGCCGCGAACATGCCGAGCCCCAGCGCGCCGGCGAGCACGGTGAGGAACAGCATGATCGCCATGATCCAGCTCATCGCGCGCGTGCGCCGGCCCTCGTCGAGTAGCCTCTTGTCGGGTCCGTTGGGGTTGAGCCCGGGAATCATGGCTGCCCCGGCGGGTTGCGCAGCGCGCCGGTGGGGTCGCTCAGCCGGCCATGCTCGATCCGCATCATCTGCGCGGTCGGGATGCGCTGGAGCAAGTGCAGGTCGTGCGTCGCCATCACTACAGTGGTGCCCAGACGATTGAGCGATTCGAACAGATAGAGCAGCCGCTCGGCCATTTCGGGATCGACGTTGCCGGTCGGTTCGTCGGCGACGAGCAGCTCGGGGCGGCCGATCACTGCGCGCGCGATCGCGATGCGCTGCTGCTCGCCACCCGACAGCGTCGGCGGCGTCGCGCGCCCGCGATCGCTGAGCCCGACCCAGGCGAGCATCTCGCGCACCGGCGCCTCGACATCGTTCTCCTGCACCCCCGCGACGCGCAGCGGCAGCGCGATATTGTCATAGGCCGAGAGATGCGGAACGAGGCGGAAGTCCTGGAACACCACGCCGATGCGCCGCCGGAACCCGGGCAGCCGCTGGCGGGGAAGTGCGCCGGCATCCTCGCCGAACAGCCGGATCACCCCGCGCGTCGGCCGCTGGGCAAGGTAGAGCAGCTTGAGCAGCGAGGTCTTGCCCGCGCCGGACGGGCCGGTCAGGAAATAGAAGGAACCGCTCTTGAGCGTGAAGCTGACGTCCGAGAGCGTCTCGGTTCCCGTCCCATAGCGCAAGCCGACATTCTCGAACTGGACGATATTGGCCATTCGCCGGCGCCGGCCGCTCCTTGCCTTGGGGACGGCGCACGGCATTGCACAGCGCGCGGCGCGGCTCAAGCGATGGCGGCATGGCTGCGCGAGACTCTTGTAGGGCCGATTCGTTACAGCTAGAATCACCCTACCTGGCCAGTGGGCAGCCGGGCGGGTGAGACGCTTAGATGATCCTCGAATGCAGCCAGTGCCGGACGCGGTACCTCGTTCCCGACAGCGCCATCGGTGCCGAGGGCCGAACGGTGCGGTGTGCCAGCTGCAAGCACAGCTGGTATCAGGCACCCGCCGTGGCCGATCGCACCACGCGGCCTGCCGCGGTCGCGGAGAGCCGCGCCGCTGCCGCGCCGGCCCAGGCGGCCGTCGCGGTTGCCGAACGCCCAAGGCCCCAGGCGTCGCTCCAGCCGCAGGGCTTCACCGTCAAAGTGGCGCGCGCGACGGTCGCCGAAGCGCCGGCGCCCGCCGCCGCGCGGCCGGCACCCGAGCCGCGCCCGGAACCCGAGGCGCCGCGCGTCTATGAGGATCCGATCGCCAACGCCCCACCCGAATACGATCCCTTCGCGCCGCCGCCCTCGCGCCAGGCCCGCCCGCGCCGCAATCCGGCCAAGCGCTGGACCGCCGCGGCGGTGGTCGCCGGCGTGTCGATGCTGCTCGGCGCCGGCGCGATCCTCTATTCTGGCGCGCCGGGGTTCGCCGCGCAGTTCGGCCTCGGTCTCGGCGGCGAGGCCGAAACCCCGTTGCGCTTCACCGACAAAAGCGTCGAGCTGCGCCCGATGCCCAATGGCAGCGAGGCGTTCGTCGTCTCGGGCAAGGTGGTCAACCCCACCGGCGGCCCGCAGCGCGTGCCCGACATCCGCGTCGAACTGCGCGACGGCGCCGACCAGCTCGTCTATAGCTGGCGGATCACCCCAGAGAACCGCTCGCTCGGCGCCAATACCGCGCTCGACTTCACCGGCGCCAAGCTCGACGTGCCACGCAGCGCCAAGGTGGTCGAACTCAGCTTCGCGTCCGAAATCGGCCGCTGACCCAGGCCAGCCGCGCGCCGTGCAGCAGCGCGGCGGCGACCATCCCCAGCCCCGAGGCAAGGACGAGGCCGTTCGGCCCGTAGCCGCCGTGCATCAGCACCACGCCCAGCCCGCCGGTGATGACGAAGAAGGCCAGGATGCCGTTGACCCCGGCCACTACCTGGTCGCCGAGCGAGCGCAGCGCATAGACGAACACGATCTGGACCCCGTCGAACAGGACGAACGGCGCCCATAGCACCAGCATCGACGCGGCGAGCGCATGGACCTCGCCGGTCGCCGGGAAGATCGCCACCACCGGCAGCGCCAGCACGATCAGCAGCAGCGACAGCGCGCCGGTGGCCAGCGCCGCGAGCAGCGCCGCGATCATCGTGCGTCGCCCCGCATCCTCGGGCACGCCTTCGCCCACCGCATTGCCGACGCGCACGCCGGCCGCCGATCCCAGCCCCAGCGCCACCGCGAACGTGACGTTGTGGATCGAGAAGACGATCTGGAAGGCGTGGGCGGTTGTCGTGCCGAGCTGCGTCGAGAGCGCGATCAGGATCGCGAAGCCGACCAGCTCGAGCCCCGATGCGATCGCCGGCACCAGCCCGAACTTGGCGAGCTGGAGCGCGCCGGCCCAGGACGCGCGGCTGCCGAGGTCGCTCAGGTCGTGGACGCCGCGTTGGCCGGCGCGTGGCAGCGTCCAGGCCGCGCCGACCATCCCGATCGCGCCGATCGCCGACGCCGCGGCAGTCGCCGCCGCCGCGCCGACCGCGCCCATCACCGGCAGCCCGAACTGCCCCGTGGCGAGCACCCAGGCGAGGACGGCGTTGAGCGGCAGGATCGACAAATTGACCACGGTCACGCGCCGCGGCCGGCTCACGCCTTCGAGGAAGAAGCTCGCCGCGACGATGACCAGCTGGAACGGATATGCCAGCGCCATCACCCGGACGACGTCGGCCGCAGCGGGCGCGGTGCCGGGGGCGACGCCAAGCCCGAGCAGCATCGGCTCTGGCCACAGGAACAGCGCGAGCCCGCTGATCAGCCCCAGGATCAGCGCGAGCAGCAGCCCCTGGTGAAACACGCGGCCAGTCTCGCGCAGGTCGCCCGCCCCGTCTGCGCGCGAGACGAAGACGAGGATACCGGTCAGCCAGCCGAGCCCGACGACGATCCCCGGGAAGGTCAGCGATCGGCTCGCCCCCAGCGCCGCCGCTTCCTCCGTGCTTACCAGGCCGACCACCGCGACGTCGGTGACGTAGAGGATCGTCCAGTTGAGGCTGGTCAGCACCACCGGCCAGGCCAGTGCGAGGATGCGGCGCATCTCTGCGGAAAGGGCGGGGGAGAGCAGCACGGGCCGCCGCGTGTAGAGTTTTCCGACAAATAGAGAAAGCGCGCTTGAGTGGCTTGCGTGGCTCGAAAGCCTTTGCTAGGGGCCGCGGCTCACCAGTCACCGGGGACCTCCCGGTGTGTTTCACGTGCGGTCGTGGCGGAACTGGTAGACGCGCAACGTTGAGGTCGTTGTGGCCGAAAGGCCGTGGAAGTTCGAGTCTTCTCGACCGCACCAGAAACCCCCGGGCGCCCAGCGGGCGCCCGAAATATCCCCAGCCTTGGCACAATTTTGCGACAAGTCGCGATTAGCCAGCCCCGGTACATGCAGGCCGATGAACTAGTGCCTGGATCGTTGGGAGTGTTGGTGATGACGAAGTGGGGATGCGCGATCGGTGCGCTGATGGTCGGCGCACTGCCGATGACCGCGGCGGCGCAGGACGCGGCGGTGCCCGCGCCGCAGCCGGCGCCCGCGTTGACCGACAGCGCCGCACCGGCGCAGCAGACGCCCCCGCCCGCCGAACCCGAGGCCGAGGAGACCCTCGGCGACGAGATCGTCGTCACTGGCCAGCTGCGCGGTGCGGTGCCCGGCGACGTCAAGCCCGAGGTCCAGCTCAGCCCCGCCGATATCCGCTCTTATGGCGCATCGAACGTCACCGAGCTGATGAACGCGCTCTCGGCGCAACTCGGCAGCGGCTCGGGTCGCGGAAGCGAGCAGCCGGTGATCCTGCTCAGCGGACGGCGTTCGAGCTTCGCCGAAATCCGCAACATCCCGACCGAGGCGATCGAGCGGATGGACATCCTGCCCGAGGAGGCCGCGCTCCAGTTCGGCTATGGCGCCAACCAGAAGGTGGTCAATTTCGTCCTGCGCCGCCGCTTCCAGGCAGTCACTACCGTGCTCGAAGGCGCAATGCCCTGGGCCGGCGGCAATTCGGGGCAGGGCTTCAACGCCAATCTGCAGAGCATCCGGCGCGACGAGCGGATCGAGCTCGACGTGAAGTACGGCCAGAATTCGGGGCTGCTCGAAAGCGAACGCGGCGTCACCCGCGCGCCGACGACCTTGTTCGATACGTTCGGCAACATCACTGGCCTTAACGGCGGCGAGATCGATCCGGTGCTGAGCGCGCTCGCGGGGGGCATGGTCACCGAGGCGGGCGTACCTTTGGGTGCGAACGGCACCGCGCCGACGCTCGCCGGCTTCGCCGGCACCGCGGGCGTCCGCAACGTCAGCGATCTCACGCCCTACCGCACGCTGACCGGCGGGGCGGGCGCGCGCCAGTTCGGCGACAACACCGCGCCGCTCAGCGGCACTCCGCAGCGCAATTTCGAGATTACTGGCACGTATCGCCCGGCGATCTCGCAAACGGTCAGCGCAGTCGCGACCGTCGGCTTCACCACGCGGCACACCGATACGCTGCTCGGCCTGCCCAGCGCGGCGCTGGTACTGCCCGCGAGCAACCCCTTCTCAC
The DNA here is from genome assembly GCF_032911445.1 of Sphingomonas sp. HF-S4. Classification (NCBI taxonomy): domain Bacteria; kingdom Pseudomonadati; phylum Pseudomonadota; class Alphaproteobacteria; order Sphingomonadales; family Sphingomonadaceae; genus Sphingomonas; species Sphingomonas agrestis. The sequence goes on along the minus strand of NZ_JAWJEJ010000002.1, from coordinate 51,056 downwards.
CCTTTTCGCGGGACGTGGAGCTCTATCGCTATTACGACAATCTGCCTGCGCTCGCGCGGTCGAACGACAGCCGGGCGATCAACGGCAATGTGACGATCAACGGCACCACCTCGCCCTGGCTGGCGAGCTGGGGCTGGTCGCTCCAGGGCGAATATCAATATAACGAGAACAAGTCGGTTACCGCGACCGGCATCGACGTGACCGGCGCGCAGGCGCTGCTCGACGCGGGCGATCCGCGCTTCAATCCGTTCGGGCCGATCGCCGCCTCGCTCTACGCGCTCCAGCCCGATCAGATCGCCAAGTCGCAGAGCAACCGCGCCACGCTCGATTTCTCGACCTTCGGCTCGCTGTTCAAGCTCCCTGCCGGCGATGTCCGCGCGAGCGTCCGCGTGCTCGGGCGAACCCAGCGCCAGGACAGCCAGTCCTGGATCGCCGGCCAGTATCGCGCCGGCGATATCGCCCGCGATTCGGCGAGCATCCGCGGCAACATCACGCTGCCGATCACCAGCCGGCGGATGGCGGTGCTCGACGCGATCGGCGACCTGTCGCTCACCGGCAATGTCGAAGTCGAGCAGCTTTCCGATTTTGGCCGGCTCACCAGCACGACCTATGGCCTGAACTGGTCGCCGATCCCGCAGTTGCGCGCCAACATCAGCGTCAGCGACGATCGCAATGCGCCCGATCCGGGCCAGCTTGGCGATCCGGTGCTGGTGACGCCCAACCGGCGCATCTACGATTTCGTCCGTAACGAGAGCGTCGACGTCACGGCGATCACCGGCGGCAATCCGCTGCTGCCGGCCGACAACCGCCATGTGTTCAACGCGCGCCTGAGCATCCGACCGTTCAGTGAGACCAATTTCGGGATCAATGCCAGCTTCAGCGACTCGCGCACGCGCGCCGGCATCCTGGCCTTCCCCGGCGCCACCGCCGAGATCGAGGCCGCGTTCCCCGATCGCTTCGTGCGCGACCCCGACGGCAGGCTGCTCAGCGTCGATTATCGTCCGATCACCGTCGACCGGCAGGACCGGACGCAGCTGCGCTGGGGAATCGATTTCTCGATCCCGATCTCCTCGCCCCAGGGTCGGCAGATGCAGTCTCGGATGACTGCCTATCGCGAGGCCGTCGTCGAATCGCGCCGCACCGGCCAGCCACTGCCGCCTGAGTTCACCGCGCAGCAGGAGCAGTTCCGCCGCCTCGGCCAGCAGCAGAGTCTGTTCGGCGGCAACCAGCGCCGTCCGGGGCAGGGCGAGGCCCAGCGGCAGGGGCAGGGCCAGGGCCAGCAACAGGCTCAAGGCCAGCCCGGCGCCGAGCAGGGCCGCGAGCGTGGCGAGGGGCCAAGGCAGGGTCCGGGCGCGGGCGGCTTCCGTGGCGGGCCGGGCGGCGGCGGGGGACGCGGCTTTGGCGGCGGCGGCAATCGCGGCAACCAGATCCGCTTCACGCTCAACCATAGCTGGCTGCTCAAGGACGAGATCGTCATCCGTCCCGGCCTGCCCGTGATCGACCGGCTCGACGGATCGAGCGCCCAGGGCGTCGCGGCGCATCAGATCGACGGGCTGATCGCGGTCAAGCGCGATGCGTGGCTGGTCCAGGCCACTGGCCAGTGGCAGAGCGGCTGGCAGCGCACCACCGGCGCGCTCGGCAGCCAGACGCAGCTCGATTTCGGCAGCCTGGCCAAGATCGGACTGATGGCCGAGTATAATCCGGGGCAGGACTTCGATGCCCTGCTCAAGCACCCCTGGCTGCGCGGCTCGCGCGTCCAGCTCCGGCTCGACAATGTATTCAACGCCCGGCAGCGGGTTACCGACGCCAATGGCGAGGTGCCCGCGGCCTATGTGCCCAACCTGGTCGATCCGTTCGGGCGCGTGGTACGGCTGACCTTCCGAAAGCAGTTCTTCTAAAACGCCCCTCCCTGCTTGCAGGGAGGGGTAGGGGGTCGGCGCGCGCGTCTGCGCGCCCAAAAGACTCTGTCGCCCGGCACCTAAGCGCCGAGCAGGGCATCGACCCCTGCCCGCCGCTAAACCCACCCCTAGCCTTCCCTTTCAGGAAGGGGAATTCGGGTCACCGCGCCGCTAGCACCGGCTGCTTGGTCCCGCGCCCGAAGCCGCGTCCCTTGTCCTGGTCCATGATCCGCCGATAGAGCAGGGTGATCGACACCCGCCGGTTGCGCGGGTCGGTAGGGGCCTCGATGATCAGCGGCTCGCGGTCGGCGACGCCTTCGATCCGCTCGAAGCGCATCTCGGGCACCGCACCCGCGGCGAGCCGGCGCCTTGTCGCCTCGGCGCGGCCGCTCGAGAGCATCCAGTTGTTCATGTTGCGCGGGTCGCCATAGCCCAGGCTGTCGGTGTGGCCGCGGATCATGATCGGGTTCTCCATCCCGGAAATACTCTCGGCGATCGTCCCGATCAGTGCGCTCGCGTCGGTGACCAAGGCGGTCGTGCCGAGGTCGAACATCGAGTAATTGGCGTCGTCGAGCAGGTCGATCCGCATCCCGTCGCGCGTCGCAACGAAGCGGATATGCTTGGCGAGCTTGGCGAGTTGGGGCCGCGCGCGCATCTTGGCCTGGATCGCCGTGGCGGTGCGGTCGAAATTCTTCTGGTCCTGCGCCTCGATCGCGCGCTGGTCCTTGAGCGTGCCCTTCTGCCCGGTGCCGACATCCTTGCCGCCGGTGCCGCCGACGGGGACGGTCATCGAACGCGTGCCGGTCTGGCCGGCGCGGTTGGGATAATTGTCCTGCGCGTTGATCGCGTCGCCGCCGAACAGCCCGTTCGAGCCGGCACTGTTCTGCTTGAACTCGACCAGGGTGGGCGCGAAATAATCGGCGAGTGCCTTGCGCTGCTTCTCGGTGGTCGCGCCGAGCAGCCACATCAGCAGGAAGAACGCCATCATCGCGGTCACGAAATCGGCATAGGCGACCTTCCACGCGCCGCCGTGATGGCCGCCATGCCCCGCGTCGATGATCTTCTTGACGATGATGATCTTGGGAGGCTGGTTGTTCCCGTGCGGGGCTCTGGCTGCCATGACGTCAGCGCCCGCGCAGCCCGTCGAAGACCTCGCCGAAGCCGGGCTGGTTGTGGTGCGCGATGCCCGAGCGTGCGGCCTCGATCACCAGCGGTTGCGGGTGGCCGTGGAGCGACGCGATGATGATCTGCTTGACCGTGTGATAGATCGCCGCATCGGCGTCGATCACCTGCTGGAGCCGCGTCGCGAGCGGCCCGACGATCCCATAGGCGAGCAGCACGCCCAGGAACGTGCCGACCAGCGCCGATCCGATCATCCCACCCAGGATGCTCGGCGGCTTGTCGATCGATCCCATCGTCTTGACCACGCCGAGCACCGCCGCGACGATGCCCAATGCGGGCAGCGCATCGGCCAGGCTCTGCAGCGTTCCCTGCGGTCCCTGGACCTCATGGTGGTGGGTCTTGATCGAGTTATCCATCACTTCCTCGACCGCATGCACGTCGAGCGTGCCCGACGAGACGACGACGAGGCGCAGCGTATCGGTGATCAGGTTGATCAGCGTGTGATCGGCGAGCAGCCGCGGATATTCGGCGAAGATCGCGCTCGACTTGGGATCCTCGACATGCGGCTCCAGCGCGATCGGCCCTTCGGTGCGCAGCATCTTCATCAGCTTGGAGACGAGGAAGATCGTGTCGAGATAGTCCTGCTTCTTGTATTTCGGGCCCTTGATCACGCGCATGAAGCCGCCGCCCAGCGCCTTGATTTCCTTCATCGAGTTGCCGATGATCAGCGCGCCGACCGCGGCGCCGCCGATGATCAGCATCTCATGCGGAAGCGCATGCATCACTGGGCCGAGCGCGCCGCCGGTGAAGGCGAACCCGCCGAACACCATCGCGATCAGGACGACAAAGCCGATCAGCACGAACATGCGACTATACTTCCCCCTGCGCCGTGGACCGGCCCCTCGCTGTGGTAAACGACCGCTTCGCCCTAAGTTTGAGCGGAAAATCGCGCAGTTGGCGCGATTGCCTCAGAGATAATCGAACAGCGACAGGCTCGAGAGCTTGGAGAAGCTCGCCTGCGTCGCCTGGAGGATCGTCAGCGTCTTCTGCAGCTCGGTGACCGCCGTGGTGACGTCGGTATCCTCCAGCGCCGAGCGCACATCCTCGCGCGCCTCGCCCGCGGCGGTCAGCCGCTCGGTATCGAGTTCAAGCCGCGCCGAGCGCGCACCCGCCGAGGCACGGGCCAGCGTAACGCTCTCCAGCCCGCTCTTGAGCCCGCCGAGCGCCGTATCGGCTGCCGCCTTGGCGTCACCGCCATTGCCCAGCGCCGCCGCGAAATTGGCGAGCACCGCGAACACGTCGCTGCCGCCGCTGGCGAAGGCGCGCGTGCCGGTGACAGTGCCCTGGATGGTCACGCCCTCTCCGATCGGGATCGGCGAAGGCTCGTTGGGGCCCCCCGCAAAGCCGATCGAGCCATCGGCGTTGCGGACATAGGCGACATCGCCGGTCGCGCCGCCGAACAGCGGCTGGCCGCGCACGTCCTTTGTGTTGGCCAGCGCGAACAGCGTGTCGCGAATCGATTCGAGCTCCTTGCCGATCGCCGCGCGATTGGTGTCGGACATCGTGCCGTTGGCCGCCTGCGTGGCGAGCTCGAGCGCGCGGGTGATCTGCGCCTCGACGCTCTCCAGTGTGGTGTCGGTCTGGGCGAGCAGGCCCTGCGCCATGCCGATATTGGCGGCGTAGGCGCCGTCGTTGGCGTTCTGCCGGCTGATGCCCTGGAGCCGCAGATATGCGCCGGCATCGTCCGACGGCGCGAGCAGCTTGGTGCCGGTCGCGATCTGGGTCTGGATCCGATCGGCGTCGGCGGTCAGCCGCGTCATCAGTGACGCCGGACGGTTATAGAGCTGCGAAGTTGCGACGCGCATGGCTGCCTCAGCGGATCTCGAGGATGGAATTGAGCGTCTCGCGCGCGATCTGGATCACGCGGCTCGACGCCTGGTACGCCTGCTGGAAACGGATAAGGTCGACGGCTTCCTCGTCGACATTGACGCCGGTGGCGGCGGTGCGCTCGGCGATCGCGGAGTCGCGCATCGCGGTCTGCGCCCCGGCGACCGATTTCCGGGCCGAAAGCGCCGCGGCGTTGGCGGAGGTGACGCTGGCGATCGTGTCTTCGAAGCGGCCGCTGCTGCGCAGCGCTTCCAGCCCGGCGAGGTTGGCATTGTCGCGGATCCCCGCGCCGGTCGCTGCCGCGGCGATCCCGCGCGGATCATTGAGCACCAGCTTGAGCTTGTAGGCCGGATCTCCCGCTTCGAACATCGGCGCGCCCGGATTGCCGTTCAGGTCGTCGCCCGCGGCCTGGACCGCGTTGATGCCCTCGGCGAAGGCGGTGGCGAGCGTGCTGACTTCGGCGAGCGCCGCGGAAAGCCGCTCGGCGCCCTCGGCGAAACCCGCCAATGCGCCGCCGCTCGGAAACACCGGCGTGCCCTCGCCCTGAAACTGCAGCGTGTAGGCGACGAGCCCCTCGTCGCTGCGCTTGTAGGTGATCGCGCCGGCATTCTCGCCCTGGACGAGCACCGGCCCGGCAACCCCGCCCACGCGTACCACGGCGCGCCCCGCGGGATCGGTCATCACCGAGACGTCGGCGATCGCGCTCATCGATTCGAGCAGCCGGTCGCGCTCGTCGAGCAACGCCGCCTGGCCGCTGGTTCCGTTCTGCTGGCGCCCGAGCCCGGCATTGACTCTGCCGAGCGCCTTGGCGAGCGCGTTGAGCTGGCCCGTGCCCGCCTCGGCGCTCTTGTCGAGATCGGCGAGGGCGCCGTCCAACGCGGTGCCGGTCGCGGCGAAGGCGGAGGCGATGCTCGACGCGGCTTCGATCATCGCGGCGCGCGGCGCCATCGACGCGGGATCCGCCGCGACGGCCTTGGCCGAATTGAAGAAGGTGGTCAGCTGGCTGCCCAGCTTGTTGCCGGTCAGCGATTCCTCGACGCGCTGGAGCCAGGTCGCCCCGGCCTCGGTCTTGGCGAGGTCGGCGGTGGCGATGCGTACCGCGGCGGTCTTGTACACGTCGGCGGCGCGCGTCAGCCCGCTCGCGACCACGCCCATGCCCTGCGCGGTGCCGGTGGTGATCCCGGCGGGCGCGACGACTTCGCGAATGTCTGTCGTCCTGCGCGAATAGCCGGCAGTGCCGGCGCTCGCGATGTTCTCGGAGACGGTGGTCAGCGCGGTCTGATACGCCTTGAGGCTCGACAGACCGATCGAGAGCATGTCGCTCATGGCGTCGTCCCTTCGGCCGGCGTCGCGGGATCCAGCGCGGCGGATTTGGCGAGGAATTCGGTCATCGCCTTGCCGATCCCCATCGGCGCGTGGCTGGCCATCGCGCTGGCGAGCTGCTGGTCCTGCATGTCGCGGAACTGCTGCGTCGCCTTGCTGTCGAACAGCCCGTCGCCGAGCTTTGCCGAACGCATCGACTTGAGCATCATGCCGGTGAAGATCGCCTCGAAGCGCTTGCCCGCGGCATCGAGATTGTCCTTCGACGCCAGCCGCGACGTGTCGGTCGACACGCCGCCGCCGGCACCGGCGCCCGCGATGGTCGGCTGTATGCTCACAGGACGACCAGCTCGGCCTTGAGCGCGCCGGCTTCCTTCAATGCCTCGAGGATCGCGACGAGGTCTGCCGGCGACGCGCCGATCGCGTTGACGGCCTTGACGACGTCGGCGAGCTTGGGTCCGGGCTCGATCAGGAACATCGGCTTCTTCTCCTCCTGGACGTCGAGGGTGCTGTTCTGTTCCATCACGGTCTCGCCCTTGCTGAACGGGAGCGGCTGGCTCGCTTGCTGTTGTTCATCAATACGAACGGTCAGTTTACCATGCGTTACCGCGGCGGGGCTGACGCGCACCGCCGAATTGATCACCACGGTCCCCGTGCGTGCGTTGACGATGACGCGCGCGCGCGCCTCGGCGGCCTCGACGGTGAGGTTCTCGATCTCGGACATGAGTTCGGCACGGACATCGGCGCCCGCGGGGGCCTGCACCGCGATCGAAACGCCGTCGATCGCCCGGGCCCGGCCGGTGCCGAAGCGGATGTTGATCGCGTCCTGCACACGCTGCGCGGTGGTGAAGTCGGCGCGGGCGAGGTTGAAGGTCAGGAACGGCGCGCGGTCGAAGCCGGTATCCACCGTTCGCTCGACGGTCGCGCCTTCGGGGATGCGCCCGGACGAGGGCGTGTTGACCACGATCTGCGATCCGTCCTTGCCTTCGGCACCGAGCCCGCCGACCGCAAGGTTGCCCTGCGCCATCGCATAGATCTGCCCGTCGGCGCCCTGGAGCGGAGTGAGGATCAGCGTGCCCCCGCGCAGCGACTTGGACTTGCCCATCGACGATACGGTGATGTCGAGCTTCTGCCCCGGCTTGGCGAAGGGCGGCAGCTCGGCGGTGATCATCACCACCGCGGCGTTCTTGAGCGCGGGGCTCACGCCCGGCGGCAGCTGGAGGCCGAAACGCGAGGCGACGCCCTTCATCGACTGGACGGTATATTCGAGATTGTCGTCGCCGGTGCCGGGCAGGCCGACAACCATGCCGTATCCGGTGAGCTGGTTGGTGCGGATCCCCTGGAACCCGCCCAGATCCTTGACGCGCTGCGCCTGCGCGGGCGCGATGGCCAGCGTGGCGGCGGCAAGCGTGAGGAGGAATCGGATCATGAAACGGGCTCCGCTCAGAAGGGGCTGAGGATCTGGAAGAACCGGCTCAGCCAGCCCTGGCGGCTGGCGCGGGCGACGTCGCCCTTGCCGGTATAGGCGATGCGGGCATCGGCCACGCGCGTGCTGGCGACGCGGTTGTTCGCGTCGATATCGGCAGTGCGCACGATCCCCTTGATCTGGATGAACTCGTCGCCGCGGTTGAGCGTGACGCGCTTCTGGCCCTGCACCAGCATCGTGCCGTTGGGATAGACCGCGGCCACGGTGACGCTGACTTCGCCGGACAGCGCATTGGCCTGGTCGGCGCTGCCGGTTCCGGTGAAGTTGCGCTTGCCGCTGACGCTGGCGTCGCTCTGGTTGAACAGGTTGAGCGCGCCGGTGGTCGGCGGCGTGAGCGAGAAGCCGCCGCCGCTGTCGAGCTTGGTGCCCGCCGACTTGGACGCGCTGGTCCGCTCGACCAGCACGATCGTCAGCGGATCGCCGACGCGGCGGGCGCGCAGTCCCTCGTAGAGCGCGGCATAGCCGTCGTTCGTCTGGAAGATGCTGCCGTTCGCCGGCGCCGCGGCGGGCACGGGCGCGGAAAGCGTGGCGGAGAAATCCTCCTTCGCCTTCTTCTTGCCGATACCCAGGAACTGCGCCTTTGCGGGCTGCGCGGAGAAAGCGAGCGCGGCGACGGCGAGCGCGCCGGTGGCAAGGCCGGTGAGGAACTTCATCGCAGCCGCCTCAGATGTTCTGGTTGACATATTTGAGCATCTCGTCGGTCGCCGAGATCATCTTCGAATTGACCTCGTACGCGCGCTGCGTCTCGATCATGTCGACCAGCTCCTCGACGACATTGACGTTCGAAGCCTCGAGCGCGCCCTGGCGGATCTTCGCCCGGCCCGCCTCGTTGGGCGCGCCCAGGCTCGCCGCGCCGCTCGCGGTGGTCTCGATCAGGAAATTGTCGCCGGTCGCCTGCAGCCCGCCCGCATTGGGGAAGGTCGCGACCTGGATCTGGCCGAGCTGTGCGCTTTCGGTCTGGCCGGCGATCTGCGCCGAAACGGTGCCGTCGGCGCCGATCGTGATCCCGGTGGTGCCCTCGGGGATCGTGATCCCGGGCATCACCTGATAGCCGTCGCTCGTCACCATCATGCCCTCGGCCGAGCGCGAGAAATTGCCCGCCCGGGTATAGCCGAGCTGGCCGCCGGGCAGCTGCACCTGGAAATAGCCCTCGCCTTCCAGCGCGAGATCGAGCGACCCGCCGGTGTTCTGGAAGCTGCCCTGCGTCTCGATCCGCGCGGTGCCCTGGATGCGCACGCCGGTGCCCAGATTGAGCCCGGTCGCGTACTTGGTCTCCGCGGTGCTCTGCGCGCCCGGCGCGGTCACCGTCTGGTAGGCGAGCGTCTGGAACGAGGCGCGGTCGCGCTTGAACGCCGTCGTGTTGACGTTGGCGAGGTTGTTCGAGATGACCCGCATGCGCATGTCCTGGGCGTCGAGCCCGGTCCGCGCGATGTGCATTGCCGATGAACCCATCGTCTAAATCCTTTCGTCAGGCCGGGAGGCGCATCAGCGATGCGGCGCTCTCGTCCATGGTCTTGGCTTCCTTGAGCAGGCCCGCCTGCACTTCGTAGCTGCGCTGGTTGTCGATCATGTCGACCAGCGCCTGGGTAAGGTTGACGTTCGATTGCTCGAGCGCGCCGGCGCGCAGCTTGGCGTCGAGATCCTCGGGCAGCACGCCGCCGCCCTTCACATGAAGCAGATTGTCGAGGCCCTTGACCGTCTGGCTGCCTTCCGGGCTCGCCAGCCGGATCTTGTCGATCACCTGCGGCTGGGTCGGATCGCCGCCCAGCGGTACGATCGAGACCGTGCCGTCGTCGGCGATCGCGATCGACTGGTGGGGCGGCACGGTGATGGGGCCCCCCGACCCCATCACCGGGAAACCGTCGCCGGTTTCCAGCACGCCCGAGGGCGCGACGGACAAATCGCCGCGCCTCGTATAGGCCTCGCTGCCGTCCGCGGCCTGCACCGCGATCCAGGAGTCGGTCGTCATCGCCACGTCGAGCGGCCGCGCGGTCTGGACGATCGTGCCGGCACGCCGGTCGAAGTCGCTGACTTCCTCCGCGGCGAACTGGCGCGTCTGGAGCCCCTCGCCCTGCAGCACGAGCCGGTCGAAGCTGATCCGCTCGGCGCGGAAGCCGGTCGTGGATGCGTTCGCGATGTTGTTCGCGATCGTCGCCTGCGCCGCCATCTGGCTGCGCAATCCCGACATGGCTGTGTAGACGAGACGGTCCATGGTCTAGCTCAGCTGCGGATGTTGAAGATGGTTTGCGAGATCTGGCTCGCGGTATCGAGCGCCTTGGCGTTCGCCTGGAAGTTGCGCTGCGCCGCGATCAGCCCGACCAGTTCCTCGGTGATGTCGACGTTCGAGCGCTCGACCGCGCCGGCCATCAGCCCGCCGAAACCGTTCGAGCCCGGCTCGCCGAGCCGCGGCTCGCCCGAGAGACCCGATGCCGACCAGGTGCTGCTGCCCAGCTGGCGCAGCCCGGTCGGGTTGGAGAAGCTGGCGAGCACCACCTTGCCCAGCGCCTGGCTGTCGCCGTTCGAGAAGCTGGCGCGCACCGTGCCGTCGTCGCCGATCGTCACGCCTTCCAGCTGGCCGACGGGCGATCCGTCCTGCGTGCTCGCGTCGATGCTGAACGGCGAATAGACCTGGGTGGTGGCGTTGCCGAAATCGAGCGTGATCATCTGCTCGGAGGTCGCACCGGGCGCGAGGAAGCCCTGGAACGTCGTCGGACCGCTCGGCGCGGTGAGCTTGCCGGTCGCATCGAAGGTCATCGAGATCGGCTGAATCTCCTCGGGATCGCTGCCCGAATTGAGCTGCTTGTCGCCGACGAACGAATAGGCGGTCCAGTTGCTGTTCGGCTCGGCGGTGGTCGGCGTCGTCTCGCGGACGAAATAGGTGGTCAGCGTCAGCGCATTGCCGTTGGCATCGTAGATCGTGGTCTGCGCCGAATGGTTGTAGGTCTGGGGATCGAACCGGTCGAACGCGTAGGGCACGTCGTTCCAGCGGTCATTCTCCGACGGGATCACCGAATTGGCGTTGAGGTTGAGCGACAGGCTGACATTCTCGGTTGCCTCGGGCTTGCCGCTGATCTGCGGCAGACGCAGGCTTACGGTCGAGGCGATGCCGGTCGCGACCACCGCGCCCGAGCCGTCGACCGGATAGACCTGCAGCTTGTTGCCCTGCGCATCGACGACATAGCGATCCGAATCGACCAGGAAGCTGCCGTTGCGCGTGAACGACACGTTGTTGGCCGCGTCGCTGCCCTTGACGATGAAGAAGCCTTCGCCCGAAATCGCGACGTCGAGCGCCGAGGAAGACTGGGTGAAGCCGCCCTGGCTGAACTGCTGGCGTACCGATTTCACCACCGTGCCCGAACCGACCATCTGGGTCGGGTTCGAGTTGGAAGTCGATGCGATCACGTCGGCGAACTGCGTGGTCGAGCGCTTGAAGCCGTTGGTCGAGACGTTCGCAAGGTTGTGCGAGATCGTCGACATTTCGGTCTGGGCAGCCTGGAGCCCGCTCAAAGAAGTGAAGAAGGACATGTACGATACTCCTTGGGGGTCAGCCGACTTGCCAGACGGCGTCGAGGGGGATCTGGCCGATGCCAGGAAGGGTGAGGGCGGGCTTGCCGTCGGCGCCCAGCGAAACGGTGGTGACCGGCGCCCAGACGAGCGGTGCGGCGTCGATCCTGGCGCCGCCGTTGAGCGCGGCGACCTTGACGGTGAAGGGACCCTTGCCGGCATCCTCGCCGCTCTCGGTCTTGCCGTCCCAGTCGAATGCGACCGCGCCCGCGGCCTGCTTGCCGAGCGCGATCGTCTTCAAGGGCTTGCCGTCGGCGTCGCTGATCGTGACGTTGACGTCGGTGGCGTCCTTGGCGATCGCCACCGCGCCGGCGATCCCGCCACTCTCGCGCGGATAGGCAGTCGAGCCTTCGGTCAGCACGGTCTTGCCGACATAGCCGAGCGCGTCGCCCAATGAGGTGTTGCCCAGCTTGGCGGCGATCGCCTTCAGCGTCGTGCTCATCTCGGTGATGCCCGAGAGCGACGAGAATTGGGCCATCTGCGCGACCATCTGGGTGTTGTCGACCGGCTCGAACGGATCCTGGTTCTTGAGCTGCGCCGTCATCAGCTCGAGAAAGTCCGACTGGTCCATCTCGGTCTTGCCGAGGTTCGACGTGTCGGTCTTGGTGCCCGACGCCGCGCTCGAACTGCCGTAGCGGTTGACGCCCAGCGTCTGGAGTGTGCTGTCGAAATCCATGCTCAGCGGCCCAGCTTGAGGGTGTCGACGATCAGCTGCTTGGCAGTCTGCAGAACCTCGACATTGTTCTGATAGGTGCGCGACGATTCGAGCATGTCGACGAGCTCGCGGCTCTCATCGACTGCGCTCTCCCAGATATTGCCGTCGGCGTCGGCCATCGGGTTGCCGGGATCGTAGCGCTTGGTCGGCTCCGAACCGGCGGTGACGATCTGCTCGACATCGACGGTCGACATGCCCGAAGCCTCGTCGAAGGCGGTGCGAAACACCGGCTTGATCGTGCGGTATGCGGCTTCGGCACTCGACGCGACGGTGCCGGCATTCGCCAGGTTCGATGCGGTGGTGTTCATCCGCAGCAGCTGCGCAGACATCGCGCGGCCGGAGACCTGGAAGATCGAGAGCGGCTGGTTGCCCATGGTTATTCTCCCTTCAGCGCGCGCGTGATCGTGCCGATGCGGCCGTTCAGGAACGACAGCGTCGTCTGATAGGCGACGGCATTCTCGGCGAAGGCGGTCTGTTCGGTGGCGAGCTCGACGGTGTTGCCGTCCTGGCTCGGCTGGAGCGGCACGCGGTAGAGCGTGGCGGCGTCCATTGCGGCATCGATCGATCCGCCGGGCGCCTCGATCGAAGCGAGCGCGGCCTGGAAGTCCACGTCCCGCGCCTTGTAGCCCGGAGTCGAGGCGTTGGCGATGTTCGACGCGAGCACGCCCATGCGCTGCGAGCGCACGGTAAGCGCTGCGCCGTGTACGCCGAAGAGGCTGTCGTTGGGCATTGCACGTCTCCCGCACAAAAGTTCGGGCGTGTCGATGCAATGGCCGTGCCAATTTGCGCGAGAAGGTGCGAGAGCGCCGATTTCGTTCTACGCGCGGAACAGGCGGCAACATCTTGCCGGTCGGGCGGCAACCGGCTGCCGTATGCGTTCCACCACGTCATCCCGGCGAGCCCGGGAACGCATGTGGCTATTTCCATGCTCCCTCGCATGAGACCCGGCTTCCCCCAGGATGACGGCAATGCGCTGAATTGGCCCAACGCTTGCAGATATGAGCGCATGAACTTTGCGCCCTTCCTCGATCCCATTGCGCTAGCCATCGTGCTGGGCGGCACGCTGGTCGCCGTGGTGCTCCGGACGCCGCTCGGCGATCTCGGCCGTGCAGTGGCCGCGTTGCGCACGTTAGGCCGCCGCCGCTTCGCGGTCGAACCCCTCCTCGATCAGGTCGGCGCCTTTGGCCGGATCGCGAAGCGCCACGGGATGATCGCGCTTGATCGCTCGGTGATCGCCGACCCCGATCTTGCCGCAGCGGTCGCCGCCATCGTCGACGGCGCCGCCCCCGAGCAGGTTTCGGCACTGATCGACCAGCGTCGGCTCGCGCGCTTCGAACGCCACCGCGCCGCCGCCGAGATGTGGACCGGCATCGCCGATATCGCCCCGGCGATGGGGATGATCGGCACGCTGATCGGCCTCGTCCAGATGTTCACTGCGATGCGCGATCCCAAGACGATCGGCGCGGCGATGGCGGTGGCGCTGCTCACTACGCTCTACGGCGCGATCGTCGCGTGCCTGGTCGCCACCCCGGTCGCCGCACGGCTCAAGCGCAACGCGCGGCACGAGGCGCAGGAGCGCGCCCGGCTCGCCGCGCCACTCGCCGAACTCGCCATCTTCCAGCCGCGCCTCGGCGCGCGCGAGCTTGCCGCATGACGCTCGACGAGGATCTTCCGACGCGGCCGATCTGGCTGACCACGCTCGCCGATCTAGCGCTGCTGCTGGTCGGCTTCTTCGTGCTGCTGCAGGCCAACCAGGTCGATCCCGATACGCTCGCCGCGGGCTTCCGCGCCGGCTTCGGCGTGCAGGAGAACGCCCCGGCGATGCCGGTCGATCTCGCCGCGGTCGGCGGCTTCGCGCCCGGGTCTGCGCAACTCCCCGATACCGCTGCCGCGCTCGGCTGGGCGCGCACCGCCGCTACCGATCCGCGCACGCGCCTGCGCATCATCGGCGAAGTCGACGGCAGCGCCGCCGATGTCGATCCGATCACCGGCAGCGGCCCGATCCTCGCCGCCGACCGCGCCCGCGCGGTCGCCGCCGCACTCGTCAGCGCCGGCGCAATCGCGCCTGGGCGCGTCACCATCGCCACTGCCCGCGGCCAGCGCCGCGCGGTGCTTTCACTCGGGTACGACGGCGGCCGGCAATGACTTGCCGCCCGGCAACGCGGCCTTGCCGCCCGCCTGTTTCAAGGAGACTCTAGATGCTGCTGTCTTTGGCCCTCGCCGCCGCGGCGCCCGAATTCCAGTCGACCGCGATACTCGACGCGATCGTCACGCAGTTCACCGGCAAGGCGCTGGGCGAGCAGGGCGGCGCGCGTGCGCCGGTCGATAAGCGCCTCAAGCTCCAGGCCTGCGCCGCCCCCCAGCTCGAATGGCGCAGCGAGACCAAGGATGCGGTGGTCGTCCGCTGCATGGCGCCCGCGTGGCGCATCTTCGTTCCGGTCGACGCCGTGCCCCAGCCCAAGCCCGCGCCGGTCGCCGCACAGGCGCCGGCCGTGTCGGTGAAGGCGCTGCCGGTGATCCGCCGCGGCGATCCGATCACCGTCGCGGCGGGTGCCGCCGGCTTCTCGATCACCCGCGAAGGCATCGCGATGGGCGATGCCGTCGCCGGCGCACGGCTGCTGGTGAAGGTCGACGAGAAGAAGGCGCCGATCCAGGCGGTGGCCGTCGAATCCGGCCTTGCGCGGCTGCCCTGAAATAAAGGCGCAATTATTTTCTAAAGCGCGTCGACGCGCGGTCGTTCCTATCGCTGCAGGATTAGTTTCCTAGAGGAAGCAGCAATGGTGGATCCCATCGGCAACAAGGCAGGCGCGGTCGCGGACCGTCGCATTGCGCCTGTCGCTCCCGCCGCACCGGTAGAAGTGGCCAAACCCGTCGCGAGCACCGTGCAGGCGGTCCAGTCGGGAGCGACTGCGCTGACCGGCGAGATGGCCGCCAAGCCACCGGTCGATGCCGAGCGCGTCGCCAAGATCCGCAAGGCGATCGAGGACGGCCGCTTTCCGATCTACCCTTCGACGATCGCCGACCGGCTGCTCGCGCTCAAGCTCGAATGGAGCCCCAATGACCCGGCGTGACGCGCTGATCTCCGTTATCGAATCGCTTCACGCCGAAATCGCGGCGCTGAAGGCCAACGACGTGTCGGCGCTCGAGGCGGCGACCCAGGCCAAGCTATCGGGAATCGACACCGTCGCGCTCTACGACGGCGAGGCTCCCTCGCCCGAGATCAAGGAACTCGCCGCCGAAGCGCATCGCCTCAACGAGACCTGCCGGATCTACGTCAATTTGATGGCGGCAAATGTTCGCCGCCGCCTGCAACTTCTTTCCGGCGATGCGGCCCCGGCCTACCGCCCCGGAGGCTATGCCCTCGCCTGAGGGCTGACTGGCACGCTCCTTGCTGATCCCGCACTCACCTAGGGCAATCGGATCAACGCTCGATGAGCATCGTATCGGTCAATTCAAAAGCAGGCATCCAGACGGCGATCGCCGCTGCGAGCCGCAAGACCGGAATCGACTTCAACTATCTGCTCGGGCAAGCGCAGGTCGAAAGCGGCCTGCGCGCCAACGCGCGCGCCACCACGTCGAGCGCCACCGGGCTGTACCAGTTCATCGAGCAGAGCTGGCTCGGGGTGATGAAGGATCACGGCGCCGAGCACGGCCTCGGCTGGGCGGCGGACTCGATTCGGCAGACATCGAGCGGCCGCTATGTCGTCAGCGATCCGGCCACCCGGCGCGCGATCCTCGACATGCGCAGCGATCCCAATACCGCCGCGCTGATGGCGGCCGAGCATGCTTCGGACAACAAGGCTGCGCTAGAGCAGCGGCTCGATCGTCCCGCCACGGGCACCGATCTCTACATGGCGCACTTCCTCGGCCAGGGCGGCGCCGCCAAGTTCCTCGGCGCGATGGAGAGCAATCCCAACCGCACCGGCGCGGCGCTGTTCCCCGCCGCCGCGCGCGCCAATCGCGGCGTCTTCTATGCAAGCAACGGCCAGCCGCGCTCGCTGAGCGAGATCTACGAACGCTTTTCCGGCAAGCTCGACCAGGGTGCGGCGGCAGGCGGTGCCACCGGCCGCGCATCGGACGCGTTCGAGGATCTTTCCACCGGGCTCGACGCGTTCGGCGCCGATCTCGACGGCGGCGAAGTCGTGCTCGGCAACGGCGCCGCGGGCGGCGACCGGCACTGGATCGAGACGACGCTCGCCCAACTCAACGGCCCGCGCGGCGGCGATGCCTTTGCCCGCGCCGCATACCGACCGACGCCCGAGACGGCGAAGCTCGCTTACCTCATGCTCGCGAAGCTGGGGGCCTGATGCTCGTGAACGGTCTGACCCTGCCTGCGGGCTTCGGCCCGGCGATGCGCGGCTTCTCGTTGCCCGGCGCGATCCTGTTGCTCGTCGCGTTGCTGGTCGTGCCGATCCCGGCCTTCCTGCTCGACGTGTTCTTCATCATGAACATCATGATCAGCCTCGCGGTGCTGATGGTGGCGCTCAATGCGCAGAAGCCGCTCGATTTCTCCGCTTTCCCGACGGTGCTGCTGTTCGCCACGCTGTTCCGCCTTGGCCTCAACGTCGCCTCGACGCGCGTCGTGCTGGTCAACGGGCATGAGGGCGGCGCGGCGGCGGGCCATGTCATCGAGGCGTTCGGCACGTTCCTGATCGGCGGCGACTATGTCGTCGGCATTGTCGTGTTCGCGGTGCTGATGATCATCAACATGATCGTCGTCACCAAGGGTGCGGGCCGCGTCTCCGAAGTGTCGGCGCGCTTCACTCTCGATGCCCTTCCCGGCAAGCAGATGGCGATCGACGCCGACTTGAACGCGGGACTGATCACCCCCGACGAAGCGCGTGCGCGCCGCGTCGAAGTATCGACCGAAGCCGATTTCTACGGCTCGATGGACGGCTCGTCCAAGTTCGTGAAGGGCGATGCGGTCGCCGGCCTGCTGATCCTCGCGATCAATATCGTCGGCGGCCTGATCCTCGGCGTGGTCAGCCACCAGATGACCGTGGGCGCCGCCGCCCAGGCCTATATCATGCTCGCGATCGGCGACGCGCTGGTCGCGCAGCTGCCGGCGCTGGTGCTCTCGATCGCCGCCGCCGCGATCGTCACGCGCGTCACGTCGAAGCATGATCTCGCCGGCCAGATCGGCAGCCAGTTCGGCAGCCACAAGACCTGGACGCCGGTCGCAGTAATCCTCGGCCTGCTCGGCGTGATGCCCGGCATGCCGCATCTGGTGATCCTGCCCGCCGCCGCCGGCGCCGGCTTTGCCGCGTGGAAGCTCAGGAAGATCGCCAACCGCCCGCCGCCGCCCGAGCCGATGCCCGAGCCTGTCGATCTCTCGAAGATCGGCTGGGACGAAGTCACCGACAACATGCAGGTGATGCTCGACATCGGCTATGGCCTGGTGCCGCTGGTCGACGAGCGCCGCGGCGGCCCGCTGATGGGGCGGATCACCGGCGTGCGGCGCCAGCTCTCCAAGGATCTCGGCTTCGTCGTGCCGCAAGTCCGCGTCCGCGACGATATCAACCTGGCGCCGTTCACCTATCGCATCGTCATCGGCGGCGTCGTCGTCGGTGAGGACAGTGTCGCGCCCGACGAGATGCTCGCGCTCGACACGGGTCAGGCGGTCGGCAAGCTCCACGGCAAGCCGGTGCGCGACCCGACCTTCGGGCTAGACGCGGTGTGGATCAACGCCGGTGACGCCGACGCCGCGACCGGCGCAGGCTATCTCGTCGTCGATCCGGGCACCGTCGTCGCGACGCACCTCAACCAGGTGCTGATCCAGAACGCCGCCGACCTGCTCGGCCCCGACGAAGTCCAGTCGCTGCTCGACGGATTGAAGGAACGCGCCGCCTCGTTGGTCGCTTCGCTCTGTCCGCAGCCGGTGCCGCTGACGACGCTCACCACCGTGCTGCGCGGGCTGCTGCTCGAGAATGTCCCGCTCAAGGAATTCCGCCGGATCGCCGCCGCCATCGCGGTCGCCGCGCAGAAGACGCTCGATGCCGAGGAGATCCTCGAACTGATCCGCCCCGATCTTGGCCCGCTGATCATCCAGCGGCTATGCGGGGTTCGCGAGCCGCTGCGCGTGATGACATTGGAAGGCCAACTCGAGGCGCTGCTCGGCCAGGCAGTCCGCTCCGACCCGTCGCGCCGCCACACGATCGAGCCCGATCTCGGTCGTCGCATCGCCGACGCGCTCCAGCACGCCGCCGGCCCGCTGATCGCCGAGGCCAAGCCCTTCGCGCTCGTCGTCCAGCCGGCGATCCGCGTCGCGATCCGCAAGCTGGTCAAGTCCATCCTTCCCGACACGCCCGTGATGAGCTTCTTCGAAGTCCCCGAGGACAAGGCCGTCGAAGTCGTCGCGGTGATCGGTGCACCGGAGGCGCTGCCCGCATGAACGCCTATTCTCCCAGGAACCTGAAAGACATGGCATCCTTGGCTCCCAGCCCGCTCACCTATGAGCGGGCGCCTTCCCCGCAACGCGATGCCCAGGCGATGGTCCGAAAGCATCTGCCGCTGGTCCGCCGCATCGCGTGGCACGTCCACGGATCGATGAGCTCGATCGTCGAGGTCGAGGATCTGATCCAGATCGGCATGGTCGCGCTGATCGAGGCGGTGGCAAGCTTCGAGGATCGCGGCCAGGTGACCTTTGAGCAATATCTCGTCACTCGGGTGCGCGGCGCGATGATCGACGAGCTCCGGCGCCAGGCGACGCTCACGCGTGGGGCGATGCGACGGCGGAAGGCCTATCAGGAGACAATATCTTTGCTGGCAACCGAACTCGGCCAAGCGCCGACCGACGCACAAGTCGCCGAGAAGCTGGGCGTCACGATCGACAAGCTCCGCGCCGAATATGCCAGCGCCGAGGCAGTGCGCTTCGATTCGATCGACGACATGTATTCCGACGAGAGCCCGTGGTTCATGTCCGAGGAGCCCAATGCGTTCGACCAGCTGGCCGCAGGGGACCAGCGCGAGGCACTGGTCGCGGCGATCGGCGAACTGCCCGAGCGCGAGGCGCAGGTGATCCAACTTTACTATGTCGAGGAACTCAACCTCGAGGAAATCGGCCAGGTGCTCGGCGTCGGCGCCGCGCGGGTCTGCCAGATCAAGGCTTCTGCGCATGCCCGGCTCAAGCGCGCACTCCAGCGCCGCTTGGGTTAATCTCTACCCCGTTCGAACGGAGGGTGCGACCGACAGCAAAACGGCGGCCTCCCGAGGGAGACCGCCGTCCTGAAGCGCGAGGGATATCGACGCTCAGCTCTTAGAACTTGAACGACGCGCCCGCCTTGAACGACCGCCCGATCAGCCCGGCATAGTGCCAGGTGGTCAGGAAGTTGGGCGAG
Organism: Sphingomonas sp. HF-S4; assembly: GCF_032911445.1. Lineage (NCBI taxonomy): Bacteria > Pseudomonadati > Pseudomonadota > Alphaproteobacteria > Sphingomonadales > Sphingomonadaceae > Sphingomonas > Sphingomonas agrestis. Next base: position 31,727 of record NZ_JAWJEJ010000002.1, on the reverse strand, counting down.
CTGGCATACGACGCCGGCGCGATCGGTGCGCGGGCGCCCAGCAGGTTGCCGACGTTCATGAAGAACGTGAAGTCGTCGTTGACCTTGATCGTCCCGTTGAGGTCGACCGTGACGAAGTCGTCGACGTAGCAGAACTTGGTAAAGCCCGGGCCGTCGTTCGGCGCCTTGTACAGCGATGCCGAGCAATCGGTCGACAAGTTGCCCTGGTCGGTTGCGACTGCCTTGATCTTGCCGACATAATAGGCGGTGGCGCTCAGCGAGAAGTCGTCGGTCTCGAGCGTCGTCTGCCAATTGCCGCGCCAGCTCGGCGTGCCGTTGCCCGACGAGAGATCATACGGCCCCATCGTACCCGCGAAGCGCTGGACGCCCGACGCGGTATGACGGTTGTACAGCATGACATGGGTCGCCTCGACGCGGCTGGTCAGGCGCACGCCGTCGCTCAGCGGCGCACGAAGCGTCGCCGAGAAGTCCAGACCCGTCGTCAGGTCATTGTTCACGTTCACGAACGGTGCGTTGATGATCAGCAGGCGCGGCAATGCGTTCGGGAACAGCGGATCGACGGCGTCGATCGTGTTGACCGAATAGCCTGGGCCGACCGCTGCCACCGCGGCCGTCGCGGCGGCCAGATTGCTCTGCGTGTAATATGCAGTGATCGCGCGGCCCGCATCGGGTCCATTTGCGATCAGGTTCGACTTCTTCACATTGTAATAGTCGACCGTCAGGCTCAGCCACTTGAACGGCTCGAAGATCGCGCCGGCAGTGAAGCTGCGCGAAGTTTCCGGCTTGAGGTCCGGATTGCCGACGAAGCCGCGGCCGACCGAATAGGCCAGGCTATACGGATTGGTAGTGCCGCCGTGCGCCGCCTGGAAATTGGCAGGCGGGGTGGTCGTCACGAAGCCGGCATATTGCGAGCGGGGACCCGATTCGGCGAAGGTCGGTGCGCGGAAGCCCTGCGAATAGGTGCCGCGGATCGCCAGCTGCTGGATCGGGGTGAACTTCGCGCCGATCTTGGGCGAGAAGCGGCCATAGCCCTCCGAATAATGATCGTAGCGGCCCGACGCATTGACTTCGAGGATGTCGAGCACCGGCGCCTGGAGCTCGAAATAGCCCGCCGCGACGGTGTGCTTGCCGAACGCCGACGACGTGGTCAGGCTGTAGGTGTCCAGCGCGGCGTTCTGGTTGTTGTTCTCCAGCTCCTCGTGGCGCACCTGGCCGCCGATCGCGAACATGAGCGGCCCGCCGGGCAGGTCGAGCAGCTTCTTGGCGATCGACGCATCGAGCGAGTACATTTCGGAGAAGGACGGCGTGATCTTGTCCGGCGCAATGAAGTCGCGCACCGCCTGCGAGTTCGCCGACGGATTGACGAAGTTGTAGGCGCCGGTGTTGATCGCGTTGAGCGTGTTGGCGATGTTGAGATAGCCGCGCTGGACGATCTCCAGATTGTCGCGGGCATAGACGCCGTCGATCTTCCAGCTCCAGTCCTCGCCGAAGCTGCCATGCAGCCCGGTCGCGACGCGATAGACTTCGTTGGTGCGATCGCTGCCCGCCACGATATCGCCGAACGTGTAGTAGATGCGTGCGGCGTTGTTGGCCGGATCGGCACCACCGGCTGCAGTGGCATACGGATTGTTGGGGTTCAGCGTGCGGCCGGGCGTGCCGGGCGTGGCGCAGTTGACGCCCGACGGGCAGATCCACACCGGCAGGACGATGCCCGGGTTGCTCGACGCGAGCGCCGGCGCGCCGCCATAAGGCTGCGTGTTGCGGAGCGCGCGCGGCGCGTTGAGGATGCTGACAAAGCTGTTCGAGTAGCTGCCGGTGACATAGGCCTCGATGTCATCGGACAGGCGGACGCTGATGCGGCCGTTGACCGACCATTTGCGCTGCAGCGGCGCGAGCTGGAAATATTCGTCTTCCAGATTGTGCCGGCAGCCCGTGCCCCGCGCGCCGCCGGTCGTCACGGTGTACGATCCGAAATTGCAGTTCGGGTTCAGCGTCGTGTAGTTGCTGTAGGGGCTGCCATTCGCCTGGAGGCCGCTCGGGAACAGCGTGGCGCCGCCCGACAGCGGATTGTTGAGGTTGCTCTGGGTGGTGCGCACGACGACGGCGTTCGGCGTTGCGGTGGTCAGCGAATTGTCTGCCGCGTTGTTGTCGTTGCCGCCGATCGAAGTGAGGTCGCGGTTGTTGTACGGGAAGCCGCGGCTATGCGCGCTGACGCGGCCGTCGCGCTGATATTCGCCGTTGAGATAGACGTTCCAGCCCTGGGTGTCATAGTCGCCGTAGCCGACGGTCAAATTGGCGCGCTGGCGGCCGGCATCGCCCTTTTCGGAGACGCCACCCTCGACCGTGCCGGCGATGCCGACGAACTGCTTCTTGAGGATCAGGTTGACCACGCCGCCGATCGCATCGGCGCCGTAGGTCGACGACGCGCCGTCCTTGAGGACTTCGACGCGGTCGATCAGGCTGAAGGGGATCGAGTTCAGGTCGACATAGGCGTTGTGGCCGTCGTCGCTGATCGGGAAGTTGGTCGAGCGCAGGCCATCGACGAGCACGAGCGTCGACGAGACGCCGAGGCCGCGTAGCGACACGGCCGAGCCGCCCGCCGAGAAGCCGCTCTGGAAGCCGACGCCGATCGAACCGGCGCTGTCGGCCGAGATCGAGCGCACTGCGTCGGCGACCGTGGAGATACCCGCCTTGGCGAGCGAATCCGAGGTCAGCACGGTGACGGGCGACGGGGTTTCGGTATCGGTGCGGCTGAACAGCGAGCCGGTGACGACGATCGTGTCGTCCTGCCCGGCCTCGGCAGTGGTGGCGTCCTGCGGGGCGGTGGTCTGCGTCTCGGTCTGCGCGAAGGCAGGGGCGGCGAGAAGGCCCAGCGCGAGGGCGAACGGCGCTGCTCCGCGCCGCAGCATGGCTGCGGTCGGAAGATATTGAGATCGCATTGGAAACTGGCTCCCTGAACGTCCGCGCTTTCGGCGGATCGGCTAAGGCACACACGGACCCCCCGCGTGCCAATGTGTCCGCTTAGCTCGCTCAGAAACATTTTGTAAACGACCAGCAATGAAAAATTTCGAGCTGTTGTATCCGAACAACACACGGAGGCCGCGCGATTTTCACGGGCATTGGGCGGGAAGCATGATATGTCGCGCAGGTGCGCCGGACCCTTTATCTCATCGCCGGCTTCGCCTCGCTGGTCCTGGCGGGGTTCGGGGTGGTGCTGCCGCTGCTGCCCACCGTCCCCTTCGTGATCCTTGCCGCTTTCTGCTTCGCACGGAGCAGCCCATCGCTCGAGCGGCGGCTGCTCGAGCATCGCGTCTTCGGCCAGCATATCGTGCGGTGGCGCGAGCGCGGCGCGATCAGCCGCAAGGGCAAGCGTGCCGCGCTGGTCGCCTTCGCCGTGAGCATCGTGCTCGCGCTGGTCTTCTCGCCTTTGCCCTGGTCGCTGATCCCCATCGCCGCAGCCTTGATCGGCGGCACCTGGATCTGGCGCCGGCCCGAATAAGCGAAAACCCCGGTGGTCACATGGACCACCGGGGCTCCCCTTGCGCCCCCTCCGGCAAGGGAGGGGTGACCGGCCGCGGTGCCTGTCAGGGGGGTGACACCCCGACCGGACACGCGCTTAACGGAGCAGCGAAAGAACCGTCTGCTGGCTCTGGTTCGCCTGGGCGAGCATCGCCGTCGAAGCCTGAGACAGAATCTGCGCCTTGGCGAGCGCGGTCGTCTCGGCCGAGAAATCGGCGTCCTCGATGCGGCTGCGGGCGTCGGAAAGGTTGGTGACGTTGGTGGTCAGGTTGTTGACCACCGATTCGAGCCGGCTCTGCGACGCGCCGAGCGTGGCGCGGGCGGTGTTGACCGAGGTCAGCGCGGTGTCGGCGTTGGTCAGCGTGGTGCCGGCATTGGCGACGCTGTCGACCTTGAAGTCGGCGGCTTCATAGCTGGTGCTGTTGAAGAATGCCTTGGTCAGCGCGACGGTGTCGGTGCTGTTGATGCCGACCTGGATGTTGACGTCGTCGCTGGCGGTGTCGGTCGACGCATAGTCGAACACGGCGACGCCGTTGAACTTGGTATCCTTGAGGATCGACTGGATCTGCGTGGTCAGCGCGCCGGCTTCCTTGTCGAGGTTGGCGCGGTCGGTCGAGCTGTAGGTGCCCGAGGCCGACTGGACCGCCAGCTCGCGGATGCGCTGGAGCATGTTGCTCACTTCGTCGAGCGCGCCGTCGGCGGTCTGCGCCAGCGAGATGCCGTCGTTTGCGTTGCGGATCGCCTGGTTCATGCCGCGGATCGACGCGGTCATCGTCGAGGCGATGGCGAGGCCGGCGGCGTCGTCCTTCGCGTTGTTGATGCGCTTGCCGGTCGACAGGCGCTCCATTGCGGTGCCGAGCAGCTTGTTCGCCGAGTTCGACGCATTCGCCGCGCGGAGCGACGCGATGTTGGTTCCGATAACAGTCATGTTAATCTCCATGCTCGTCGGCTTCCCGCGTCCCCCCTGAACCGGGAGCCCGGAGCCGCCAAAGCAGGGAACGGCCGCGCCGCGGCGGGCTTAAGCGAAAAATTTCGGCTTACGTGCGTGCGCGTAGACGCCCGGGGACCGCAGAAGCGGCCGATACCGTAGTTTTACGGTGCGTTAACCACCTTAGCCCCAAACTGTGGATAACAGGGGGTTAGCCAATGCGCTCGATCGTTCCATCGGCAGCAGTTCTTCGGCAGAAATACGCGACGGTCTCGGCGCTGCGCGCGCAGGGTTTCGCGATCGCGTCGTGCGAAGACGGCAAGCCCGGCGCGCAGGATCTGTTCCTGGTCGCCGACGGCGAAGTGCCCCCGGCACCGGCGCGCACGCTGGTCCTGGGCGAAGGCGATCGTGCAGCGATCCCGTTCCGCGACGGCAATCCCGCGCGGCTGACCTATGGCAGCGAAGATTCCGCGATCGGCGCGGGGTTCGCCAGCGCGATGGCGCGCGGTCCCTACGAGCCGGTCGCCGCCGATCCCGAGAGCCTGGCGCTGCTGGCCCTGGCCGAGCGCGTCGCCGCCTCCGACATCACCGTGCTGATCAACGGTCCCACCGGCACCGGCAAGGAAGTACTCGCCAAGGCGATCCACATGGGCTCCACGCGCCGCGACGGGCCTTTCGTGGCGATCAACTGCGCCGCGCTGCCCGAGACGATGCTCGAGGCGATGCTGTTTGGCCACCACAAGGGCAGCTTCACCGGCGCGTCCTCGGGCGGGCAGGGCTTTTTCCGCGCCGCGAACGGCGGCACGCTGCTGCTCGACGAGATCGCCGAGATGCCGCTCGGCCTCCAGGCCAAGCTGCTGCGTGCGCTCCAGGAGCGCGAAGTCGTCCCGATCGGCGGCACGATCCCCGAGAAGATCGACGTCCGCGTCATCGCCTGCGCCAATCGTGACCTGCACGGCGAAGTCCTTGCCGGCCGATTCCGCGCCGATCTCTATTACCGTCTCGCCGTCTTCCCGCTCGCCACCAAGGCGCTCGCCGAGCGACCGGGCGACATTCCCGCGCTGGCCGCGGCGATGGTGCTCCGGCACGCGGGCGCCCGTTCGACCCTGCCGTGGATCATGCCCGAGGCGCTCGAGATCCTCACCGATCACGACTGGCCCGGCAATGTCCGCGAGCTCGAAAACGTCATCCAGCGCGCACTGCTGCTCGCGCCGGGCGACACGATCGAGCCCGCGCACCTGATCTTCGATCGCCGCCCCGAGACGCGCGTCCAGGATCGCCCCGAGACGCTAAGCAACATCGTCCAGATGCACGAGTTTCAGGCGATCCGTGACGTGCTCGCCGAATGCAACGGCAGCCGGATCGAGACGGCGAAGCGCCTCGGCATCTCGGAGCGCACCTTGCGCTATCGCCTCGCCAAGGCACGCGAGCAGGGTGACGACATCGCCCGGGCGATCTCGGCATGAGCGGCGTTACGGGGCCGATGAGCGTAGACCGCGTGATGGCGCTGCGCTCGCAGATCCTCGAGCGCAACGCCGCGCTCGGCCGCGCGCAACAGGCGCCGACGCCGACCGCGCCTGCCGAGGCCAAGCCGGCCAGCTTCACCGATACCTTCCAGGACGCGTTCAAGTCGGTCAACCAGGCCCAGGCCCAGGCCGGCGCGCTGTCCGAGGCATATGAGCGCGGCGAGACCATCGACATCGCCAAGGTGATGCTCGCCCGCCAGCAGGCGTCGGTCGGCTTCGAGGCGACGCTGCAAGTCCGCAACAAACTCTTGTCCGCATACAAGGACATCATGAGCATGCCGGTCTGATCCGATGAGCAACGCACTCGCCTCCATCGACGCCGCCGGAACGCCGGCTCGCGCCCCGCTCAAGCAGGTCACCGATCTGCTCGGCCAGCCCGCGGTCAAGCGCAGCCTGCCGCTCGTCTTCCTCGTCGGGATCGTCCTCGCCGGCTTCCTTGCCTGGTCGATGGTGTCGACCGCGCCGCAGCGTATCCTGTTCGCCAATGTGAGCGATGCCGACAAGGCGGCGATCACCAGCGCGCTCGAAGGCGCCAATATCCCCAACGCCATCGACGGCTCGGGATCGATCACCGTCGCCGAGGACGACTATCACAAGGCGCGGATGCTGCTCGCCAGCCAGGACCTGCCCAAGGCCTCGCCCGGCGGCTATGCGATCCTGGACAATCTGCCGATGGGCGTCAGCCGCGCGGTCGAGGGCGAACGCCTCCGCCAGGCGCGCGAGACCGAGCTCGCCCGCTCGATCCAGGAGATCGACGCCGTCGCCGAAGCGCGTGTCCATCTCGCCACGCCCGAGGCCTCGGCCTTCGTGCGCGATCGCGCCAACCCGACCGCCAGCGTCATCGTCAAGCTCCAGCCGGGGCGCGCGCTCGCCGAGGCCCAGATCCGCGCGATCGTCAATCTGGTCGCCGCCTCGGTGCCGGGGATGCAGCCCGATGCCGTGACGATCGTCGACCAGATGGGCGCGCTGCTTTCGAAGAACGGGGGCAAGGATGCCAGCGCCGGCGACACCCGCATCGATTTCCAGCGCCGTGTCGAGGACAAGTATCGCGAGCAGCTCGCCCAATTGCTGACCCCGTTGGTCGGCGCGGGCAATTTCACGGCCGAGGTGCAGGCCGAGGTCGATCTCGACGAGAGCCAGGCGACGCGCGAAAGCTATGACAAGCAGGGCCAGGTGATGCGCGCCGAGCAGGGCGCCTGGACCGGCACGTCGAAGGATGCGCAGGCGCCCGGCGGCATCCCCGGCACGCTCTCGAACACCCCGCCGCCTGCGAGCCAGCTCGCCGCACCCAATGCGGCCGCCACCCCGGCCGCGCCCGGTGCACCTGCCGCGGCGCCGCAGCCCCAGACCAAGCAGAGCGACAGCTTCACGCGCACCTATGAGACCGGCAAGGAAATCTCGGTCACGCGTGCCATGCCCGGCAATGTCCGCCGCCTGTCGGTCGCGGTGGTGCTGCGCGAGGAAGGCGGCAAGCCGCGCGCGCTAGCCGAGATCAACCAGTTGAACGAACTGGTCCGCGCAGCCGTGGGCTTCAACGCCGCGCGTCAGGACCAGGTCACCGTGATCAGCCGCAAGTTCAGCGCCGCCGCCGATTCCGCCAAGGACGGCCCGGCCTGGTACGAAGCCTCCTGGGTGCCGATGGCCGCGCGCAATGCGACTGCGCTGGTGATTGCGTTGCTCGTGCTGCTGCTCGGCGTGCGCCCGCTCACTAAGGCGCTGCTCAAGAAGCGCGAGGACGCGGCGCCGCGCCCGGGTCTGCCGATCGGCAATCCCAATGCCGCCGCCGCGGGCGACGCCGGCGCGCCGCTCCCCAGCGTGTCGATCGACATGCTAGAGGATCGCGGTAACAGCTATGACGATCGCGTCGGGCTGGTCCGCGGCTTCACGCGCGAGAACCCGGCGCGCGCCGCCTTGGCAGTGCGCGACATGATCAAGGCGGACGCGGCATGAACGCCCTGCGCAGCTTCACCGGCGTCGAGCGCGCCGCCGTGCTGATGATGCTCGTCGGCGAGGAGGAGGCCGCTGCCATCCTCCAGAAGCTCGAACCCGACGAGGTCCGCAATCTCGGCGCGGCGATGTTCACCGTCGCCGATGTCAGCGAGAGCGAGGTCGAGCAGGTGCTCGACGATTTCGTGTTCAAGGCGCGCAACCGATCGAGCGTGGTCTTCGATCCGCGTCCGCAGATCGAGGGAATGATGACCAAGGCGCTGGGCAGCGAGCGCGCCGAAGGCGTGCTTGCCCGGATCCTGCCGCCGGTCGCCGGCGCCGGGCTCGAGCAGCTGCAATGGTTCGAGCCCGAAGAAATCGCGTCGATGATCGCCGAGGAGCACCCGCAGATCGCCGCGGTGCTGCTCGCCCAGCTCGATGCCGAAGTCGCCGCGCAGGTGTTCGATCACTTGCCGCAGGACGTGCAGCCGCAGATCCTGCGCCGCGTCGCCAAGCTCGGCCCGGTGCCGCCCGAGGCGATCGAGACGTTGAAGGCGATGCTCGCGCGCCGCGCCGGGACCACCCGCAAGTCGGTCGGGCTCCAGCTCGGCGGCACGCGTGAGGCTGCCAAGATCCTGTCGGGCGCACGGAAAGTCACCGAGCAGCGCGTGATGCCCAAGCTCGCCAAGATCGACCGTGAGGTCGCCCGCGCGATCGAGGAGGCGATGTTCGTCTTCGACAATCTGCTCGAGCTCGACGACAAGAACCTCTCCACCCTCATCCGCAGCATCGATGCCGATGTGCTCACCAAGTCGCTGAAGGGCGTCGAGGAAGACGTCCGCAACCGCTTCCTCGGCTGCATGTCGAGCCGCGCAGCCGACGGCATCCGCGACGAGATGGAAGCGCGCGGGCCGATGAAGCTCGCCGACGTGCTCGAAGCGCAGAAGGTGATGATCGCCGTCGCGCGCGGGCTGGTGAAGGACGGCACGCTGCAGATGCCGGGCAAGGGCGGTGACGATGACTATGTCTGAATTCGCCCCAGGCTTTGCCGGGCGCATCCAGGCCGCGGCGCATGTGCTGCACCGCGCGTTCGGTGAGGATCACGCCTTCGCCGCCGCCGATGTCGGCAGCATCGGCCGCCGCGGCTTCGCCGATCCGGCGCCGGCCGCGCCGCGTCATTTCTCTCCCGCCGATCCGGGCGTCAACCCGACCGAAGGCTGGGATCCCTTCGCCACCGAGGTGCCGGCGGCGACGCACGATTTCATCGATCCGGTCGCTGCCGCGCGCGAGGCCGGCTATGCCGAGGGCCACGCCGCCGCGCTCGCCGAAATCCACGAGGCGAAGGCGCGCGAGGCTGCGCTGCTCGACCAGGTCTCGACCGCGCTCGCCACCGGCGCGCATTTCGATCGCGAGCGCATGGCGGGACACCTGCGCCAGACCGTGCTCCATCTCGTCCAGCGGATGATCGGCGAGGCCGGCGTCGCGCCCGATGTGCTGGCCGGGCGCGTCCATGCCGCGGTCGAGCTGCTCAGCGATCATGCCGAATCGGCGCTGTTGCGGCTGCATCCCGACGATGTGCCGCTGGTCCAGGGCCGGCTTCCCACGACGGTGTTCCCCGTCGGCGATCCGCATGTCGCGCGCGGCAGCTTCGTCATCGAAAGCGCCTCGACGATCGTCGAGGACGGTCCCGACATCTGGCTCGAGCAACTGGCCCAGGCCATCGATCGCGTGCCGATCCCGCCTCTATGCTGAACCCCAACTTCGCCGAGCAGTATCTCGACGGGCTGGGCTGCGGCGATTTCGCCCCGCATGCCAAGGTCTCGGGCCGGCTGTCTTCCTATGACGGGTTGCTGATGGAGGCTATCGGCCTGTCGCTGCCCGTCGGCACCGTCTGCGCGATCGGCGATGGCGCCAGCCGAGTCGAGGCCGAAGTGATCGGCTTCCGCGCCGGCCGCACGCTGATGATGAACCTCGGCGGCCCCGCGGCGCTGCTTCCCAACGCCCCGGTCCGGCCGATCGGCCCCCCGGGTGAAGCCGAAGTCGGCGCTGCGCTGCTCGGCCGCGTCGTCGATGGCGCGGGCAAGCCGATCGACGGGCTCGGCGCGATCCGTGGCGCGGGCAAATGGCCGCTTGCAGGCAAGCTCCAGTCGCCGCTGGACCGTGGAAGGGTTCTCGAGCCGCTCGATGTCGGCGTGCGCGCGATCAACGGGCTGCTCACCATCGGCCAGGGCCAGCGCGTCGGCATCATGGCGGGCTCGGGCGTCGGCAAGTCGGTGCTGCTCGGGATGATCGTGCGCGCCGCCCAGGCCGACGTCGTCGTGGTCGGGCTGATCGGCGAGCGTAGCCGCGAAGTCGCCGACTTCCTCGAGACCAAGGTTTTCGGGGATGCCCGCGCGCGCTCGGTGGTCGTCGCGGTCCCCGCCAATCATTCGCCGGTGCTCCGCATCCGCGGCGCGCTTCGCGCGACCGCCATTGCCGAAGCCTTCCGCGCCGAGGGCAAGAAGGTCCTTCTGATCATGGATTCGCTGACCCGCGTCGCGCATGCCGGGCGAGAGATCGGCCTCGCGCTTGGCGAACCGGCCAGCGCGCGGGGGTATCCGCCCTCGGCGATCGCGATGCTGCCCAGCCTGATCGAGCGCGCGGGCACTTGCGTCGCCTCGGGTGGGTCGATCACTGCGATCTACACCGTACTCGCCGATGGCGATGATGGCAACGATCCGGTCGTGGACAGCGCCCGCTCGATCCTCGACGGCCATATCGTGCTCAGCCGCGCGCTCGCCGAACGCGGCGTCTACCCTGCGATCGATCTCGGCCCCTCGGTCAGCCGCGTGATGACCGACATCGCCGAGAAACCCCATCTCCACGCCGCGCGCGTGCTGCGTCGCCACCACGCGACCTATGAGGAGAATCGCGATCTCGTGCTGATGGGCGCCTATCGCCCCGGCGCCGATCCCGAGATCGACGCGGCGATCGCCTGTCATCCCGCCGTAATGGAATATATCCGCCAGGGCTCCGACGAAGTCGTGACCTTGCCCGACGCCGTCGCCGAGCTGACCGGGGTGTTCGGCGATGCGTAGGGTTGGGTCGGTGCTGAACCGCCAACATGCCTAGGAGCACGAAGAAGCTCGATCGGCTGCTCCGCGTGCGGACGCTCCAGCTAGACCAGGTCCGCGCCGCAGAGGTCCACGCGCGCGTCAAGCTCAACCAGGAAGAGACGCTGCGCGAGCGCATCCATTCGCTGGCAGCCAATGTTGCTCCTGCGCCTACGCCCACACCGACGTTCGCAACGTCCCTGATCGCTGCCGCGCATTATCGCGACCGGCTCCACCAATCGGCCCATGCCGCCGAGCGCCGCGTCGATGTTGCGCACCAGGGCCTCGCCTCGGCACGCGCGGCGACCCAGGAAGCGCGCCGAGACCAGAGCGCGATCGAGAAGCTGATCGAGCGCGAGGATGCCAGGGCCGCGCTCAAGGCCTTGCGCGATCTCGAAGCGCTGCCGGCCAGCGCTAAAAAACGGCACGATATTTGCTGAACATCCGGCGATGGATTTTCACCGGGGGGTTTCTTGATCCAGCTTTCGTCTCTTCTGCCCGCGATCCCGCACGGGCCGGTCCGCCCGGCCGCGCTCGATCCCGCCGGCGCCAGCAGCTTCGCGCTCGCGATGACCGCACTGGCGGCGCCGCGCGTCGCGCTGCCGCCGCCGCTCGATGGCGATGCCGATCCGCTGCTACCCGCCCGGCAGCCGCTTGCCGAGGGCGGCAAGGATTTGCCGGAGGACCTGGGTGAGGGCGACGCCGAAACCGATTCGCCTGCCGATGACCCGGACCTCGCCGAAGATACGGCGTTTGCCTGGTTCGCAATGCCGTTGCCGGCGGAGACCGCGCCGCCGACCCCGGCCAAACCGTCGATGCCGGTCGAGGGCGCCACAGCAGAGCCGATGGCGATCGCCACTCCACCCGCGGTGCCGGTCCCTGCCATGGCGACACCCTTGGTGCCGATGCCGGGCGACCCCGAGCAGCCCATCGCTGGCGCTGAGCCGGCCGTGACGGCAGCCGCGCTCGTCCCCCCGGCACTGCCCGAAGCCACGGCCGCGACTGCGCTTGGTATCGAAGGCGCGCCGATCGATGTGGCTTCGCTCGAAACCGTCCCCGTCCCAGCCGCCACAGTCGGCGGCGCCGTCCAGGAAGCGCCGCGTGTGCGCGTCGCCGCGCCACGGGCGACAGTGCCGCCTGCCGAAGACGCTCCCGCGGCGCCGCATATCGAGGCGCCGATTCGCGAGGCTCCGGCGCCGCTGCCACCCTCGGCGCCACGGCCTGCCCAATTCCAGCCGGCAACCGCGCCGGTCGCGCCGCCGACCGTGACGCCCCAGCTTGCAGCGGCGATCGAGGCGGCGGCATTGGGCGCGCCTGCGGTCTCCGCCCCGTCGCGCCGCGCGCCGGCGATCGAGGCTGCGGTGATCGCGCTCGCGCCTTCCGCCGATTCGGTGCGTCCGCATGCCGTCGCGGCCGCCGCCGATGTCGAGCAGAGCATGATCGACATGCGGCGCCAGGAATGGATGGGCCAGATGGTCGAGCAGATCGAAGCGCTGCGCGACGCCGCGCCGCTGCGCGAGACGCGGCTCAGCCTCGCGCCCGAGGCGCTGGGCAAGGTCGACATATCGATCCGCCAGGAGGGCGAGCACGTCCATGTCCATTTTGCCACCGAGACCCAGGCGGCACGCCAGCTCATCGCCGACGCCCAGCCGCGGCTGGGCGAGCTCGCCGAAGCGCGGGGGATCAAGCTCGGCCAGACCAGCTTCGAGAGCGGCACCGCCGGGCAGGGGGGCCGCGACGGCCGCGAGGCGTTCGCCCAGCCGCAATCGACGAAGCCGCGCCCCGCACCGTCCGAATCCGCCGTCGGCACGCCCGACGATGACCGCATTGCCTGAGATCAACGGAGACCCGCATGTCCGACAAGACCGATACCCCCGCCGCACCGCCCAAGAAGGGCAAGAGCAAATTGCTGATCCTGCTCGGGCTGCCGATCGTGCTGCTCGGCACCGGCGGCGGTGCCGCGGTGTACGGCATGCAGGCCGGCTGGTTCAGCGTGAAGCCGGAGGAAGCCGAATCGAACGAACCCAGGCTGCTCCCCAAGAGCGAGGAGAAGCGCGCTGCGGCCAAGGCGGAAGGCGGCGAGGGGCATGGTGCGGAAGGCGGCGGCGAGGGCAGCCATGGCAAGCCTACGCCCAAGGGCGAGGGCGGCGACAAATATGCCTCGAGCTATTACCCGCTCGAAAAGGAATTCACTTCGAATCTCCAGGACAGCGTTCACTTCATCCAGGTCGGCATCGCCGTCTCGACGCCCTATGACGGGCGCGTCCTCGAGAACATCAAGACCCACGAGATCGCGATCCGATCGCAGGTGCTGATGGCGCTCGGCGAGACCAGCGAGGACGAGGTGTTCACCGCCGAGGGCAAGCGCCACATCCAGGAGCGCCTCGCCAAGGCGATCAACGGCGTGCTCAAGGAAAAAGAAGGTTTCGGGGGCGTAAGTAACGTCTACTTTACCAATTTCATTGTTCAGTGAACGGGCATGGTTAACGCCCCTTCAGACATCGGCATGACCGAACGGCGGGAACGCCCCCGGACCGGCGCGGAACACGCGCCGGTGCTAGGCAGCGCGAGTCTCAATCCGTTCGGCGACCTCGTCACGCTGCAGCACCTTTGCGCGCGGCTGGCCAAGGCGTTGAAGCCGGTGTTCGATGGGGTCGCCCGCGCCGATCTGCGCAGCTGGGCAGAGCCGCTGTCGGTCCAGCGCTGGTCGGACTATCGTGCCGAGCGTGGCCACGGACTCACCGGCTGGCAGCCGCTGGCAATGGGGGCCGCGCGGGCGCGTGTGCAGCTTGCCTTCGACGCGAAGCACCTGTTCGAATTGCTCGACGCGTTCTTCGGCGGCGACGGCGACGCGCCCGATCCGCTGCCTGTCGAGTTCACGCCGGCCGCCGAAGCGCTCGCGCTGCGCCTTGCCGGGCTGGTCGCCGCGCCGCTCGAGGCCGCTTGGGAGCCACTGACCAAAGTCGGTTTCCGCGCGGTCGAGGCCGGCACGCTCGGCGCGCTTCCCGAATTCGCTGCTGACGAGCCGGTGATCGTCACCCGCTTCGGCCTCGCGCTCGGCGACCGCAAGCCGGCGTTCGTCGACATCCTCTATCCCGTCGCCGCGCTCAAGCCGCACGGCGCCGCGCTGACGGTCAAGGTCCACGGCGTCCCTGCCGAGGTCGAGCCTCAGTGGCGCAGCGGCCTGACCCGCGCCGTGATGGGCGTGCGTTTCCCGATCCGCTCGGTGCTTGCGGAGCCGGTGGTCTCGCTCGGGCGCCTGCTCGAACTGCGCGAGGGCGATGTGATCCCGATCGATTTCGGCCCCGAGGTTCCTGTGATGGTGGCGTCGCGCCGCCTGGGCACCGGTCTCGTCGGCACCGCCAACGGCCGCGCGGCCGTCCGGCTCACCCAGCTTGAAGAGCTTTGCGAAGAGGATTTCCGATGAACGACATGGCCGGGGGTTTCCCCGTCGATACCGCGGTAGCCGCCAATTTCCGGCTGCTCCAGGATGTCGACGTCAAGCTCACCGTCGAGATCGGCTCGACTTCGCTGTCGCTGCGCGAGCTACTCGCGCTCGGCGAGGAAAGCGTTATCGAGCTCGACCGCGACGCCAACGAACTGCTCGACATCTTCGTCAACGGCACGCTGATCGGCCGCGGCGAAGTCGTTACCGTCGGCGAGAAGTTCGGCGTCCGCATGACCGAGCTGGTCAGCCCGGAGAAGCGGACCGCGCGCGCATGATGTGGTCCTACATCCTCAAGCTGGTGATCCTGCTCCCGCTCGTCTGCGGGCTGCTGATCGGCTGCTTGTACGCATGGCGCAAGCTCGAGGCGCGGTTGCCCAAGAACCAGGGCACCCGGATGGTCCAGGTCAAGGAAACGATGATGCTGGCGCCCGGCCTCCGTCTCGCCGTGGTCGAGTTCGAGGGGCAGAAATTGCTCGTCTCGGTCAGCCGCAGCGGCGTCACGCTGGTCGACAAGGCCGCAGGCTGATGTTCGCCAATCTCACTGCACCTCGGGCGATCGGCGGCCGCGCCGTGCTGTTCGTCGGGCTGCTTGCCTTTTTCGTGCTCTTCGCCGCGCCGGCATTCGCCCAGGCGGTGCCCGCGCCGGCACCCGTTCCCGGCGTGGGCGACGCAGTCGATCGCGCGCTCGGTGACCTCGGCGGTGGCGATGCACCACTCAGCCTGTCGCTCCAGGTCCTCATCATCATGGGCCTGCTCACGGTGCTGCCGGGCATCCTGCTGATGATGACCAGCTTCACGCGGATCATCATCGTGCTGTCGGTGCTCCGCCAGGCGCTCGGGCTCCAGCAGACCCCGCCCAACCAGGTGCTGATCGGCCTGTCGCTGTTCCTCAGCTTCTTCGTGATGGCGCCGGTTATCAACCAGGCCAACACCACCGCGATCCAGCCGTACGCCGCCGGCCAGATCAGCGCGACCCAGATGATCGAGGGTACGGGCAAGGCACTCCACGGCTTCATGATCAAGCAGACGCGCAACCGCGACGTGAAGATGTTCGCCGACATGGCCAAGGTCGGGCCGTTCGCCAGCCCCGCCGACGTGCCCTTCTCGGTGCTGCTCCCGGCCTATGTGACGAGCGAACTCAAGACCGCGTTCCAGATCGGCTTCCTGATCTTCCTGCCCTTCATCGTCATCGATCTCGTCGTCGCCACCGTGCTGATGAGTCTCGGCATGATGATGATGTCGCCGACGATCATCTCGCTGCCGTTCAAGCTCCTCCTGTTCGTGCTGGTCGACGGCTGGGCGCTGACGATGGGCAGCCTCGCTGCGAGCTTCGCGACCTAGAAATGGACGCCGATTATTTCCTGACGATCGCGCGCGAGGCGATGTGGGTGGTCGCGCTCGCCGCGGCGCCGATCCTGATCCCGGCTTTGCTCGCCGGCCTGATCCTCGGCATGGTCCAGGCGGCGACGTCGATCCAGGAACAGACGCTGAGCTTCGTCCCCAAGCTGATCGTCGTGGCGGTGAGCCTGGTGATCTTCGGCGGCATGATCCTCGGGCTGCTCGGCGACTTCACCGTGAGCATCTTCGAGCGCATTCCGGATCTGGTGAAATAACCGATGATGGGCTTCGGCCTCTCGATCGAGCCGCAGCTCTGGGCGCTGCTATTCGCGATGGTGCGGATCGGCGCGGCGTTCATCGCCGCACCCGTGTTCAGCGCCGTCGCGATCCCGTTGCCCGCGCGCATCGCGCTCACCGGCGCGATCGGCGTGCTCGTGCTCAACACGACGAACATAACCCCGCCCGCCGAGATCTTCTCGCTCACCACGATGCTCGCCATCGCTGCCGAGGCGTTGATCGGCCTCGCGCTCGGCTTCGTCCTCCAGATCGCCTTTGCAGCACCCATGGTTGCCAGCGAAGTCATCGGCATGTCGATGGGCCTGGGTTTCGCCAACGCGGTCGACCCCAATAGCGGCACCGCCACTCCCGCGCTCGGCCAGTTCCTGTCGCTGCTGCTGACCCTGCTGTTCCTCGCGGTCGACGGCCACCTCGTCCTCGTCGATCTGGTGGTACGCAGCTATGAGGCGATGCCGCCCGGCGCCTGGCTCGCGCCCGAGCGGCTGCTCGGCATCGCGCTGTTCGGCGGCTATGTCTTCCTCGCCGGACTGCTGCTCGCGCTGCCGGTCGGCTTCCTGTTGCTTTGCCTCAACGTCGTCGTCGGGATGCTCAGCCGCGCCGCGCCCGCGCTCAACCTGTTCGCCGTCGGCCTGCCCGCCAGCCTCGCGGTCGGCGTCGTTGCGATCCTGCTCGCGCTTCCCGCGATGAGCGACTACCTCCTTATCATCATCCGCGAGGCGCTCGACGCCGCGCCGCGCCTGGTGCTCGGCTGATGTCGGAGAGCTTCGGCGAAAAGACGGAAGCCCCAACCGCCAAGCGCAAGCGCAAGGCGGTAGAGGAAGGCCAGCTCCTCAAGTCGAAGGATTTCGGCACCGCGCTGGTGGTGCTGATCGGCTGCGTCTGGATGGCGTTCTTCGGCCCCGCGCTGATCGGCGCGTGCCGCGAAGTGATGACCGCGAGCCTCTCGTTCGGCCGCGGCGATGTCGAGCATTTCGAGCCGTGGCGTCCGCTGGCGTCGGCCGGATGGAAGCTCGCCCCGTCGCTGGCCGCCTTGTTCGTCCTCGCAGTCGCCGGCGCGATCCTCAGTCAGGCCGGGCTCGGCTCGATCGGCTGGAACAACAAGATGTTTGCGCCCAAGGGCTCGCGAATCAACCCGGCGTCGGGGCTCAAGCGGATGTTCGGCCCCACCGGCTGGATCGAGCTCGGCAAGTCGCTGCTCAAGGTCACGCTGCTCGGCGTGATGGGCTATTGGATGCTGCGTGCGATCACCCGCCAGTCGCTGGGCCAGGTCGCCGGGGACTTGAACGCCGCGATCGGCACGCTCGGCAGCCAGTTCGTCACCTTGATGTTCGTGATGGCCGCGGGGCTGCTGATCATCGCGGGGATCGACCTGCCGATCCAGATGATCCGTCATTTCCGCCATCTCCGCATGACCAAGCAGGAGGTCAAGGACGAGCACAAGGAAAGCGAAGGCTCGCCCGAGCTCAAGGCGCAGCAGCGGCAACGCCAGCGCGAGATCCTCAAGGGCGGCTATCGCAAGACGGTCGGCACCGCGCATGTCGTGCTCACCAACCCGACGCACTTCGCGGTCGCGCTGCGCTACGACCAGGGCAAGGACCAGGTGCCGGTGGTGGTCGCCAAGGGCCGCGGCCAGACCGCGCTGGCGATCCGCGAGCTCGCCGCGGAATTCGAAGTGCCCGTGCTCGAATACCCCCAGCTCGCCCGCGCGGTCTATTACACCAGCCGCGAGGGGCAGGAGGTTCGCGACGACCTCTATCATGCGATCGCGATCGTCCTCGCCTTCGTGTTCGGGATCAACGCGTCTGGCCGCGCCCAGCCGCCGGTCACCGTCCCGCCCGGCGCGCTGTTCGACGAGAACGGCCAGAAAATCGGCGCGCCCGCCTAAAGATCGCCCACGCGCGGCCGTTGATGGGAAGAGGGGGACTGCATGGCCATCGAATCGATCGCAAAGACGCTGGGCACCGGTTCGGGGGTCGACGTCACCGCGCTGGTCAACGGGCTGGTCGAGGCGAGCTTCGCCAACAAGAATGCCGCGCTCACCGCCAAGACCGAGAAGCTCACTGCGCAGATCTCCAAGGTCAGCGAGCTCAAGAGCACGATCAGCGACTTCGCCTCGGCGCTCGCCGCGCTCACCGCGGGCGGCACGCTCGCTACCCAGCCGACCAGCTCGAAGACCGACATCGTCACCGCGACGCGGCTCGCCGGCGCCGATCTCACCGGGCTCAACGCTTCGGTCGAAGTGCGCCAGCTCGCGCAGGGCCAGGTCGCCAGCACCGATCCCTTCGCCGGCGGCGACACCACCGTGGTCGGCACCGGCACGCTTACCCTGACCTTCGGCACCGCCACCGTCTCGGGCACGTCGATGACGGCGTTCACCGCCGGCCCCGCCGCGCCGATCAGCATCACGATCGATTCGGAGCACAACACGCTCGCCGGCGTCGCCCAGGCGATCAACGCGGCCAATGCCGGCGTCACCGCCTCGATCATGACCGACAGCAGCGGCGCGCGACTGGTGGTCAAGGGCGCCACCGGCGCGTCGCAGGCATTCCAGCTCAAGGGGAGCAGCCAGCTCACCGAGCTCGATATCGGCCGCAACGAGACCGGATCGGACATCAACAGCGTCGCACAGGACGCGATCGTCGCGCTGGACGGCGTCCAGACCCGCTACACCACCAACAGCATCTACGGGCTTGTCGAGGGCGTCCGGCTCGATCTGGTCTCGGCTGCGGTCGGCACCAAGGTCAATATCGGCGCCAGGGCCCCGACCACCGAGATCGCCCAGTCGGTCACCAACTTCGTCGAGACCTTCAACGAGGTCTACAAGATGGTGAAGGCCGCGACCAACCCGGTCGACGGCCCGCTGCGCGGCGATCCCGCCGCCAAGGATCTGCTCCGCCAGTTGAAGGGGCTGACGCTCGCCACGCTGGTTGCCGACGCCGGCGCCGATGCGCCGCGCTCGCTCGCTGATATCGGCGTCGCGACCCAGCGCGACGGCACGCTCAGCGTCGATACCGCGCGGCTCGGCAAGATGATGACCAGCTTCCCCAGCGAGATCGAAGCGATCTTCGCGCAAGGGACCGGGCTCACCAAGGCGCTGTCCGACATCGCCAGCAAGGCGACGCATCGCGAGACCGGGCTCGGCGTCAGCGAAGCCAATTACACCAAGGCGCAGGACAAGGCCGCCGAGGAAAAGGACGACATCCTCGCCGCGACCGAGAAGATGCGCACCCGCATGACCCAGCAATTTGCCGCGATGGATGCCAAGGTGGCGGCGTACAAGTCGACCCAGAGCTTCCTCGAACAGCAGATCAAATCGTGGAACGGCGGCAATTGACGTCATGACGCGCTACGCCACCGCCCTCGCCAATCCCGCCGCCACCTATCGCCAAGTCGATCTGGCCGGCCGCACCACCGGCGCCGATCCGCATCGCCTGGTCGGCCTGCTCTACGAGGAAGGCGTCTCCGCCCTCCGCGCCGCCGCCTGCGCCGCCGAAACCCGCCAGTTCGCGATCAAGAGCGAACGCGTCGCGCGTGCGACGGCTATCCTGTTCGCGCTCGAGGCGGGCCTGGATTTCGAAGCAGGCGGCGACGTCTCGCGCACCCTGGCGAGCTTCTACCACGGCCTGCGCCAGCAGGTGCTCCAGGCGAGCCTGGGGACCGATCCCGCACCGTTCCGCGAGGCGGCGGGGAGTTTGGAGGAGATCGGCGGGGCCTGGGCGAGCGTCCGGGCTTCCTGACGGATCGACCCGGAGCGTCGCATCGCGCTACGACAGCCTAAATCCACGCAAACGGGGCTCGGCAGCGCAGTGAAGATTCTAATCCTCGGCGGTTACGGTGTGTTCGGCGGGAGGCTCGCGGAGCTGCTGTCCGACCTTGCCGGGCTGGAACTTCTGATCGCCGGCCGCAGCGGGTCCAAGGCGGAGGCCTTTTGCGCGCATTATCGCGGTACCGCGCAGGTTCGGCCGCTGCGGCTCGACCGCCTGGATATCGTCGCGGCGCTCGAGGTGCACCAACCCGATCTCGTGGTCGACGCGTCGGGGCCCTTCCAGGAATATGGCAACGATCGTTATAGCGTGATCGTCGCCTGCATTGCCGCCGGGATCGACTATCTCGATTTCGCCGACGCCGCCGATTTCGTGTTCGGCGTGCCGCAGTTCGATGCTCAGGCGAGGGCGGCGGACGTGTTCGTGCTGTCGGGCATCAGCAGCTTTCCGGTGCTGACCGCAGCCGTGCTGCGCGAGATGGCAAAGACAATGGAGGTGGTCGCCGTAGAAGGCGGCATCGCGCCGTCGCCCTATGCAGGGATCGGCCTCAACGTCATGCGTGCGGTGGTCGGCTACGCTGGCGCACCGGTCCGGCTGCGGCGTGGCGGCAGCGACTCGCACGGCGTCGGGCTTGCCGAGAGCAGGCGCTTCACAATTGCGGTGCCGGGCCGGCTGCCGCTTCGGAACCTCCATTTCTCGCTGGTCGATGTTCCCGATCTGCGAGTGATTCCCCCGGAACATCCGACCATGACCGATATCTGGATGGGCGCCGGCCCGGTCCCGGAAGTGCTCCACCGGGCACTCAATCTGCTCGCCAAGGCGCGTGCGCGATTCGGCTTGCCGTCCCTGGTACCACTGTCGCGGCTGTTCTACGCGGTGCTCAACGCGATGCGCTTCGGGGAGCATCGCGGCGGCATGTTCGTCCGCGCGAGGGGAGTCGCCCATGGGGTGGCCGTGCAACGCAGCTGGCACCTGCTCGCCGAGGGAGACGATGGCCCGTTTATTCCATCGATGGCGGTCGAGGCGGTAGTGCGCAAGTTGTTGGCAGGAGATCGACCGGTTGCTGGCGCGCGCTCGGGTGTCGATGCACTCGAGCTTGCCGATTATGACGCATTGTTCGAAGGCAGGGCCATTTTCACCGGCTTTCGCGACGATGATCTTCGCGCGCCGCTCTACCCGGCGATCCTCGGTCCCGCCTTCGCGATGCTACCGCCGCGGGTGCGCGAACTGCATGACAGTGCAACCGCGCGGCGCTGGAGCGGCCGTGCCGAGGTACGGCGAGGTAGTGGCATTATGGCACGGTTGCTGGCTGGGCTTATCGGCTTCCCAGAACCCGCGCCGGAGGTTCCCGTCACGGTCGACTTCGCGCCGGAGGGCGACGCCGAGCGGTGGACACGCGATTTTGGCGGAAGGCGATTCGCTTCGGTACAGGCGCCCGGTATCGGTCGGAACGCGCAC
This sequence comes from Sphingomonas sp. HF-S4, assembly GCF_032911445.1. Taxonomy (NCBI): domain Bacteria; kingdom Pseudomonadati; phylum Pseudomonadota; class Alphaproteobacteria; order Sphingomonadales; family Sphingomonadaceae; genus Sphingomonas; species Sphingomonas agrestis. The sequence goes on along the minus strand of NZ_JAWJEJ010000002.1, from coordinate 10,431 downwards.
CTGCTGATGGAGCGCTTCGGGATCGCGTCGTTCGCGCTCGCGCTCGTCGTGGACGGCGATCGCCTGTTGCTCGTCCCGCGCCGCTGGTCGCTACTGGGTGTGCCGATGCCGCGCTTCCTGCTGCCGCGGGGAATCAGCTTCGAGACCGAGCAGGACGGCGTGTTCCGATTCGATGTCGAGATTTCAGCACCGCTCGTGGGACTGATCGTCGCCTATAAGGGCGCGCTAACCCCCGACGCCAACCCGCTAGAGGTCTAGCTTCTCATAATCCGCAGGCGGTGGGATCCCTTCCATCCGCTCGGCGAGCAGCGGGCGGAAGCTCGGGCGGCTCTTCATGCCGATATACCAGCGCTTGGCCTGGTCGTGGCTCTTCCAGTCGATCCCGCCCAGATAGTCGGCAATCGATATCTGCGCCGCGGCAGCCAGGTCGGCGAGACTCATCGTCGGGCCCGCGAGCCAGGTGCGGTGGTCGAGCAGGTAATCGATGTAATCGAGATGCGCGACCGCGGCCTTCATCGCCTCGCGCAGCGCCTTGGCGTCGGGCGCGACCTTGTGCACCACGCGCTTGATCATCCGCTCGTGGAGCAAAGGCGCGGTGATGTCGCCATAGAAATGATGGTCGAACCAGATCACCAGTCGGCGGATCTCGGCGCGGTCGGTCGCGGTGCCGTTGATCATCGCGTTCTTGCTCACCGTCTCTTCGATGAACTCGCAGATCACCGTCGAATCGATCAGCGTCACCCCGCGCTCGGTATCGACCATCACCGGCACCTGGCCGGTCGGGTTCAGGTCGAGGAACTCGTCGCGTCGCAGCCACGGCGATTCGCGCACCGGCTCATAGCCGACGCCCTTCTCGCCGAGCAGCAGGCGGACTTTCCGCGAGAACGGACAAAGCGGGAATTGGAGGAGCTGCCACATGCAGCCCGTATCTAGTGCAGACGCGCGGCGCGTCCAGCCGATGCGTCAATAATCCTCGCCATAGGCGGCGCTGAGCCCCGACAAGGCATCGCGAAGCCGATCCGCAGTGCGCGCAAGCTCGCCCGACATCGCCATCGCGTCGCCCGCAACCACGCCGACGCCGGCAACCGCGCGGCGGGTCTGCTCGTGCAGCCGCGCCTCGAACGCGGGATCGCGGCGGCGCTGGACGTCGCGCAGCGTGTCGGTCGGGCGGATGCCTTCGCGCGGATCGGCATAATGCGCCAGCGGCCCGACGCGCGTATCGAGCACGATCCCCGCCAGCGCGCTCATCGCCATCGCGACGCCTTCCTGGACCATCGGATCCTGGAGCCGCTGCACGGCGTCGGCCTCGCGCGTCTGCGCGGCGGCGGGCAGGGCGATCGCGCAGAGCGCGGCGGCGATGGGAACCAGACGCATGACATTCTCCCGAGTCGGCAGGAACGCCTTATACATCAATCCCAACGGCTTAGCACGCGATGAACGGCTATTCCGCCGCGACCAGCTCGACTTCGTCGCTCAGCGGATGCGGCAGGCGAGTCAGCATCTCCTTGGGTACGACCTGCCAGAAATGGCCGACCACGCGGTCCCAATCCTCAAGGATACCGCGCGACCATTTGCTGTCGGTCGCCTCGGCATGGGCGCGAATCAGATCGCGAACACGCCCCTCCCAATGCGCCGAGCCCAGTCGCCGCCAGGTGATGTTCTCAGGGTTGGCGCGGCCCTCGAAGCTGCCATCGGCGTCGTAGACGAACGCCATGCCGCCGGTCATCCCCGCGCCGAAGTTCATCCCCACCTTGCCGAGCACTACCGCGACGCCGCCGGTCATGTACTCGCACCCGTTCGCGCCGCAGCCCTCGACCACCACTTCGGCGCCCGAATTGCGCACCGCGAAGCGCTCGCCCGCCTGGCCCGCGGCAAACAGCCGGCCCGACGTCGCGCCGTAGAGCACGGTGTTGCCGATGATCGTGTTGTCCTGCGATGCGAGCGGCGAGCTCACCATCGGGCGGACGACGATGACGCCCCCCGACAACCCCTTGCCGACATAGTCGTTGGCGTCGCCGAACACTTCCAACGTGATGCCCTTGCACAGGAACGCACCGAGCGACTGCCCCGCCGAGCCGCGCAGGCGGACCTGAACGTGGTTGTCGTTAAGCGTCGACATCCCGAACTTCCGCGTGACTTCGCTCGAAAGCCGCGTGCCTACCGCGCGGTGCGTGTTGCGGACGCTGTAGGTCAGCTGCATCTTCTCGCCGCGTGAGAACACCGCCGCCGCGTCGCGGATCATCTGCGCGTCGAGGCTGTCGGGTACTTCATTGCGGAAGGTGCCCAGGCTGAAGCGCCGCTCGCTCTCGTCGGCATCGACCTTGGCGAGGATCGGGTTCAAGTCGAGATCGTCGAGATGCTCGGCGCCGCGGCTGACCTGGCGCAGCAGCTCGGTGCGGCCGACGATCTCGTCGAGGCTCTTATAGCCCAGCTTGGCGAGGATCTCGCGGACTTCCTCGGCGATGAAGGTCATCAGGTTGATGACGCGCTCGGGCGTGCCGACGAACTTCTCGCGCAGCTTCGCGTCCTGGGTGCACACGCCGACGGGGCACGTGTTCGAATGGCACTGGCGGACCATGATGCAGCCCATCGCGACCAGGCTCAGCGTGCCGATGCCGAACTCCTCGGCGCCGAGGATGGCGGCGATGACGATGTCGCGCCCGGTCTTGAGCCCGCCATCGGTGCGCAGCACGACGCGGCCGCGCAGCCCGTTGAGGGTGAGCGTCTGGTTGACTTCGGTCAGCCCCATTTCCCACGGCGTGCCGGCATATTTGACCGACGTCTGCGGGCTCGCGCCGGTGCCGCCGACATGCCCGGCAACGAGGATCACGTCTGCGTGGGCTTTTGCGACACCCGCCGCGACCGTGCCGATGCCGGCGGAGGACACCAACTTGACGCACACCCGCGCCCGCGGATTGATCATCTTCAAGTCGTAGATGAGCTGCGCCAGGTCCTCGATCGAATAGATGTCGTGGTGCGGCGGCGGGCTGATCAGCGTCACGCCGGGCGTCGCATGGCGCAGCTTGGCGATGAATTCGGTGACCTTGAAGCCGGGCAGCTGGCCGCCCTCGCCGGGCTTTGCGCCTTGGGCCACCTTGATCTCGATCTCGTCGCACGCGTTGAGATATTCGGCGGTCACCCCGAAGCGCCCCGACGCGATCTGCTTGATCACCGAATTGGCGTTGTCGCCATTTTCGTACGGCGTGTAGCGGATCTTGTCCTCGCCGCCCTCGCCCGAAACCGCCTTGGCGCCGATGCGGTTCATCGCGATGGCGAGCGTCTCGTGCGCTTCGGGCGACAGCGCGCCCAGCGACATGCCCGGGGTGACGAAGCGCTTGCGGATCTCGGTGATCGCCTCGACCTGCTCGATCGCCACGCCTTCGTTGGGAAAGTTGAACTCGAGCAAGTCGCGCAGATAGACCGGCGGCATGTCGCGCACGCCGCGCGAGAATTGCAGGTAGCTCGAATAGCTGTCGGTCGAGACCGCAGTCTGCAGCAGATGCATCAGCTGCGCCGAATAGGCATGCGTCTCGCCACCGTGGCGCTGGCGATAGAAGCCGCCGATCGGCAGCGTCGCGACGCCGCGGTCATACGCCGCCTCGTGGCGCATCATCGCGCTCAGATGGAGCGAGGCATAGCCTTCTCCCGAGATCTTGGCGGGCATGCCGGGGAACAGGTCGTTGACCAGCGCGCGGCTCAATCCGACCGCTTCGAAGTTATAGCCGCCGCGATACGACGAGATCACCGCGATGCCCATCTTCGACAGGATCTTGAGCAGCCCCTCGTCGATCGCCTTGCGGTGGCGCTTGAGGCAGTCCTTCAGGCTGATGTCGCCGAACAGCCCGCGCGCCTGGCGATCGGCGATCGACGCCTCGGTGAGATAGGCGTTCACCGTGGTCGCGCCGACGCCGATCAGCACTGCATAATAATGCGTGTCGAGGCATTCGGCGCTGCGGACGTTGACCGAGGCGTAGCTGCGCAGGCCGCGGCGAACGAGATGGGTGTGCACCGCGGCTGCGGCGAGCACGCCCGCGATCGCGACCTTGGTCTCGTCGCAATGCTCGTCGGTGAGGAACAGCTCGGTGCAGCCGGCGCGGACCGCCTGTTCGGCCTGGCTGCGGATGCGGGTGATCGCGGCGCGCAATGCATCGGGCCCGCCCTTCGCCTCGAAGGTGCAGTCGATCTCGGCCGATTGCGTGCCGAAATGCGCGCGCAGGCGATGCCAGTCGGCATTGGTCAGCACCGGGCTCTCGAGTACGAGCACGCGGCTCGGCGCGCCTTCGGTGTCGAGGATGTTCGCCAGGTTCCCGAAGCGGGTGCGCAGGGTCATCACCTGGCGCTCGCGCAGCGAGTCGATCGGCGGGTTGGTGACCTGGCTGAAATTCTGGCGGAAGAACTGACTGATCAGCCGCGGCTTGTCCGAGATCACCGCGAGCGGGGTATCGTCGCCCATCGATCCGATCGCTTCCTTCGCGGTCTCGACCATCGGCGCAAGGATCAGCTCCATGTCCTCGAGCGTCTGGCCGGCGGCGACCTGGCGGCGCGTCAGCTCGGCGCGGTCATAGCCGGCCTCATCGGCAATGGCGGGAAGGTCGTCGAGGGTGAGGAATTCGCCGATCATCGCGGCATAATTCGCCTCCCCGGCGATGCGGTCCTTGATCGCGGTATCGTCGAACAGCACGCCGTTATCGAGATCGACCGCGATCATCTGCCCCGGGCCCATCCGGCCCTTGGCGACGACGCTGGTCTCGGCGACCTGGACCATGCCCGTCTCCGATCCGACGATCAGCAACCCGTCGGAGGTCTGGGTATAGCGCAGCGGGCGCAGCGCGTTGCGGTCGACGCCCGCCACGGCCCAGCGCCCGTCGGTCATCGCCAGCGCCGCGGGGCCGTCCCACGGCTCCATCACGCTGGCGAGATACTTGTACATCGCGAGGTGCGATTCGGGGGTGTCGTTGTCGTCCCACGCCTCGGGTACCAGCATCAGCTTGGCGGTCGGCGCGTCGCGCCCCGAACGGCAGATCGCCTCGAACACCGCGTCGAGCGCGGCAGTGTCGGATGCGCCCGCCGGGATCACCGGCTTGATGTCCTCGCTCTGCTCGCCGAAGGCGATGCTCGCCATCTTGATCTCGTGGCTGAGCATCCAGTTCTTGTTGCCGCGGATCGTGTTGATCTCGCCATTGTGCGCAAGGCAGCGGAACGGCTGCGCCAGCCACCATTGCGGGAAGGTGTTGGTCGAATAACGCTGGTGGAAGATCGCCACCCGGCTGGTGAAGCGCTCGTCCTTGAGATCGGGGTAGAACTCGCTGAGGCTCTCGGCGAGGAACAGCCCCTTGTAGATGATCGAACGCGTCGACAGCGAGCAGATGTAGAAACCGCTGATCTGCGCGGCGATCACGCGCTTCTCGATCCGGCGGCGGATCAGATACAGGTTCTTCTCGAACTCGGCCGCATCGACCGCGTCGGGCTCGGGCCCGGCGATCATGATCTGCTCGATCTCGGGGCGCGTCGCCTGCGCCTTCATCCCGATGACCGAGACGTCGACCGGCACCTGGCGCCAGCCATAGATGGTGTAGCCCGCCTCGATGATCTCCGATTCGACGATCGTGCGGCAGTCCTCCTGCGCGCCCAGATCGGTGCGCGGCAGGAAGATCATCCCCACGGCGAGGCGATTGGGCAGCACGCGATGCCCGCCCGCGGCGATCGCATCGTCGAAGAAGCGCACCGGCAGATCGACATGGATGCCCGCGCCGTCGCCGGTCTTGCCGTCGGCGTCGACGGCGCCGCGGTGCCACACCGCCTTCAGCGCATCGATCGCCGACTGGACGACGCGGCGCGACGGCTGGCCGTCGGTCGCCGCGACCATGCCCACGCCGCAGGCATCGCCTTCGAAGTCGGGGCGGTACATGCCCTCGCGGGCAAGGCGGGTACGTTCGCTCTCGATGGTCATCACTCGTCCTCGGCCTCAAGCTCGGGTTCGCTCGGCTTAGGCGCCGGCGGCAGATGCGCGGTTTCCTTTTCGACGCGCTCCATGATCGCCGGCATCGCGCGCATCATCTCGGGCGCCGCGGCCGACATTTCCTGCATCATCTCGGGGTCCATAAAGGTCAGCAGATAGTCCTTCGCGAACGCCGTGCCCGAGGGCGTCGCGAAGAAGCCGTCGAGGTCGTTGAGTTGCTGGAGCGTGAACCGCCGCGCGAACGACTTGCCGAGCGCCGAGCGGACGCGCGGCTCGAGCTTGTCCATCAGCTTGCCCATCTCCTCGCCCATCACGCGGGTCATGATCTTCAGGCGCTCGCGAAACGCGGGGTCCTTCTCGGCGGCGGCCTGCTCGAGCGTCTTGCCCTTGCCTTCGCCGAGCTGGTCGGCAGATATCCCGCTCATCTGCGCGATCATCGCGTCCATCATCTGTGGATAGGCATCGCGCATCATCCGGAGGTACACGCCTTCCGGCACCAGCTTGGCCACCACCTTCTGCGCGACGGCGAGCCGGGCGGGGTCGGGCGCGGCGGTCGTCGTGGTAGGGGTGGGCGCGGCCTGGCCCGGCGTCGCGAGCGTCAGCGCGAGTGCGGAAAGAATTGGGGTCATGCTGCCACCTTCGCGTCGGCCGCCTTGGTTTTGAGATATTTATGCATATGCGCCGCAACGTCGCGGCCATCGCGGATCGCCCAGACCACCAGGCTCGCGCCGCGAACGATGTCGCCCGCCGCGAACACGCCGTCGAGGCTGGTCATCATCGACTTGCCGTCGGTGCGCAGCGTGCCCCAGCGCGTGACGCCGAGGCCTTCGGCGCCGAACAGCTTGGGCAGGTCCTCGGCCTCGAAGCCGAGCGCCTTGATGACCAGGTCGGCGGGCAGCTGGAACGCGCCGCCCGGATCGACTTCGGGTGCGCGGCGGCCCGAGGCGTCGGGCGCGCCGAGCCGCATCTTCGTCGCACGCACGCCGGTGACCTTGTCGCCGCCGTCAAAGGCTTCGGGGCCGGAGAGCCAGACGAACTCGACGCCTTCCTCCTCGGCATTGGCCACCTCGCGCTGCGATCCCGGCATGTTGGCGCGGTCGCGGCGATAGAGGCACTTCACCGAAGCCGCGCCCTGGCGGATCGCGGTGCGGACGCAATCCATCGCGGTGTCGCCGCCGCCGATCACCACGACGTTCTTGCCCTGCGCGTTCAGGCTGCCGTCGTCGAAGGCGGGGACCACGTCGCCGAAGCTCTTGCGGTTCGACGCGGTCAGATAGTCGAGCGCCTCGACGATGCCCCTGGCGCCGACGCCGGGCGCCTTGATCCCGCGGGTCTTGTAGACGCCGGTCGCGATCAGAATGCCGTCATGCTTGGCGCGTAGCTGGTCGAGCGTCGCGTCGCGGCCGACCTCAAAGCTGGTGTGAAAGGTGATGCCCGCCTCGGCGAGCCGCGCGACGCGCCGCATCACCACTTCCTTCTCGAGCTTGAAGCCTGGGATGCCATAAGTGAGCAGGCCGCCGGCGCGATCGTGCCGGTCATAGACATGGACGTCATAGCCCAGCTCGCGCAGATACTCGGCGGCGCTGAGCCCCGCCGGGCCCGCGCCGATGATCCCGATCGACTGGCCGCGCGCCGGGCCGACCTTGACCGGCTCGACCCAGCCTTCTTCCCAGGCCTTGTCGGTGATGAACTTCTCGACCGATCCGATCGTCACGGCACCGTGGCCCGAGAATTCGATCACGCAATTGCCTTCGCACAGCCGGTCCTGCGGGCAGATGCGACCGCAGATCTCGGGCATGGTCGAAGTGCTGTTCGACAGCTCGTACGCCTCGCGCAGCCGGCCCTCGGCGGTGAGGCGGAGCCAGTCGGGAATGTGGTTGTGCAGTGGGCAGTGCACCGAGCAATAGGGCACGCCGCATTGCGAGCAGCGCCCCGCCTGCGCCTCGGCATCGGGCACGGCATAGCGTTCCGCGATCTCGCGAAAGTCCTCCGCACGGAGTTCGGCCGAGCGCTTCTCGGGGTATTGCTGCCCACGCGCCACGAATTTAAGCATCGCATCATCTGCCATGCTGCGGCCCTTATGCCAGCATGATCGGCTAATAAAGCAGTAATGCTGTCCTATTTGGGCAGTTTTCTACGGCGGCAAGACCGGCCGCAAGATTATTGCGCCATTAAGGGTCCGTTTCGGCCTTATCGGAGCGAGAGCCAGATCAGCGCGGCGCCGCCGGCGACGATCCGATACCAGGCAAACGGCGCAAAGCCGTGCTTGGTCACTACCGCCAGGAACGCCTTTACCACTGCCAGCGCAACCACGAAGGAGACTACGAACCCCACCGCGATCAGCCCCATGCTGTCCGCAGTGACCGCATCACGATGCTTGTAGAGCTGGAGCACGGTCGCGCCGGTCAGCGTTGGCAGCGCAAGGAAGAAGCTGAAATCGGCGGCGGTACGGCGGTCGATCCCCAGCGCCATTGCGCCCATGATCGTCGCGCCCGACCGGCTCACGCCCGGGATCATCGCGATGCACTGGACCAGCCCGATCTTGACCGACTGCATCGTCGAGACGCCCGAGATGCCCAGCACGTTGGTCGTCTTGGCGAATCGCTCGACGACGAGGATCGCGACGCCGCCGACGATCAGCGCCCAGGCGACGACCTTGGCATTCTCGAGCAGCGCGTCGATCTGGTCGCCGAAGGCGAGCCCGAGCACCACGGCGGGGATGAAGGCGATGAGCAGGTTGCGGACGAATGCCACCGACGACGCTTCCCAGCGGAGCAGTCCCTTGCTCACGGCGAAGAAGGTGCGCCAATAGAGTACGACGATCGCCAGGATCGCGCCGGGCTGGATCGCGATGTTGAACACCGCCCAATGCGCCGCGTCATATCCCATCAGTTCGCTGGCGAGGATCAAATGCCCGGTCGACGAGACCGGCAGGAATTCGGTGATGCCTTCGACGATGCCAAGCAGGATCGCCACGAGAAGTTCGGACATGTACGCAGGGGCCTCTCGTTCACACGGGCGCCGGCCCGCGGCCGCCGCCCCAATTCGGGGAGTGTCGGTTCAGGCGGCGGCGCCGAGCCGGCCGAACCGGCCGTGGCGCCGGAAGCGGACGAGCCAGGCCGGTGCGACGGTCGCGAGCGGCGTCGGGGTGATCCCGAACGCGGCAAAGCCTTCGCTGCCGGCCGCGGCGACATTGTCGTGCTGGAGCATCAGCCATTGGTCGCGGGTGATCGGGGCGCCGGGCAGCGCGCCGAACGTCGCGATCAGCCCGCCCAATGCATCGGGCAGCGCGACGAATCGGTCGGGTCGGCCGATCGTCGCGGCGATCCAGCGATGGAGCTCGGCCATCGTCACCACATCGGGGCCGCCGAGCTCGTAGAGGTGTCCGCCATAGGTGGCGGGATCCTCGATCGCCTTTACTACCGCCGCCGCGACGTCGGCGACATAAGCAGGCTGGAAGCGCGCTTCGCCGCGAAGCACCGGCACAACCGGTGCTGCGGCGATCAGCCCGGCGAATCGGTTCACGAACGCATCCTCGCGCCCGAACATCACCGAGGGGCGCAGGATGGTGGCATTGGGGAAGGCGCCCAGCACGGCCTGTTCGCCCTGCGCCTTGGAGCGTCCATAGGCCGAATCAGAATCCGAATCGGCGCCGATCGCCGAGATATGGACGAGCGCGGTCGCACCGGCATTCCGAGCCGCCTCGGCGACGTTGCGTGCGCCGTCGACATGGACCTTCTGCATCGCGCTGCCGAAGGTGCCGGCGAGATTGACCACCAGATCCGATCCTTCGATCGCGCGGGCGACGCTGTCGGCGCGGGTGGTGTCGGTCGCGGCGAACTGGGTCTGGCCGAGCCCGCCCTGGGTCTTGAGGAACCAGGCGTCGCGCGGCCGCGTCTGCGCGATGCGGACGCGGGCTCCTGCGCGATAGAGTTCCTGTGCGACATAGCGCCCCAGAAATCCGCCGCCGCCGATCAGCGTTACCAGCCTGTCCTTCATATATGCCTCTTACGTCCTAGCGAGCCGCTCCCATGCCGCGTGGCCACCCAAACGGCAAGTCGCCCGGGAGGCAGGTCGAGGCGCACGCGCGACGTTCGAGTCGGCGGCGGGGCGAGTCGTCCCTGCAGGGAATGCAGCGATCGCGCGTACAAGCGCCTGCGGAAAGGGCTAGAATTACGGCGCCGCCATATATAGAGTGGCGACTGGCGGGTTGGCGCGGGAATGCGTGCGGGAAAACGACATAAAAGTCGCGGATCTGTCACTTTTTTCGATTCTGTGGGTTGACGGTTGCGGGGGACCCTCATAAATGCCCTCTCACCGCAGCGGCGGCCCACACGGGGCGCTGGAGTGGTCACCAAAAACCAGGCGCACGGTTCGCCCCGAGAAAAAGGGGTAGGCTGGGGCGTCGGTGTTTTGCGCTCTTTGACATTGTTGAATTGATGAAGGGACATGTGGGCGGCGGCTCCTGGTCT